>JAFGAX010000070.1 GCA_016933415.1 bacterium
ACCCGGTCCGCGGGCCATCCGAAATACTCCGCCAGTCCGCCGCATACACCCGCGATCCAGCGGTCTCTGGAGCGCCTGAGGGTTTTATCCGGAACCGCCATCGGAACTCCTTTCTTGATCCAAAACAGACATCCTCCCGCTGAAAGCCCCGTCGACTCCGGAATCCTGACGCTGTCGATCCGGATCCGCATGGACAGGGGGCTTCCGCGTGGTCAGTCCTTTTCCCCCGAGATGGACCAGGATCGGCCGGGTTTCAGGTCGACCAGGACGCCGACCGCCAGCGACCAGTCGCCTGATCCGGGGTCCGCGGGGAGGGACGTTTCGTACTCCGCGACAGCCGGATTTCCCAGTGAGTTCTCGTACGGATCCTCGCCCTTCACCTTGAGGCCGCTGAATCCGATTTTTCGCACGCGGCCGAAAACGATCCAGCGTTTTCCCAGCCGGAAATCGCATCCGGCCGTGAAATACTGGGCGAAGCCGGCGATGTCCGCCTCGATTTCAGATTCAGTCACGGCCGTGCGGGTTTCGGCGGTCGCGGTGTAGCGGTAAATCCCAGCGCCCAGGCCGATGCAGGGCCTGAGACTGCTCAGGATCACGAGCGGCCTGGATGCCAGCAATTCGATTTCAGCAGGAAAACCGGAGATTCGGGTTTCGGTCCTGTACCGTCCGCCCATCATGAGCGAATTCGTCTCGTAGAACCGGCTGTTTGTGCCGTAACCCCCGGACAACTGGAGGAGGAGGTCATCGGACAGCCTGAATCGAACCAGACCGCATCCGTTCACCGGTGTCGGCGCGTTCGAAAGGGCCACCCCGCCCTCGGGCCGGAATACGGCCGGTCCCAGAGAGACACCCAGCTGCTGGCCGAGGCAGGCGCCGCCGGCCGCCAGCCATGCCGTGAGCATCAGCGTTTTTTTCATGCAGTCCTCCGCGAGAGGTGGAATTGGCGAGGGGCCGGTTGAGGGCGCAGAGACAAGCCGAAGGCGCCGTACGGTACGGCCGGCGTTACCGGATCTGCGCCCGGAGCCTGAACAATGGATTATACGGATTTCATCAGGCCGGGTTCGGCTTAAACCGTGATTTTTCGCGGAGATCCAACGCGGCATGAGCCGTCCCGCCCGGTATTCCGGTCCGGAATAGAGCCTCTGTTCATCCAACATACGACCGCGGGGCTGGAAAGTCAAGGCGTTTTAAAAAGCGCTTGATTCTGTCAGCTGAATTGCATACAATTGATTGAAATCAATCATTCACCATTCCAAAAACCGGCATGTTTGCGAAAGTATTGAGCGCGGCAGTGCTGGGCATCGAGGGCTACATCGTCCAGGTAGAAACCCATTTCGAGGGCGGATTGCCCGCTTTCGTGACCGTGGGGCTTCCGGACAGCGCAGTCAAGGAATCCAAGGAACGGGTGTGCGCGGCGATACGGAACGCCGGGTATTACCTGCCGAACAAGCGGATCACGGTGAACCTGGCGCCCGCCGACATCCGGAAGGAGGGGTCCGCCTATGATCTGCCCATGGCCATCGGCATACTCGCGGCCAGCGGGCAGATCGACCCGGAAAAACTGCGGGATACCGTTGTGCTGGGCGAGCTGGCGCTGGACGGCCAGGTCCGTGCCATACGCGGCGGGCTTCCGATTTCGGTCGCGGTGCGCGACGCAGCCGTGCCGCGCATTCTGCTTCCGAAGCAAAACGCGAAAGAAGCCGCCATGGCCCTGGGGCTGGCCGTGCACCCGGTCGAGACCCTGCGGCAGGCCGTGGAAATCCTTGACGGGGAGGGAACCGACCCGCCCTTTACGGTCCCGGTGGAGGATGTCTTCGCCCGCGTCGCCTCCTACGGCGTTGATTTTCAGGACGTCAAGGGCCAGGAGCACGTCAAGCGCAGTCTCGAAGTCGCGGCCGCGGGCGGTCACAATGTGCTGATGATCGGTCCCCCGGGATCGGGAAAGACGATGCTGGCGAAGCGCATCCCGACCGTGCTTCCGGACCTGACGCTTGAGGAGGCGCTCGAAACCACCAAGATCCATTCGGTCGCGGGCCTTCTGCCCACGGACACCGCGCTCATCGCCACCCGGCCTTTCCGGTCGCCGCACCACACCATCTCGGACGCGGGTCTCATCGGCGGCGGCCACCTGCCCAGGCCCGGGGAGGTCAGCCTTGCCCACCATGGCGTCCTGTTTCTCGACGAACTCCCGGAATTCCGCAAGAACGTGCTCGAAGTCCTGCGCCAGCCCATGGAGGACGGCCGCGTCACCATTTCGCGCGCCGCGCTCACGGTCACGTACCCGGCCGTGTTCATGCTGGTCGCGGCCATGAATCCCTGTCCCTGCGGCCATTTCGGAAACCCCCTGCATTCATGCACGTGCACGGTCATGGACGTTCAGCGGTACCGCTCGCGCATCTCGGGACCCCTGCTCGACCGCATCGACATCCACGTCGAGGTGCCGGCCATCCCCTACCGGGAGCTGGCGGGACGCGCCACGGGAGAGACATCCGAAGCCGTGCGGCGACGGGTCATGACCGCGCGGCGCCTGCAGACCGAGCGTTTCAGGGGAAGGCCGGGCGTGTACTGCAACGCGCACATGACGCCGCGGGACATCCGGAAATACGGGGTCGTGGGTTCCGAATCCGACGTCCTGCTGGGCCGCGCGATCACGCGGCTGGGCCTGTCGGCCCGCGCCTATGACCGCATTCTGAAAGTGTCCCGGACGATCGCGGATCTGGATGCGTCCGAATCCATACGGCCGCAACACATTTCCGAAGCCATTCAATACCGGAGCCTTGACCGGGACTTCACGACCATGGTCTGATCCGGCCGTCGCGTGCCGTCCGGATGCATCAGGCATCCGCCGGCTCCAAAAATCCGTCCGGCCGGCGAATCGGTTCCATCTGAAGGAAGAAGACATGCCCGAATCCATGCTTTCCGTCGCGGACCGGGGCGGGGTGACCGTCGCCACGGTGAAATGCCGCAAGCTGTACCAGCAGGCCGTGCCGGCCTTTCGCGCGGAAATGCTCGGCCTTGTCGAACAGGGATGCCGGTCCATGCTGGTCGACCTCAGCGGCGTGGACGTGATGAACAGTTCCGCCCTGGGCGTCGTCATCCTGACCTACGACCGGGTGACCAAGGAAGGCGGACGCTTCGCCGTGGCCGGGCTGGGCGCCATTCTCAAGGAACTTTTCGAACGCATGCACCTGGGGGAGTTGTTTCCGCTGGCGGGGGATGTGGAGGAGGGAGTCGCGGCGCTGAACGGGCAAGAAAATATCCCTGCCCAATAGCATGGCTATAAAGAACCGTGGGTCACACGGTGGGTGCCCCCCTGACGTTTTTTACTTCCACTCGATGGAGGCCTGTAATACGCGTCCAGAGTCGGGCTCCCTGTCTCTCTGATTTGAAGGTTCTTTATAGATGTGGCTGCTACTGGAGCAGGGATCAACACTCCTGTTGCACGGCATCAATTTCCTGAAATTAATCGTGAATGTCAAGTGAAAACGGACGGGCCGGAACAAACGGTTCCGTGTTTCGGAAAAGGAGGCGGAGTTGAAGGCATGGCAATGGAGTTCGACGATACTGTTCGTTTTGTCCGTGGCCGGGGCGCCGGCCCGGGATGTCCCGAAGTCCGCCGCAGTGCTCCGCGTCTTTCAGACCGCCAAGGACACACCGGACCGTCTGGCGGAGAAGGCATCGCTTTCATTCGAATCCGTGCCGGCCGACGCGTTTTTCGACAACCGCATCACCTCGGTCTGGGTGGAGCCGGCGCGGACGTATCAGACCGTCGAGGGCTTCGGCGGCGCCTTCACCGAGTCCGCGGCCGTAACCTTCTACAAGCTCAGCCCGGCGAAGCGCGCGGCCGTGCTCGATGCGTATTTTGATCCCGTCCGCGGGAACGCGTACACGCTCTGCCGCACGCACATCAACAGCTGTGATTTCTCGACCGGAAACTACGCGTACGCCGAGACACCCGGCGATTCCGGGCTGAAGAAATTCACCATCGAAAGGGACCGGAAGGCGCTGATTCCCCTGATCCGCGAGGCGTTCCGCACGGCCGGCGGTCCGCTCAAGCTGTTCGCCTCTCCGTGGAGCCCGCCGGCCTGGATGAAAACCAACGGGAAGATGAACAACGGCGGCAAGCTGAAGCCGGAATGCCGCGGGGTCTGGGCGGAATACTTCGTCCGCTTCATCCGCGAATACGCGAAAGAGGGGATCCCGATCTGGGGCCTGACACCGCAGAACGAGCCGGAGGCCACCCAGACCTGGGATTCCTGCGTATTTACGGCAGGGGAACAGCGCGACTTCATCCGCGACCACCTGGGACCCGCGCTCGAGCGGGCCGGGCTGTTCAGCGTCAAGGTGATCGGGTACGACCATAACCGGAACCGCCTGCCCGAATGGGCGGAAACCATCCTGTCCGACCCGGACGCCCGTCGGTACGTGTGGGGCATGGGATTTCACTGGTACGTCAGCGATAATTTCGACAATGTGCGGCTGGCGCACGAAATGTTTCCGGACAAAGCCCTGTTGTTCACCGAGGGGTGCCTCGGGCCCTATGACGCAACGAAACTGGACGACTGGAGCAAGGGCGAAGCCTACGGCAAATCCATACTCGCGGACCTGAACCGCTGGACCGTGGGCTGGGTGGACTGGAACATCCTGCTCGACGAGACCGGAGGCCCGAATCACGTGGGTAATTTCTGCTTCGCGCCGATTCACGCGGATACGCGGACCGACAGCCTGCATTTCATGAATTCCTATCACTACATCGGCCATTTCTCCAGGTTCATCAAACCGGGCGCGGTGCGAATCGCGTCCGCCGCTTCCGTGGACGAGCTGGAAACCACGGCGTTCCGGAATCCGGACGGTTCCCTGGCGCTCGTGGTCCTGAATCGGACCGGCGAAGCGGTTCCCTATGCGGTCAGGCTGGGGGAAAGGTCCGCGAAAACAGAGAGCCCGGCGCATTCGATACGGACGTATGTCTTTTAAGATGCAAAGCGCACAGGGCGACGCTCATGACGCAAAGCGCACAGCGCAAAGCGTACAAGGCGAAGCGCGTGGCGGATAACAGGAGGAAGACGGGAACCCTCTAAAAGAATGTTCCCGTCTTTCTCTGGAATGGGTCGTGAACCAGTTCGGGAAGCCTGAAAACCGGACCCAGCCGCTTCCCGGAAAGCCATGGGATATGACGAAGGCAGACCAATCCAAATCATATCATATTGATATTAATGCCGTTAATACGGTTTAAGTTTCAATTCTCCGCCTCTTTTCCGGTCGATTTTCATATACTTTTTTCAAAAAATTACGTACATTCAAACAGACGGGGGAATAGGAGCGTATCTATGAGATTATTAAAGCATTCTGAGGTCTTCAGGGGGTTCCTGACGGCTTTATTCCTGCTCGGCGCAACCGGGCTGGGAACCGCGAATACCGTGGAAGTTCTGAAAATCGAAGGCGCGATCACGCCCGTGACCGCAAAATACATAGATGAGGCCATCCGCCTGGCCGAAGACAACCAGGCCGAGTGCCTGATCATCCAGATGGACACGCCGGGCGGTCTCATGGAAGCCACCTGGAAAATCGATAAATCCATTCTCGCCTCCCTGGTGCCCGTCATCGTGTACATCTCTCCCAGCGGAGGCAGGGCCGCCTCAGCCGGTGTCTACATCTCATACGCCAGCCACCTCATCGCCATGGCGCCTTCCACGCATCTGGGATCCGCGCATCCGGTCGCCATGGGCGGGCAGGACTCCTCGAAGACCATGATGGAGAAGATCACCAACGACGCGGTGGCCCATATCAAGGGTCTGGCCGAGAAGCGGGGCCGGAACGGCCAATGGGCCGAGCAGGCGGTGCGCGAAAGCGTCTCCATCACCGAAACCGAGGCGGTCTCGAAGAAAGTCGCGGAACTCATCGCCAAGGACCTCGGCGATCTGCTGGACCAGCTGGACGGACGGACGATCAGGCTCGACAGCGGCGCAGAAAAGACGCTTCAGACAGCGGAGGCCCGGATCCGGCACTCCGCCATGGACTGGCGCTACCGAATCCTCGACAAGATATCCGATCCCAACATCGCCTATATCCTGATGATGCTCGGCATTTACGGCCTGTTTTTCGAACTGTCCAATCCGGGCGCCATTCTGCCCGGCGTGATCGGCGGCATTTTTCTGATCCTCGCGTTTTTCGCCCTGCAGGTGCTCACGGTGAATGCATCGGGTGTTCTGCTCATTCTTCTCGCCATTCTCTTTTTCATCATCGAAGTGAAGATCAACAGCCATGGATTGCTGGCGATTGGAGGAATTGTGGCCATGTTTCTGGGATCGCTCATGCTGTTCAAGTCCCCGGAAATGCGGGTTTCATTGAGCATCATTGTCACCGCCGTCCTCTGCTCGGCCCTGTTTTTCCTTTTCGCACTGGCGCTGGCGGCCCGGGCGCACCGGCTGAAAATCACCACCGGCGGAGAGGGTCTGGTCGGCGAGACCGGAACGGTCGTGGATGCCATACGCGGCGAGGGCAAGATTTCCGTGCACGGGGAAATCTGGGCGGCCCGCAGCGGAAAACCGGTCAAGAAAGGCGAAAAGGTGATCGTCCGGTCGGTCGACGGACTTATTCTGGAAGTGTCTCCGGTCGAGAGCCGGGGGAAGTGATTTTCCGCGTAACTCCGTCCGTTCACACGGTTCCCGCCGCGGCTTAAACGGGGAATCCGAAAGCCGCGGAAGGGAGTCTTCATCACACACCCATGTATGGGAGGTTGTCATGTCCACTTCATTGGTTGTTGTGCTCTTTTTCGTTTTCTTCCTTCTGGCCAACTCCATCCGCATCCTGCGGGAATACGAGCGGGGCGTCATTTTCCGCCTGGGGCGTCTGATCAAGGCCAAGGGCCCGGGACTGATTCTCCTGATTCCGGTCGTCGACAAGATGGTCAAGGTCAGCTTGCGCACCATTCCCATGGAAGTGCCCGCGCAGGATGTGATCTCGAAGGACAACATCTCCGTCAAGGTGAATGCCGTGGTGTACTTCCGCGTGATCGACGCAAACAAGGCCGTCACCGACGTGCAGGACTACCTGTACGCCACATCCCAGCTCGCGCAGACAACGCTCCGGTCCACACTCGGCCAGTTCGAGCTCGACCAGCTTCTGTCGGAACGCGAGACCATCAATGAAAAGCTCCAGGACATACTCGACAAGCACACGGGGCCCTGGGGCATCAAGGTGGCCCTGGTGGAGGTCAAGAATATCGATCTTCCGGACGAGATGAAGCGGGCCATCGCGCGGCAGGCCGAGGCCGAGCGCGAACGCCGGGCCAAGGTCATTCACGCGGACGGAGAATTCCAGGCGTCGCAGAAGCTGGCGGACGCGGCTCATATCCTCGGCAAGGAACCGACGTCCATGCAGCTTCGCTTCCTCCAGACCCTCGTGGAGATCGCGGCGGAGAACAATTCGACCACTTTGTTCCCGATTCCGATCGATCTGTTCAAGCCTTTCCTGGAAAAAGCGGTGGAATCGAAAAAATAAGCGTCCTCCGCCGGCCGGAAGGCGAACAGCGGTAGGACGGGATCCCCGTCCCCGCCGCATCAAATGGATCCGTCCGGCCGGATGGAACGGAATTGAGCGTTGAAGCGAAAAAACAAAGGGAAGCATGGATAACCGAATCAAAACGGGCCTCTGGCCGCGGGTGAAATCGGCCGCGGGCTGGGGCCTCTTTCTGGGCATCTGCGACTATGTGGTGGCCTGGAGCATCACGAACGACATCACCGCATGGGCGGTGCGCGCCGTCGTGCTCGTCCAGACCCTCATGGGCGCTGCGATCGGAGCGGAGAAATGGTCCGCGTCCTGGTGGGTGAAAGGCCTCGTGTTCGGGCTCGGGTTCAATATCCCGCTGGCCGCGGGACTGGCCCTGCTCGGCGGGGGTTGGGGGAAAACCCTGGCCGTGTGGATCCCGATAACGGGCGCGGCCATCGGTCTGTTCACGGAATGGATCATGAACAGGAACAGGCCGTGATGAGAATCCTTAAAACAGCGGCGCTAAGCTTCTGTCTTGTGACGGCCGTGAACCTGCGGACCGTCGGGTCCGTCAAAGCAGTCACCGGCACCGGCGCGGTCCCGGCCGCGTCCAGCCTGAACCTCAGGGACGGGATATACAAGGCCGAGAGCCCGGGCTGGACCGGCATGGCTGTGGCCGTGCATGTCGAAGACGGCAGGCTGGCCTGCGTCGAGGTCCTGAAGGCAAAGGGCACACCCCGGTATTATAACCGCGTCGTGCGTCGCCTGCCCGTTCTGATGAAGGAAAAGGGATCCCCTGAAGTCGACGGCATCACCGGAGCCACGCTGTCCTGCAACAGTCTGAAGGAGGCGGTGCGGGCCGCGCTGAATCAGGCCCGGCCCGACACCCTGCCGTCCCGGTAGGTTCCCGTGCGTTCCCGAATTCAAATTCCCCGGGCGGTGTACGCCGCGCGGGAAAAAGGGCGGCGCGGTTGAAGACCGCGTTTACCCGGAGACGTTTCCTCGCGGCCGCAGCCGCAGCCGCGGCAGGCGGCCTGACCAGCCCGGCCGGCCGCCTCTGCGGCGCGGAACGGCCGGCCGGCAGAGAGGCCCGTCATTACCGCAGGCTCGCGGGAAACAAGGTTCAATGCGGCCTGTGCCCCTGGGAATGCCTGGTGGACGACGGAAAGCGGGGTAAATGCGGCGTGCGGGAGAACCGCGGCGGCCGCTTCTACAGCTTGGTCTATGGACGGGTAGCGGCGTCTCACGTGGACCCGATCGAGAAGAAGCCGTTCTACCATCTGCTCCCGGGCAGTCCCGCTTACTCCATGGCAACGGTGGGGTGCAATTTTGACTGCCGGTTCTGCCAGAACTGGGATCTGGCCCGGAGGCGTCCGGAGGAAGCCCCTGTCCCCGAGCTTTCCGCCGAATCCGTCGCGGAAGCGGCGGCTCGCGCCCGATGCCCGGTGATCGCCTTCACGTATTCCGAGCCCACGGTATTCAACGAGTTTGCGTTCGACACGGCCGCGGCGGGCCGGCGTCTGGGCATCCGGAGCGTGGTGGTTTCGAACGGATTCATCCGCAGGGAACCGCTCGAGGACCTGTGCGGCGTGATCGACGGGTATAAAGTCGATTTGAAGTCCATGGACGACAGATACTACCGGTCCGTGTGCAGCGGCCGGCTGGCGCCGGTGCTCGAGACTTTGGTCCGGCTGCGTGACCGGAAAGTGTGGTGCGAAATCGTCTATCTCGTGGTTCCCACGCTCAACGATTCCGACGCCGGTTTCCGAATGCTTTCGCAATGGGTGCTGAAAGAGATGGGGCCGGACGTACCGGTCCATTTTTCCCGTTTCTATCCGCAGTACAAACTAAACAACCTGCCGCCGACGCCCGCGGCCACGCTTGAGCGCGCCTGGTCCATCAGCCGCGAGGCGGGGCTGCATTTCGTCTATCTCGGCAATCTGCCGGGACACGAGGCGGAGAACACATTCTGTCCCGGATGCCACAAGGCCGTCATTCTCCGCTCCGGCTTCTCCGTGAAGGAAACGCATCTTCGCGACGGACGGTGCGGTTTCTGCGGACGCGTCATACCGGGCGTCTGGGCCTGACCGAAAGGAGGGTCGCGCCATGAAACGCAGCGGATGGACCGTTGCCTTTCTGGTTCTCGGATTCTGCCTGTCGTTCTGCCACCAGCGGCAGACGGTTGCGGCCCGGGTGAGGCCCGCGGCCCGGGCGGGCCAGTTCTACGCCTATTCCGCGACCGAACTCCGCGAGCAGGTCCGGCTCTGCATGTCCAAAGCCGGGGGCGCGGTCCTGAAAGGGGAGATCCGGGGGATCTGGGCGCCGCACGCGGGCTATGAATACAGCGGCGCGATCGCGGCCGCGGCCTATCGGCAGGTGGCCGGCCGGTCCTACGACGCCGTGCTGGTGGTCGGACCCAGCCATTACCGGGCGTTTCGGGGCGCGGCCGTGGCCGACTGGGATTCCCTCGCCACGCCTCTCGGCCGTATCGCCGTAGACCGCGGCCTGGTCCGCGCGCTCACGGCCGCGGATCCGTGGATCACGGTGGTTCCCGGCGTAGACGACGGAGAGCATTCCGTCGAAGTCCAGCTCCCGTTCATCCAGGACGCCCTTCCGGGAGTGCCGGTCGTGCTGATGCTCACGGGGGACATGCCGCATGACCAGGCTGACAGGATCGCCCGGGCCATTGCCGGGGCCTGCGCCGGCCGGCGGGTGCTGCTGGTCGCCAGTTCGGATATGTCGCATTTTCCGTCCGCCTCGGACGCACGCCGCTCGGACGCGGAAGTGCTTGCGGCCGTTTCGAAATACGACACGAAACGGATTCTGGCGCTCGAGGCCGGGTCGCGGACCCGGGGAATCCGGAATCTGGACTGCGCGCTGTGCGGTTCGGGCGCCCTGGTCACTGTCATGCTGGCGGCCCGCGCCATGGGCGCGGACCGCGCGGTTCAGCTGGCCTATGCCCATTCGGGGGATGTCACCGGCGACCCGGAGCGGGTGGTCGGGTACGGGGCGGCAGCCTTTGTCGGTCCGGTCGGTTCACTCAGCAAAGGAGGCGGCAACGTGGAACCGGAATCGCTCAAATTCACAGAGAGTGAGAAAAAAACGCTGTTCCGTGCGGCGCGTCAGGGCATTCTCGCCGCGCTGGGCGGACAGCGGCCCCCGGAATTCAACATCGAGTCGCCGAATCTGCTCGTCAAGCGCGGCGTGTTCGTGACCCTGGAGAACCGGGGCCGGTTGCGGGGGTGCATCGGGCATTTCGAGCCCGACCTGCCCCTGTTCGAAATCGTGTCCCAAATGGCCGTCGCGGCCGCAACCCAGGATTACCGGTTTGCCCACAACCCGGTCACGGAACGCGAGATGAAGGATATCCACATCAAGATTTCCATCCTGTCCCCGCTCAAGAAGATCGATTCCGTCGAGGAAATCGAAGTCGGCAGGCACGGCATCTGGGTCCGGCAGGGCATGCGGAGCGGCACCTATCTGCCCGAGGTGGCGGCGGACATGGGCTGGACGCGGGAGCAGTTCCTGGAAAGCTGCTGCGCCGAGAAAGCCGGCCTCCCGCCCGACGCCTGGAAGAAGGGCGCGGACATTTACGTTTACACCTCGCAAGTCCTTCAGGAAAAATGAGAAAACCCTTGTAATTTCAGGTGAAAAAGGCTACATTTCCCGGATAATGGACCATGCGCATCGGAGGCATGCATGAAAGTGGACGTGAAAGAACAGGGCACTGCGGCGGTCCTTCTCGTCAAGGGAAACCTGATGGGGGGTCCCGAGACGCTGGCGGTTCATGAAAAGGTCCGCGAGCTGGTCGGCCTGAAGAAAACGAATGTGGTGATCGATCTGTCCGGCGTGGCCTGGATCAACAGTTCGGGCCTGGGCATGCTCATGGGATGCCTCACGTCGATCCGGAACGCGGGCGGGGAGATGCGGGTCACGGGCGTGACGGAGAAGGTCAAGAATCTGTTCGTGATCACCAAACTCATCACGTTATTCGAAACCTATGAAACGGTCGACGAGGCGGTCGCCTCTTTCGGTTCGAAATAAACGGGTTTCCGGCATTTCCGGCGGTCAACGGGCGGGGAATGGACCCGCCCGTTTTCATAGGGCCGGTTCGCGCGGCAGGTTCGGACCGGACAGCCGGGGCGGGCGGACCCGCAGCGGGGCGGACATCCGAATTCCTGCGGTTGCGTCCGCCTGCGGACGAGGCTTGAGCGCGGCCATGCTCCGGAACGCCTCGGCTCCGGTCGCTTCCGCGCTGGAGCGGTTCGAAACGGAATTCATCGCGTCGCTCGATGCCGCGGAGAGCGCCGGCCATCCGGCCCTGAAGGCATCCCGCCTGCTTTCCGGCAAGCGGCTTCGGCCACTGCTCCATCTGCTCGCGCAGGGCGCCGCGGATCCCGAACGGCCGCCGGAACCCGGCGCCGCGGTTCTCATCGAACTCCTGCATATCGCGAGCCTCCTCCATGATGATGTGGTGGACGGCACAGACAGGCGGCGCGGGTTGAAAAGCCTGAACGCGGCCGAAGGCAACCGGTTCTCCGTGCTGTCCGGCGACTACCTCATGGCAAAAGCGCTTTCCCTGGCGCTCGGCTTTCCCGATCCCATCGTCACGCCTGCCCTGTCCCGCGCCCTGCTCGTCATGACCGCCGCGGAGTTGAAGCAGGCGCTGTCCGGCGGCGCCGCGGTGGTGTCCGAATCGGAGGTGCTTGAGATCGCCTACGGCAAGACCGCGTGCCTGATGGAGACGGCCTGCGAACTCGGAGGCCGTCTGGCCGGAGCGGACGAAGGCCGGGTCCGGGCGCTGGGCCGGTTCGGCCGCCATTTCGGCCTTGCCTATCAGATCCGGGACGACATTCAGGACGTCACGGGAGACTCGAAGACACTCGGCAAACCGGTCGGACAGGACGCCAGCGGCGGGAGATGGACGCTCCCCCTGGTCTACAGCCTGGAGGCATCCGGCGCCGCGGACCGTAAAGCGTGCATGCGCCGCATGGCAAGAAGGACCGCGGCGGACGTCGCGTGGATTCACGCGTTCATCCTGCGTCACGGCGGCGCGGAGGCGGCTGAACGGAAAGTGGACGCGGAGCTCGGTGAAGGGGTCCGGCAGCTGTCCGGTTTCCCGGAATCCGACTGCCGTTCCGGTCTGATTCTGCTTTGCGGCCGGCCGGCCTTCGGCAGGACCGGAACCGCCCCCGGTCAGGAGAAGGATGCGCCGGAGCAACTGCCGGATCCGGAGCGAAATTCGGCACACACCGGCTTCGGCACGCTCCGGTGTGCCGGGGAAGGCCTTTGATGATTGCATCGACTCAGCGGCGTCACGTCGCGCTTGTCATCCTATCCGTCCTGCTGGCCTGCCTGTCGGCATGCCGGAGGAGCCGCCTCGCTTCTCCGGTGATTGCCGAGGCTTTTCTGGTCGACACCCACGTTAAAATTTCGGTTTTCGACGCCGATTCAGGCGAAACGGGCGCCCGGGCGGCTGTTCAGAAATGCATCCGTGAAATGCGCGCGGCAGAGGGCCGCACCACGGCGCATGTGGACACCAGCGACATCGCACGCGTCAATGCCGCTGCCGGCAGGCGGCCGGTGGCGGTCGGCCCGGAAACCCGCGGCCTGATTGAAAAGGCCGTTGAAGCGTCGCGTCTGACCCGCGGCGGATACGACGCCGTTCTGGGCGGGCTCAAAATTCTCTGGGGATTCGGAACCGACCGGACGGCGGTCCCGGACAAGGCCGAGTTGAACCGACGTCTCCGGGTCTCCGGAATGCGCCAGCTCGAGCTCGGGGACGGAACCGTTTTTCTGAAGAACAGCGGCGCGTCCATGGATCTCGGCGGGCTCGGAGAGGGATACCTGATCGACCTGGCCGTGCGGTCCCTGCGCGGCAGCGGTGTCCGTTCCGGTATCGTGGAGGCCACGGGCGATCTCGCGGCTTTCGGCCGGCATCCGGAGCGTCCGTACTGGCGCATCGGCGTCAAGAATCCGCGCGACCCGGAAGGCCGCCTCATGGGGGTGATCCGGCTGGGGGGGGAGGCGGTCTCAGAGGGTCGTTTTGTGACGACCCTTCAACGTCTCTTCGGGGTGATCCGCCTGAAGGATGAGGCCGTGGCCACATCGGGCGATTATGAAAGGGTTTTCATCGAGAATGGAAAACGCTACTGCCACATCATCGATCCACGGACCGGTTTCCCGGCCGCGTCCGGGTGCATCAGCGTGACCGTGGTGGCTCCGGCCGCATTGGATGCCGACGCGCTGGCCACGGGTCTGTTCACGCTCCATCCGGATACGGCCCTGGCGGTGATCGAGAGCCTGCCGCATGTCGAGGGCATTGTCATGACCGAGGCCGACGGCGTCGTTCGCCAGAAGGTTTCCTCGGGTTTGAAGAACCGGTACGACGCGGCGGAATAGTTCCGGGTTCCGCGTTCCGGGTTTAAACAGAAGAACAGATGGAATTATCTTTCAACCCGGAACCCGGAACTCGGAACCCGGAACCCGGAACCCGGAACGCTTTCTTAACCATGAACCATGAACTTTTCAAGATGAACCGATTCGTCGATTGATCAGAAAAGAAGGAAGCACATGCCAAGAACTCTCGTCACGGGCGGCGCTGGATTTCTCGGGTCGCATCTCTGCGAGGCCCTGCTCCGCCGCGGGCACGAAGTCATCGCCATGGACAATCTGCTCACCGGCTCGGTGGACAACATCAGTCACATCCGGAGCGACCGCTTCTCGTTTATACGCTACGACGTCACGAATTACGTGTACGTGGACGGACCGCTGGACTATATCCTGCATTTCGCGTCCCCGGCCAGCCCGCGCGATTATCTCGAGTTTCCCATCCAGACGCTGAAGGTCGGCTCGCTGGGAACGCACAAGGCGCTCGGTCTCGCACGGGAGAAGAAAGCCGTTTTTCTGCTCGCCTCCACCTCCGAGGTGTACGGCGATCCGCTCGTCCATCCCCAGCCGGAAACCTACTGGGGCAACGTCGATCCGGTCAGCCCCAGGGGCGTGTACGACGAGGCCAAGCGGTTCGCGGAGGCGATCACCATGGCCTATCACCGTTCCCACGGCGTGGACACCCGCATCGTCCGCATCTTCAACACCTACGGTCCGCGCATGCGGCCCGAGGACGGCCGGGCGGTGCCCGCTTTCGTCCCGCAGGCCCTGCGGGGAGAGCCGATCACGGTTTTCGGGGACGGGAGCCAGACCCGGAGCTTCTGCTACGTGACGGACCTGGTCGACGGCATTCTGCGCCTGCTGGAGTCCGGCATACACACGCCGGTGAACATCGGCAACCCGGACGAGCGGACCATACTGGAACTGGTCCACGCCATTCTCGAGATTACCGGCAGCGACAGCGCCGTCGTCCACAGGCCTCTGCCGGTGAACGACCCCAAGGTCCGACAGCCCGACATCACACTGGCTCGGATCCGTCTGGAATGGGAGCCGAAAGTCAGCCTGGAGGATGGATTGAAAACCACCATCGACTGGTTCCGCCGCAAGCTGGGTATGTCCGATGCCGGCTCCCGGGCGTGAAGTAAGGCCTGTGCCCGAGCCGCGAAATGTGCTCCTGATCCGCTTCGGCGCGATGGGTGATGTGATTCTCGCAACGCCCGCCATCCGGGCCGCGGCCGCGGCCTGCGGGGCCGGGCGGATCGATTTTCTCACCAAGTCGGCATATCGGCCCCTGGTGCGGAACCACCCGTCCATGGGCCGCGTGCTGAAGTTCGGGGGCAGGGACGGAGCGGGGTTTTGGAGTATGGTTCGGACCGTGCGTGCCGGCCGATACGACGCGGTGATCGATCTGCAGAACAGCTGGCGCAGCCGTTTCCTGAGTCTGTTCTCCGGCGCAGAAACGCGGGGCACGGTGAAAATCGGCCGCTGGAAGCGGTTTCTGCTGGTACGTTGCCGCCGCGACCGGTACGGGGATGTCCTGCCTGTGCCGTTGAAATACCTGGCCGCGGCATCCGTGATCGGCGCCCGGGATGACGGGAAGGGGCTGGATCTGGCCGTGGATCCGGAAGAGTCGGAGGCCGCTGCCGGCCTGCTGAAATCGGCCGGGCTCGCAACGGGCAGGCCGCTTATCGCGCTGGCGCCCGGCGCCGGTCGCGCCACCAAACGCTGGCCGGCGGAGCGTTTCGGCGCAGTCGCCTCAGCTTTCATTGCAAGGGGATACGCCGCGGCTTTCATCGGGGGGGAGGCGGATAAACCGGCCTGCGCCGAAGCCCTGAAAAGCGCGGGCGGACCCTCGGCGGATCTGGCCGGTGTTTTCTCCCTGGCCGGAACAGCCGGCCTGATCAGCCGGTCCAGACTGCTGGTCACCAATGACACCGGGCTCATGCACATGGCCACGGCTCTGCGGGTGCCCTGCGTCGCGGTCTTCGGCCCGACGACGCGCCATTTCGGCTTCTTCCCGTTCCGCGCGGCCTCCGCCGTGGTCGAGAAGCCGCTCGCGTGCAGACCCTGCTCCTACCACGGCACGGACCGGTGTCCGCAGGGGCATTTCCGCTGTATGCTGGACATCGAGGCCGGGGAGGTGCTGTCCGCGGCCGAACGGTTACTGATTCCGGAGAACTGATGGATTCCTTCTATTACGCGGTGTATAACGCGGCCGTTCTGCCGCTGCTCAGGTTCGCGCTGTTCCTGGGCGCGCTGGTCGATCCCAAAATCCGGCGTGGGCTGAAGGGCCGCAGCGGGCTTTTCAGCCGCCTCGAATCGGAAACCGCCGGATGCGCCGGCCGTTCCCCGCGTTTCTGGATACACACCAGTTCCATGGGAGAGTTCGAGCAGGCCAAGCCCGTCATCGCCGGACTGCGGGCCCGGTTTCCCGACGCCTTCATCGCGGTCAGTTTTTTCTCTCCCTCCGGGTACGAGAATGTCCGGTCTTTTCCCGGCGCCGACCTCCTGACCTACATCCCATTCGACACCAGGCGGAACGCCGGCCGTTTCCTCTCCATCCTCAGGCCCGACGCCGGAATCGTGGTGCGTCACGACATCTGGCCGAACCACACCGCCGAGCTCAAGCGGCGGGGCATTCCCGCGTTTCTGATCAACTTCTCGCTCCGTTCCGCGCCGGCGTACCGCAGGTTCTGGACCCGGGGCATGATTCGCATGTGCGTCCGGCCCTTTGACCATGTGCTCGCGGTTTCGGAACAGACCGCGGACGTGAGCGAAAAATTCAGCCTCTCATCGGTCCGGCCCGAGGTGGCGGGGGACACGCGCTACGACCAGGTCGTGCGGCGGACGGAAAACGCAGAGGCCGCGGCCGGGCCCCTGCGGCCTTTGAAACAGGGGCGTTTCGGCATCGTGTTCGGCAGCACCTGGCCCACGGACGAGGCCGTGATCACGCCCGTTCTGAAGGCGCTTGCCGTGGAGCATCGCAGGCTGTGGTCGGTTTGGGTTCCGCACGAGCCCACGGCGGAGCACCTGCAGAACGTCGAATCGCAATGCGCCGGCGCGGGACTTCGGTGTGTCCGGCTTTCGGGTCTTCCGGATGCGCGCGGCGGCGCTTTCGATGTGCTCCTGGTGGACCGCATCGGCATTCTCGCGGGCCTGTACGCACTGGCGGACGCCGCCTTTGTCGGCGGCGGATTCGGGCCCGGCGTGCACAGCGTGCTCGAACCCGCGGCTTTCGGAATCCCGGTTTTCTTCGGACCCCGGTGCAGGAATTCCCACGAGGCCGGTCAGCTTGAATCGCGCGGCGGCGGATTTCTCGTCCGGGACGCTGATTCCTTTCTCCGCGTCCTCCGGCCCATGGTCAACGACTCCGCTGTTCTCAAGAAGGCGGGCGCGTCCGCGCTGGCCCTGGTGCGCGAGAATATCGGGGCCACGGACCGCATCGTGCGCCGCCTCGAGGAACGGGTGAAGCCGCGTGCTTGAAGTCGAAGGTCTGCAGGCCGTCTACCCCGGAGCCGAATCCGCACCCGCGCTCCGGGGTGTTTCGTTCCGGATCGCGCCGGGCGAGCGGGTGGCGCTCATGGGATCGAACGGATCCGGCAAGACGACCCTGGTCCGGTGCATCGACGGCCTGCTCCGTCCGTCGGCCGGGGACGTCCGGGTCGACGGGTTTTCCGTGCTCCGGCCCGGAGACCTGATGCCCCTGCGCAGGCGCATCGGCCTGGTTTTTCAGAACCCGGACGATCAGATCGTATCCACCACGGTGGAGCGCGAGATCGCATTCGGTCCCGAAAATCTCGGTGTTCCCACGGAGCAAATCGTCCGCCGCGTGGACGAGGCGCTCAGGCGGTTCAGGCTCGAACCGGTCCGGTCGCATGCGCCGCATCTGCTTTCAGGAGGCGAGCGCCAGCGGCTCGCGCTGGCGTCGGTCTGGGTCATGGAACCCGCGTATTACGTTCTGGACGAACCCACTTCGCTTCTCGATCCGGAAGGCCGCGCGGAAATCCGGCGTTTCGTGACGGAGCGGCCGGATGCGGGATTCCTCATCGTCACCCAGTATCCGGACGAGGCCCTGTTCTGCGGCCGTCTTCTCCTGCTCCGGGAAGGGGCGCTCGTGTTCGACGGGCCGGCCGAGACCGCGTTCCGGGACGCTGAATTGTGCCGGGCGGCCGCGGTGGGCGTTCCCGCATCGATCCGTCTCGAGGTTTTCCGGGAGGGCCTGCGCTCTGAACATCCGGCTTGAACATCTATCCTATTCATACCGTTCCCCGTTTTTCGAAACCCGGAACGCGCTGCACGATGTATCCGCGATCTTCGGACCGGGCGAATGCGTCGCGCTCGTGGGCCCGTCCGGATCCGGTAAAACCACGCTCATTCAACACCTGAACGGCCTCCTCCGGCCGACGTCCGGCGCCGTCCTGCTGGACGGTTTGGACCTGGCGGACCGGAGGACCGACCTGAACGAGGTGCGGCGGAGGATCGGCCTGGTCTTTCAACTGCCCGAGACGCAGCTTTTCGAGGAGACGGTTTTCGCGGACGTGGCTTTCGGTCCGAAGAACCTCGGCCTTTGCGGCAGCCGATTGGAGTCGGCCGTGGCCGCGGCCATGGAGCGCGTGGGTCTGTCCTTCGATGCGTATCGGAACCGTTCGCCTTTCCATCTCAGCGGCGGTGAGAAGCGGCGTGCGGCGCTGGCCGGCGTGTTCGCCATGGAGCCCGAGTGGATCGTTCTCGACGAGCCCACGGCCGGCCTGGACTGGGAATCGTCCATCCGCGTGGAATCCATCCTGTCCGGATTTCACGGCACGGGCCGCTCGGTTCTGTTCATCTCGCATGACATGGATCTGGTGGCCCGTCTCGCGGAAAGGGTGATTCTGCTCGAAAAGGGACGCGTGCAATACGACGGGCCGGTGAGGCCGTTCTTTCTTTCCGATCAGCCGCAACGGGCCGGGCTCGGCAGGCCGTCGGTTACGGCCGCGATGGAATCGTTCAAAAGCCGGGGCATTCCGGTTCGGACCGACGTGCTCACGATGGAGGAGGCGGAAGCGGAATTGCGGCGCGCGGCTGGACTTGGAGCGATTCAAGACTGAAGCCTTCAATAGCCTGCATCTGTTGCTTGGCCCACGCATCGCGGGGTCTTCAATAATCAACATCTGTTGATTGATCCCGCGCAGCGGGACCTTAATTATAATATCCTCTGGAATTTACTCTTCAGGAGTTAATTTTATTCTATAGGGCCGAAATTCGGTGAATTTTTTTCTTGACTTTCCGAAAAATATTACTTAAAATATTTATAATAATTAAATTGAGGGGGGAGAGGAAACATATGGAGGAAGTCACCTATCAGGAACTCGTGATTGTGTGCGAGAAATGCAAAACCGTCCGGAAAACCCCGGTTCAAACCTATGAGCAATGTCTTGAACTTTTCCGTTCCTACAAGTGCCCGAACGGATGCGGCCCCAATCTTTACAGCTTTTTTACGGTTGGCCAGTTGAAAAAATAGCGTTTTCTGCTGATTTAATCCTTGACAAACCGCCGAAATTTATTAAATTATAGCCCGAGAGTCAACCAAGCGGGAATAGCTCAGTTGGTAGAGCGTCACGTTGCCAACGTGAATGTCGCGGGTTCAAGTCCCGTTTCCCGCTCCAACTGGCGGCGTAGCCAAGTGGCTAAGGCGAAGGTCTGCAAAACCTTTATTCAGCGGTTCGACTCCGCTCGCCGCCTCCAAAGGACCGGCCGGGATGGCGGAATAGGTAGACGCAAGGGATTTAAAATCCCTTGTCCCGTAAGGGGCGTGCCGGTTCGATTCCGGCTCCCGGTACTGCATCCGCGGCGGCCTGGAGTTTCCGCCCACCGATCGGTGGGTTGTTTTTTTTACGGTGATTTTGGAGGAGTCCTGTTCCAGGCAGTCATTTTCGATATGGATGGAGTGATTGTAGACACAGAACCACTCCACAAGAAAACAGAACGCGTCACCCTGGCTCCCTTCGGCATTACGTTGACCGATGGAGAACTCGACTCCTATATGGGAACCGAGGCCGGGTTGCTAATGACGCGTTTTATTGAGCGGTTTCACTTAAACGTTACCTTTGACGTTTTATATGCTTCATATAAATCAAATCTCATCCGTCTTTTCGGAGAAGGAGTTCCTCCTGTACCCGGGACTTTCGACCTGATTCGAACCCTTTCCGGGGCTGGAGTGCCGATTGCGGTCGGATCCAGTTCCAACCGCGAGTTGGTTCAACTCGTTCTGTCTCAGACCGGTCTTGCACACCATTTTACAGCTGTGGTGTCGGGAGACGACGCGGCACGCTCCAAGCCGCATCCGGACATATTCCTCGAGGCGGCCCGCAGGCTCGGGGTCCTTACCGGGCAGTGCGTGGTCATCGAGGATTCGACGAACGGCGTGGCCGCGGCCAAAGCGGCCGGCATGTTCTGTGTGGGATTCCGCAATCCGAACAGCACGGGCCAGGATCTGACCCCGGCGGACTGGGTGGTCCGGTCCATGGAGGAAATCACGGTCGGCAGGTTGCGGGCGCTGACCGGACAGGCGGCCGGCAGGGCCTGAGCCATTTCAGAGAGGATTTGTCTCATGCAGGATCTAGAGCGGCGGTTCTTCGAGGCTTTCGGGAAGGCTTCGTCATTCCGAGCCGCCGCGCCCGGCAGGGTCAACCTGATCGGCGAGCACACGGATTATAACGACGGATACGTTCTGCCGGTCGCGATCCAGTTCAGCGTGACGGTTCTGGCATCGCCCAGGACGGACGGGCGGGTGAACCTGGTGTCCGCGGATTTCGACAGCCGCGTTTCCTTTTCTCTCGATGAACCGTTGATCCGTGACGCGTCCGCGGGCTGGAGCGACTACCCCAAGGGCGTGATGTCGGAATTCCTGCAGGCCGGGCTCCGGCCGTGCGGCATGGACGCGGTGTACCGGGGAGACGTGCCCATCGCCTCCGGCCTGAGCTCCTCGGCCGCGGTCGAGACTGCATTCGCCGTTCTGATCCGGCGGATGAACGGCTTTGCCATCGGCGACACGGACCTCGCCCGGCTCTGCCAGGCCGCCGAGAACCGCTTCGTCGGCATGAACTGCGGCATCATGGACCAGTTCATTTCCGCGCTCGGGCAGGCGAATGCCGCGCTGTTCCTCGATTGCCGGTCGCTCGGTTACGAGATCGTCCCGTTTCCGTCCGACCTGTACGATGTGGTGATTCTCAATACGCGTAAAAAGCGCGAACTGACGGGCTCGGAGTACAATGAAAGAAGAAGCCAGTGCGAGGAGGGCGTGCGGCTTCTGTCCGGCGCATTGCCCGGCATACGCGCCCTGCGCGATGTGTCCACTGCGGAATTCGAGCGTCACGCGCCGGGCCTGCCCGAAACCGTGCGGCGGCGCTGCAGGCACGTGGTGGAGGAGGATCAGCGTGTGCTGGATTTCGTGACCGCGCTCCGCTCGAGGGACGAAGCCTCGATCGGACGGCTCCTGCTCGAATCACACGCGAGCCTGCGCGACCTCTACGAAGTGAGCTGTCCCGAACTGGACGCGATGGTCGACATCGCCATGTCCGTTCCCGGAACGGTGGGTGCGCGCATGACGGGCGCGGGTTTCGGCGGATGCGCGGTCGCGGTCGTCCGGCGCGGCACAGGAAAGGCCCTGGCCGAGGCCGTTCTCGAGGAATACCCGAAGCGTACCGGATTGTGCCCGGAACTGTATGAAACCCGGCCCTCGGAAGGCGCGAGGGCCGAGAAACTGGAATGATGCCATGAACGTCATCGCGATCCCCCTGAAAGAAATCCTCCGGGATTTCTTTTTTTCTTTCGCTTCGGACGCGCAAAAGCCCGGTCTCGAACGGTCCATACGCGCCAGCGGCATCCTGAATCCGATTCCCGTGCTGGCCGTTGAAGGGGGCTGGCGGCCGGTGGCAGGATTCAGCCGGATCCGCGCGGCCGAATCAACGGGGCTGAAAACCGTGCCCGGACGCGTGCTGTCCCCGGAAACGCCGGCCTGGCGGCACTTCGCGGACGCGGTTCTCGAACATGCCGCGACGCGGCCCCTGAATCTGTTCGATAAGGCGAGGATCGTGGATATTCTCAGGCGGGCCGGAGCGCCGGACGCGGAAATAGTCGGCTGTTGCGGGGAGGCGCTGGAACTCTCCGCGTCCGCCCCGTCTCTTGACGAGCTCGCGGGACTGCTCGATCTGGAGCCTTCCCTGAGGCTCCACCTGGAACGTTTTCCAACAGCCTTCAAGCAGGCGTCCTTCTTTATGACGCTTGATCCGTCCGGCCGGAAAGCGGCCGCGGATATGGGCCGGCTGCTTCAACTCAGGCCCGTGGAATTGACCGAGGTCGTACGGACCGCATGGGAAATCAGCCGCCGCGACAGCAGGCCCCTGGACGCGGTTTTGGCCGAAGCGTCCGCGCAAGACTCCAGGCCGGCAATGAACCGGAACGAGCGGATCGCCGCTCTCAAGAACGGCCTGAAGCGGATGCGGCAGCCGCGGCTGACGGAATGGAATGAATCCCTGAATCGGGCGAAAAACGGAATGCGGCTTCCGCAGTTCTGTGCGCTCACCTGGGACGCGTCCCTGGAATCGCCGGGACTGCGCCTCGAGGCATTGCTCAGAACGGAATCGGATGCGTCCGAACTGGCTCTTGCGCTCGGCGATTCCGGGACACGCGAAGGCCTGTGTTCCATGTTCGAACTGCTCTGAGTGCGCCCGATGTCTCCGATGCAAACGGAAATCCGGTTCGGCTTTGACCGGATTGAAATCGATCCGGAAGCGGTTTCCCATCCGCTGACGGAACGGATACTGGAGCGTCTGCCGGACACGCCCCGTTCCGTTTCGGACGCGGAAGCCTTCGGCCGATCGATCAGCCGCCTGCCCCTGACCCGGGGCAAGCGGGTGCTCAGGCTCGCGGTCGGACGCGGCAGTCTCATCAAGCCCTGCCCGGCCACGGCAGAGCCGTATCTCTGCTGCAGGTACACGGTGTTGAACGCCCAGTCCCAGTGTCCCATGGACTGCTCCTACTGCGTGCTCCAGACCTATCTCGACTCAGCCTGCCAGACCGTTTTCGTGAACATGGATGACATGCTGGAACAGGCCGTCCGCCTGCTCGACGAAAACCCGGGCCGCCTGTTTCGCATCGGCACGGGCGAGCTCGCGGACAGCCTCGCGCTGGACGAACTGACCGGCACGGCCCGGACGTTCATCGAATTTTTCGCGGCCAGACCCAACGCGCTGTTCGAACTCAAGACCAAAACCGTACGGGTGGACGGCGCGCTCGAAGCCGAATCGCGCCGCGCGGTCATCTCCTGGTCCGTGAACCCGCCCTCCGTCGTCGCGTCCGAGGAGCACGGCGCAGCCCCCCTGGAGCGCCGTCTGGAAGCGGCGGCCCGGGCCGCGGCCGCCGGGTTCCTCGTCGGTTTCCACTTCGACCCCATTCTCGATTTTCCGGACTGCGGGAAGGCGTACTCGGACCTGGCGGACCGTCTGTTCGAAGCGGTCGATCCGTCCCGCATCGCCTGGATCAGCCTCGGCAGTCTGCGTTATCCGCCCAGCCTCGGGGACGTGATCCGGACGCGGTTCCCGAAGAGCCGCATCGGGTACGGAGAAATGATCCGTGGTTTGGACGGGAAAATGCGTTATCCCCGGCCGTTGCGCATCGCGCTGTACCGGTCCGTGATGGAACGGATACGACGCAAGTCAGATGACGTGTTTGTCTATTTCTGCATGGAATCCGCGGACGTGTGGGAGCGCGTCATGGGATTCGCGCCCGCGGACAATGCCGATCTGGATTTCCGCTTCGCGGAGAGCCTGCACCGTCGATTTCCGGATATGGGGTTCCCGGTGCCGGAGAGGGGGGAGTATTCCATCGTGTAACGGTTGGGTTGCGGCTACCCGCTTGAGGTTCCGTGTTCAGGGTTTCGGGTTCCGAGTGGGTGATCAGGGATGTTTCAACCCGGAACCCGGAACTCCGAACACGGAACTATCATTCATTTCGCTCCATCTCCTCCAGTGTCTCCACGATTTTCCTCGACAGAACCAGCCCTTTCTTCCACCAGTCATTCGCCAGGCCCGCTGAAGCGAGTCGGTCCAGCTTCCGGACCGTAGATGCTGAAATCGCTGATGGCTTCATTCCGTAATAGGGCGTGCCCGAGAGCGGCAGGAAATAATGCACCTGGTTCCACGCCCCGTACCGGGTTCCCATCCGCCGCATGAATTCCAGGGTCTCCAGCCGGTCATCCTCCGTTTCCCCGGGAAAGCCAATGATGAAATCGAGCTGGGGCTTGAACCCGGCTTCGCGGATCAGGCCGGCCGCTTTCTCGATGCTCTCCCTGCCGTGACCGCGGCACACCTGTCGCAGGACGCGTTCTGACCCGGACTGGGCGCCCACGGTGATTTTGCGGTTGGAGCAGTATTCCCGGACAACGGCCAGAAGCTGCGGCGTGACGTGATTCGGCCTCACCTCGGAGGGGAATATCCCGTATTCCAGAAACCGGATGCCCATGGATCTGGATTCGGCAAGAAGCATTTCAACCGCTTCCGCTGTTTCAAGCCCTTCCTGTTTGTACCCGAACCCGTCCGGGCATATGAAACCCAGACGGAGCAGCATGTTTCTCCGCCTGATTTCTTTCAGATACAGCCGAACTGAATCCATGGGCCTGTAAACCGGCTTCCGTCCCCGTGTCTGGCAGAAGCGGCAGGCCTGACCGCATCCTCGCATGATCTCGATGGGAGGGATGAACGGATCCATGCCGGAAAAGGGGAGACTTTGCTCCAGATCATCCAGGGGGTCGGCCCTGAATATCTGTTTTTCCGGCCATTTTCCAGAACCTGCGAGCGTTTCCAGAAAATCAGGCAGTATTATTTCCCCGTCCCCCTGGAAAACGGCGTCAAAACCCAGTTTCAGCGTGTTTTCCGGATCACCCGTGGCATGGGGGCCTCCGGCAATGAGCCGGATTCCGGCTTTTTTCCGGAATCTCCGGACATCCGCCCTCACCTCAGGCAGGTGCACGGTCTGGAAGGAAAAAGCGACTATCGCTTCGTCCGGCACAGAATCAGGGCACAGATCGTCCGCCACCCGGATCGAGAATGACTTCTCGAGGCCGCGTTTTTCAATGGAGGAGAGAAGAACCGGAATGGAAAAGCGGTTTCCCGGATTCCTGTTGAAAATCAAGGATTTAAGTTGTTTTCTCATGTTTCATACCAATGTACTGAATTGGAATGATTTTTTCAACATTCCAGGAAGGAGATGATGTTTGAATCCGGAAACATGGTTGACCGGGCAATTTCTTCCAGGCTCTTTTCGTGAAAAAGAAGAATTTTCAGCTTAAAACCCTTGTCGAGCCTGATTTCAGGCACGAAAAATTCGGTCCGTAATTTGCATATGTCTACAGTAGGTAGAATTTCAGGCGGGAATTGTTACAGTTTTGAAATAATCGGCTGGAGTCATTTTCAAACTGAAGCGGGGGTTGTTATGGCGGTTTTACTGGTAGTCTCGTTCCTGGCGGGAGGACTTTTCGGCATGCTCGGAATGGCCGTGCTTGCGTACGGCGCCAAAGCCAAGTTGATCCACGAGAACCGGATTTACAAGGCCAGGCTAGATTTTCTGGAAAAGGAAAGCCCCAAGCGCCATTATCAGCCGGTCAAAGACCCCCGCGCCCGGGTGCATGCGCTGGTCAACTGACCCTGTCACGAAACCTTCTCTTCCTTCACTTCCTTGAAAACGCTCCGTCCGGGAAAATGGACGGAGCGTTTTTTATACTTGATTTCCGCAAGTCATTTTCTTAAATTATACGGCTTTGTTCATGGTGGGTATAGCTCAGTTGGTTAGAGCGTCAGGTTGTGGCCCTGAAGGTCACGGGTTCGAGTCCCGTTACTCACCCAAACGGCCGGACTTTTCAGGGTCGTGTTTGACAACCTCGGAAACACTTGTCCCCATCGTCTAGAGGCCTAGGACTCAAGATTTTCGATCTTGTAACTGGGGTTCGAATCCCCATGGGGACGCTTTAAAAACCCGGATCAGCTGATCCGGGTTTTTCCATTTCGAAGAGACTTGGCGTTCCTGACCGTTGGTCGGGATAACTGGATTTCGGAGCCCATGGGAGCGCTGAGAGAAAGCCCAGGTTCTTTATTCCGACAATTTTTCCCGTTGCGGGATACCCCGGTCAATCTTCCGGATCGTACAGATGAGAATTGCAACTGATTCCATTGGGTAATGAACAGGATATTTTCCATCTGGAATGAATTTTTTCACTGGATTTTATACTTTTCATTGGTATATTTGAGTATTGAATCATCCGATTGATCGGTATAATCCTTCGTTTCCTGTCAAGTCATTCGAGCGGTATCCTTATGAAATATCGGATAGCACTATTTCCGATCGCGGTTTGTTTTCCCTGAGTTGAACCGATCGGAGATGTCTATCTGCCCATTATCATTTGGAGAGGGAAAACCAATAATCGGTCTGTTGATGCAAGATTGACCTTTATATCCGGAGGCATCGCGCCTCTGCTGGGAATCATGGCGGGATTCGCGTCCCGCCATTTGTGTCTTCGGGTAATGGCATTTTCAACTTTTTGCGAATGAGCCAATTTTCCGACAGTACCGGTTATTTCCGGAGTCTTAGTAAAAGAGAGGGAGTGGAACCATGAAGAAATCGACCTCGATTGTATTTCTGCTTTTGGCCTCAAAGCTGGTCGGGCCGACCGAATCCGCGGCGCAATGGACGCAGACAAACGGCTATTATGCGAAAGCATTCGTGTCCGCCGGATCGAGCCTGTTCATGGGATCCCGGTATAATGGAATTTATTCATCCACAAATGACGGATCAAGCTGGGTTTCAGCCAACACCGGCCTGACGACTTCGGATGTCCGCGCACTCGTTTCAAATAGTGGATACCTGTTCGCTGGAACATACGGGGGCGGTGTTTTTATATCCTCCGACAATGGGGCGAATTGGACTGCGGTCAACACCGGTCTGACAAATCTGAATGTGTTGTCCGTGGCCGCAGGGGGAGGATTGTTATTCGCAGGCACGAATGGCGGGGGTGCATTCGTTTCCTATAACAACGGGGCAAGCTGGTTCGCAGCAAGCAACGGACTGTCGATTCCAGTTATTCAAGCACTCGTTTTCCAGGGCGGGTATCTTTTCGCCGGTACCGGAGGCGGAGGCGTATGCATATCGAACAACAACGGAGCGAGCTGGACGCCGGTCAATTCCGGTCTGACGAACCTGGACGTCCGAGCGCTCATGGTTAGCGGTTCGAACCTGTTCGCAGGCACCTACGGCGGTGGTATCTTCGTCACCGCTAACCTTGGAGTGAGTTGGACTTCGACCGGAACCGGTTTGACGAACAGCAATGTGCTGGCGTTGTGCGCCACGGAAGCGAGCCTGTTTGCAGGCACGGACGGCGGGGGAGTGTTCCGGTCGGGCGACGGAGGAGCAGGCTGGTATACGGTCAACACCGGCCTCGGTGTCATGAACGTGAACGCGATTATCTCCAGTGGCGCCTATCTGTTGGCCGGAACCAATGGAGGTGTATTCAGAAGGCTGATGTCGGAAATCGTACCGCCCGTCATCTCTTCAATCACGCCTTCCACCGCAATGGTCGGGGCGAGCGTGACAGTCTCAGGAAGCAATTTCAGCACCACTCCTTCGAACAACGTCGTGTATTTCGGTTCGGTCCGGGCGACCGTCACGTCGGCAGCCACTAATTCGCTCACTGTCACGGTTCCGGCCGGGGCGACCTATGCCCCGGTTACGGTGACGATCGGCCGTCTGACGGGCTATTCGCCGCATCCGTTCCAGCTCACATTCGACGGAGGCGGTCTCATCTCGACGGAAATTTTTGGTCCGCAGATGGACTGGTCAACGATGGGTAGGCCGTCCCACGCAGCTATCGGTGATTTCGACGCCGATGGAAAGCCCGATCTGGCGATTTCCCACGTAAGTAGCGGCTATCTCATGATCTACCGAAACCTGAGCACTGCCGGATCATTGTCTTTCGCGGGCAATCCCTCTTTCGGATCCTCGTCCAACACAAAATACATCGCGACGGGCGATCTGGATGGCGATGGGAAACTCGATGTGGTTCTGACCAATTACGCCGCCAATACGATTTCTGTGTACCGTAACATCAGCCAGCCCGGCATCATCCTATTTGAAGCTAAAGTGGATTTTTGGGCAGGTCCTAGCCCCTTTCAAGTTGCCATTCGGGACCTGGACGGAGACGGTAAGGCCGATCTTGTGGTCGGGAATGATGTGAATTACACGCTAACCATTATCCGTAATACGCATTTGATTGGAAGCTTCAACGGAAGTTCGTTCGCAGCCGGTGTGGGTTTTATTACGACTAGTACACCTAGGGGCATTGCCATCTGCGATTTGGATGGAGATGGAAAACCTGATTTGGCGGCTACCAATATTAACGGGAACACGATTTCGATCTTACGCAACACGGGTATTACCGGAAATATAACATTTGCATCGAAGGTCGATTTTTCCACAGGACAGGGGCCCAGCCATGTCGCAATCGGCGATCTGGATGGTGATGAAAAGCCGGACCTTGCGATCGCCAACTCCGAAGATAACTCGGTTTCAGTGTTGAGGAATATCAGCACGGCTGGAAGCATCACCAGTGGATCTTTCGATCCGAAAGTCGATTTTACGGCGTCCGCCACTTCAGTATCCATCGGCGATATGAACGGTGATGAGAAGCCCGATCTGATTGCCAACAAATCCAATCAAGTGTCCCTCTTGCAGAACACAACGATTGCGGGTGGTTTCAATGCCGACTCATTCGCTCCGAGAGTTATTTCTCAACACTCGTATTATAATATGTATGGCGTCGTGGGCGATCTGGATGGCGACGGTAAACCGGATTGTGTAAACACTAAAACCGACTACAGCCAAGTCTCGATTCTGAGGAATCTCTTCCCAGAAAAGCCCCAGGAAATCACACTGATATCACCCAACGGTGGCGAGAACTGGGGAGTCGGGAGCAGTCAGAACATAACGTGGACATCATTAGGCACCAGTGGATACATCCATATCGAATATTCCACAAACGGCGGGTCGAGTTGGGCGGACGTCATTGCGAGCACGTTGGATGATGGGTCTTATTCCTGGATCGTTCCAGAAGCTCCCTCGACGAACGGTCTGATCCGGATTTCCGATACGGACGGAACGCCTTCGGATACAAGCGATGCGGTGTTCACGATCTCAATTCTAATACCCGGAATAACTGAATTCACACCCGGATCTGGGACCATCGGCACAAGCGTTGTAATAACGGGATTCAATTTCAGTGCCGATACAGACAGCAATATCGTTTATTTTGGTGCGGTGAGAGCTCCCGTAACGTCAGCGAGTTTGACTTCGCTGAACGTTGTGGTGCCGGCCGGAGCGACCTATGCGCCAATCACAGTCACAGTTGGAGGTAGGATCGCTTATTCCGCAGATCCCTTCCTGGTGACCTTTGCGGGAGGCGGCTCGATTTCCGACTCAAGTTTCGCGCCCAGATTGTGTCTCGGAACAGCGGGCACACCCAATAGCGTCGCCGTAGGTGATTTTAATGGGGACGGAAAATCGGACATGGCAATCACAAACAACGACAACAACTATGTGGTTTCCATCTATCGGAATAGAAGCGTTATTGGAAGTTTGACCGATAGTTCATTCGCCGCCAAAATGGATCTGGCGACGGCCGACGACCACCCCTATGACGCGACGATCGCCGATATCGACGGGGATGGAAAACTGGATCTGGCGATAGCGAACATGGGCGTCAATTCGTTCTCTGTGTTCAGAAATACGAGTACCGTCGATTCTATTTCGTTTGCCGCAAGAGTCGATTTTGCCACAAACGCAAATCCCTATTGCATTGCAGTGGCCGACATCGACGGCGACGGAAAACCCGATTTGGCGGCCTTGAATACAGGTAGCGATAACTTTTCAGCATTCAGAAATTCGAGTACAGTCGGTCATATCTCATTTGCAGAAAAGGTGGATTTTCCGACCTGTGATTATCCATTCGATATTGCGATGGATGATTTGGACGGGGACGGCAAGCCGGATGCGGCGGTCACTAATTATAACAGTAATACTGTATCTGTACTCCAGAATATGAGCGATTACGGAAGCATCTCATTCGCGTCTAAGGTTGATTTTAACACAGATGTTACTCCTGTATACATGGTGATCGGTGATTTGGATATGGATGGAAAGCCCGATTTGGCGATAAATCACAATAGCCGCAATCGTGTGACAGTGATGCGAAATACAAGCGTCACAGGAAGTATCACGAGTGCCTCTTTTGCTGATGAAATTGAGTTTATCACAGCAGCGTATCCCTATGGCATTGCTGTCGGTGATTTGGATGGGGACGGTAAACCCGATCTAATGCCGGTGTGTACAGTCGCGAAGAGTGTCTCCGTATTTAAAAATACAAGCACTGAAGGTGCCATTTCCCTTGCTGCAAATATTGATTTTGGAACAGGAGTTTTCCCCATTTACCCGGCAATTGCCGATTTGGATGGAGATGGCAGATCCGATATAGTTGTGGGGGATTATACTGATCAAACGATATCCCTGTGGCGCAATAAAATTGGGTCAGTTTTTTGCAGAATAAAAAATTTTCTCGAAGGTTCCTATCAGCCAAGCGGAAGCATGACAACGTATTTGAAAACATCCGGATCAGTTCCATTGACCTCACCTTACCCGGATGGCCGCACCGTGACTTCGGTTCCGGACGGAGTGACAGATTGGGTCTCGGTGGAACTACGCACTTCAGCTTCGGGTGAATCCGTTGTACAGCGCTCTTTTTTTCAAAAGAGCGACGGTAATATTGTGGATATGGACGGGGCCACGATGAATCTGGAAATTCCCGGAGCTGGAGATGGAGACTATTTCATCGTGGTGCGGCATCGAAACCACGGGGCTGTCATGAGCGTCTCAGCTCAATCCTTGAATGTGTTAAGCCCGGATATCTATGATTTTTCGACCGGGCAAGAGAAATACCATGGCACAGGCGGTGCAAAGCAGTTGGAGGCCGGGGTGTGGGGCATGTGGGCCGGAGACGTGAACCAGGACAAGAATGTGACGACCACGGATTACACGTCCTGGTACAATTCCGCTCGGCTGGGAGAGTCGGGGTACAAGGCCACGGACCTCAATATGGACGGTGTCGTGACCACATCCGATTACACGATGTGGTACAACAATGCCAGGCTTGGGGCGGCATCGCAGGTACCGTGAGGGGAATTTGTCCCAGATTATTTAGTTTTATCGGTTTTGGCGGTGATTGCCGATTACCGGGATTGACGAAGCGTCCCCATGGGGACGCTTAAAAAAACCCGGATCAGCTGATTCGGGTTTTTCCATTCCAAAGAGACCCGGCCTTCGCTCGGGATTACCGAGGATCGAATCTGTCCGCTCTGATTCCAGGCAGCGTACTGCAGGGAATCTTCGTTCCCCATGAGGAGATTCAAACAATCCGGAGAAAACCCCGTTTTTCCAAAAGACATGTCGGATCGATCCATGAACCACGGGCAAATGGTGTCTGAAATTCCAGGCGTTTCCGGTGCAATGCCGGTAGGCGCAGACCGGCATCCCGGAAAGGCTCCTGGAAACGGTCCTGTATGGTTTTCCATTCCGTACAAGCGATATCCTCATGATGCGAATATTTTCCCCGCCGTCAATTTTTCTGGAGTATTTGTCCCGGAAAATGCTTATCTTAACATCAGTATTGACGAGGCTTTTTCTCTCCCTCCCGGGTGAACCCATCAACCGTTGATCCCCGTGTATCCAGCGGCAGTCGTATCCCAAGGTCAATACGGTAAAAGGCGCCCTCCCAAGCACCCAAAAAGGGATGTTCGTTATGAGTCAATCTTCCATCCGCTCAAAACTCCGCCGTATCGCATTTATCGGCAACTACTCGCCGCGTCAATGCGGTATCGCCACATTCACAACCGATTTATGCGAGGCCATCGCCGACCAGTATCGTCAAACCTCCTGCATCGCCCTGCCGGTCAATGACATTGAGAACGGATATGACTATCCGACCCGTGTGCGTTTCGAATTGACGGAGAAAGACATCGATTCCTTTCGCCGCGCGGCCGACTTTCTGAACATCAACAACGTGGATTTGGTATCCCTGCAGCATGAATACGGCATTTTCGGCGGACGGGCGGGCAGCCATATCCTGGAGCTGTTACGCGAGCTGCGAATGCCCATCGTGACCACGCTGCACACCATTTTGCGCGACCCCGACCCCGAACAGAAGCGGGTGTTGGAGGAAATCGCGGCATTGTCCGACCGGCTCGTGGTCATGAGTGAGCGCGGAGTGGAATTCCTGCGCGGTGTATACGGCGTACAGCCTGAGAAAATCGATCTGATCCCTCATGGAATCCCCGATGTGCCGTTTGAAGATTCCAGTTTTCACAAGGATCTGTTCGGCGTTGAAGGCAAGGTCGTTTTGCTGAGCTTCGGCCTGCTTTCCGCGAATAAGGGGATCGAAAACGTGATTTCCGCCCTGCCGGCCGTTATCGCGCGGCATCCCAACGTGGTGTACATCGTTCTCGGCGCGACTCATCCCAATGTCGTGCGGAAGGAGGGCGAATCCTATCGCCTGTCCCTGCAATGGCTGGCCCAGGAGAAGGGGGTGGAAGGTCACGTCATTTTCTATAACCGATTCGTCAGTCTGGAAGAACTCGTTCAGTTCATCAGTGTGGCGGATCTCTACATTACGCCCTATCTCAACGAGGCGCAAATCACCTCGGGCACGCTGGCCTATACCATGGGGGCGGGCAAGGCCGTCATCTCGACGCCGTACTGGTACGCCGTTGAGATGCTGGCCGAGGGCAGGGGGGCGCTGGTGCCTTTCCGTGATCCCGCGGCGCTGGCCGATCAGGTGATCGGTCTGTTGGACAACGAAACCCGGCGGCACGCCATGCGCAAGAAGGCCTATGTGTTCGGGCGGAAGATGATCTGGCCGCAGGTGGCTCGCCGTTACATGGAGAGCTTTGAACGCGCTCGGTCGGAGCGCCACCAGTTTACCCATCCGGGCTTCGCGGTCAAGCCGCTGGACGAGCAGACGGGCGAACTCCCTCCCCTGAAGCTGGATCACTTGCGGCATATGACGGACGAGACCGGAATGCTGCAACACGCCATTTTCACCATTCCCAATTATCGCGAGGGCTACACCACCGATGACAACGCCAGGGCGCTGATGGTGAGCGTTCTCCTGGAAGCGCTCGGCATCAAGGAATCACAGGAGCTGGCCTCCCGTTATCTCGCCTTTATATGGTATGCGTTCAACACGGAAACCGGACGATTCCGCAATTTCATGGATTACCAGCGTCATTGGCTGGATGTCGAAGTGACCGACGATTGCCACGGGCGCACGATATGGGCGCTGGGCACCGTGCTGGGCCGCTCGAACACGCCGACCCTCCAAAACATGGCGGGCCGGATATTCGAACAGGCCCTGACCGGAATTCGCGACACGACCAGCCCGCGAGCCTGGGCTTTCTCCCTCATCGGCATCCACGAGTACCTCCAGCGTTTTGCCGGCGATCGAAGGGCCGGACTGGTTCGGGAGGAATTGTCCGGACGGCTGCTGGCGCTGTATCAAGGCCACCGTTCGGATGCGTGGCGCTGGTACGAGGACAAGATCACGTATTGCAACGCCGCGCTTCCGCATGCATTGATCTCGAGCGGACAATCGATACCGGATCATGGCATGGCCGAGGCCGGGTTGGAGTCGCTCATCTGGCTGGCTGATTTGCAGCGGGCGGATGTCGAGGGGGGACACTTTATTCCCGTCGGATCCAACGGATTTTATCCGAAAGGAGGCGCGCGGGCCCGGTTCGATCAGCAACCCGTGGAGGCGCAGGCCATGGTCTCCGCCTGTCTCGAGGCTTACCGGGTCACGAAGAACAGGCGCTGGCGCAAGGAAGCCCGCCGCGCCTTCGAATGGTTTCTGGGGCGAAACGATCTGAACCTCCCGGTGTACGACCCGAATACCGGCGGCTGCCAGGACGGTTTGCATGTCGACCGATTGAACGCGAATCAGGGAGCGGAGTCCACGCTCGCTTTTCTGCACGCCCTGCTGGAATTGAGGCTGACCGAGAATGTCCCCATCATTAAGGAAGCAAGAACCCCATGAGCCATCCATCTCCCGATCTTCTGAGCAGAAATGAACGAAATCCCATCCTGACCTCCTCCGACTGGCCCTATCGGGTAAACAGCGTGTTCAATCCGGGCGCCGTGTTGCTTCCCGATGGAACCACTCTGCTTCTCTGCCGGGTTGAAGACCGGCGCGGGCATTCCCACTTGTGCGCCGCCCGTTCCGCCAACGGCGTGGACGGCTGGAGAATGGACACGGAGCCGACGCTGTCGGCCGATCCGGAGCGTTTTCCGGAAGAGTTGTGGGGAATCGAGGACCCGCGCGTCACTTTCATCCCTGAACTCGGCCGGTATGCCGTCGTCTATACCGCATACACGCATGCCGGTCCCGGAGTGGCCCTGGCGCTCACCGATGATTTCCGAAAATTCGACCGCTATGGACTGATCATGCAGCCCGAAGACAAGGATGCGGCCCTGTTGCCCCGCCGCATCGGCGGCCAATGGGCGTTGATTCACCGTCCGGTCAGCGATCCTCAGGCGCACATGTGGATATCCTATTCGCCCGATCTTCGTTCGTGGGGGAACCATCGAAAGATGCTGGAAGCCCGGCGGGGGGCATGGTGGGATGCGAATAAAATCGGCCTTTCGCCGCCGCCCATTGAGACGCCGCAGGGCTGGCTGGTGATTTATCACGGTGTGCGGATGACCGCCGGAGGATGCATTTACCGGTTGGGACTGGCGTTGTTTGATCTGCGGAATCCGGAACGTTGTCTGAAACGCGGCGACGAGTGGATATTCGGGCCGGAAGAACCCTATGAAAGACGGGGAGACGTGGATGATGTCGTCTTTCCTTGCGGCTGCATCCTGGCTCCTGACGGAGACACGCTCAGTCTGTACTACGGCGCGGCCGATTCGAGCATTGCACTGGCCACGGGCAGTGTCCGCGCCATGCTTGAATGGCTGGAGGTTCAGGACCCCTGAACCTGCCGGCCGGCGGACCCTTTTTCCGTTTTCCGGGAACAGCGTACCGCGGGCCCTTGTTTGAACAATTGCGCGGGAATACAAGCGGAAGGGCATTTGACGAATTTTCCCCGCGTCATGCGTGGCATGAACGCCGGCCTGTTGGCTGCATCCGATGCGTGTTGAGACGATTTGATCAATAAAGGAATTAGTAATCGGCGTTCATTGGGATAATTCAAGCGCCCCCATGGGAACATGAGGCAAAACCGGATGATTCATCCGGTTTTTCTCTGGGAAGGCCTCGAGGCCGGGTAAAAGGTCCGCCGAACCATAACATCGCGTATACAAGGCGTGTCTGCAGTCTATTTTAAAATCCGCATAAAAGCATTATTAAATATTTAAAATTGCTTGATTTATTGATAATTTTTTATTATATTCAAGATTATAACTTACCCCTCTTTTGCTGCAAAGACGATTTTGCACTCGAATCATGCCGGAAAATGACGGACCAGAGTTGATCAGAGGAGATTTCACCTTCCGATGATAAAGAGCCGACAGAGCAGAGCCAATTCATCCCTTGATATTTACCTCCAGGAAATCGGAGAGGTCCCGTTGTTGTCGCCCGGGGAGGAAGTCGAACTGGCGCGGCGGATCCGGCAGGGAGACGAGGAAGCGCTCGAAAAGCTGACCACAGCCAATCTCCGTTTCGTCGTGAGTGTCACCAAGCAATATCAGAACCGGGGATTGTCCTTCGCCGATCTCATCAATGAGGGGAATGTCGGCCTGATCAAAGCCGCAAGACGGTTCGACGAGACCCGTGGTTTCAAGTTCATCTCGTACGCGGTGTGGTGGATCCGGCAGTCGATCCAGCAGGCCCTGGCGGAGCATTCCAGAGTGGTCCGGCTTCCCCTGAACCGCATCGGAACGCTGAACCGCATCAGCAAGGCCTGCGGCGTCCTGGAGCAGGAATTCGGCCGGGATCCCAGCATATCGGAAATCGCCGAGCAGATGGAATTGGAGACGCAGGATGTCATTGACCACCTGAGCCTGTCCGGAAAGCAGTATTCGCTCGACGCGCCGATGGGCCACGATTCCGACACAAGCCTGCTGGATGTTGTCAAGGATGAGCATCAGTCCGCTCCGGACGCCCGTCTGGCCGCGGAATCGCTCCAGGAGGAGATCCGGAAGGCGCTGGACACGCTGACGGAGCGGGAGGCCCGGGTCATCCGGCTGTATTTCGGCCTGGACAACAGCCGGAGCATGAATCTTGAGGAAATCGGGAATCAAATCCATCTGACCCGCGAGCGGGTGAGACAGATCAAGGAGAAGGGGTTGAAGAAACTCCGCCGGAATTCGCGAAGCGGGGCGCTGCAGCAGTATCTGGGATAAGCCGAAAGGACGGATTCGGGAGAATCTACAAGACGGGAACCTCCCTGAAGAAGGTTCCCGTTTTGACGGGTAATGATGAAAAATTCCAAGACCCCCGCCTGAAGATCGCGGGGGTGACAGGACAGGCGAATAGCCACACCGGAGAGAGGCGGGTGTGACAGGCGAAGACTCACGCCGGAAAGAGGCGGGGGTGACCGGAAAGGCGAGGACTCGCGCCGGAAGGACGCGTGAGTGACACAGCGCCTTCTGCAGGTTTTATCCCTTGACCCAATCCCTTGAATTAGTTATCTTTGCAAAAATGAAGAGCATACCCGCCCGCCCCATCCGTCCATTTTCGGAGAATCCCGAATGACATCCGAACCTGTGCAGAAATCGGAATCAACGCCTTCCTCCGCTGTTTCCCGCTTTTTCCAATCCATTCTCCAATTGATTTTCTCCATGCCCGCGGCGCTCGTCATGGCCCTGATATTCGCCGTGTCCATCGCGGCCGCCACGTTCATCGAAGCGCGGAGCGGAACGGACGCGGCCCGGGCGGCGGTGTACAATGCCGCGTGGGTCGAAATTCTCCTCGTCCTCATCGGGCTGAATCTGGCCGCGAACCTGATCCGGCTCCGTTTATGGCGCAAGGGCAAAAGGACGGTCTTCCTCTTCCATCTGGCTTTTCTGTTCATCCTGACCGGCGCGGCTGTCACGCGCCATTTCGGATTTTCCGGAACCATGAACATCCGCGAGGGGGAAGCTTCCGATACGATGATTTCAGAGAAGACGTCTCAACCGGTCCGGCTTCCGTTCAGCCTGCGGCTGGAGGATTTCCGCGTGGACCGGTACCCCGGGTCCATGAAGCCGTCGGGTTTCACGAGCGATGTGACCGTCCTGGATCCGGAAAAGGGGATGGAGAAACCGTATTCCATTTTCATGAACCACATCCTGCGTCATCGCGGGTACCGGTTCTACCAGTCCTCGTACGACGACGACGAAATGGGAACCATCCTGACCGTGTCCCGCGATCCGGGCATGGTTCCGACCTATGCCGGGTACGTCCTGCTCGGCCTGTTTCTGCTGGCCAATCTGTTTGCATCGAACGGCCGGTACCGCAGCCTGGGCCGGACGGTCCGCAATTGGTCAGGCGCCGCACTGGCTCTGTTGTTCCTTGCGGCTGCGCCGGACACCGCAAGGGCCGGGGACGCTTCCGTTGAAGCATCCGGTATCCGGGGCCGCCGGAACTCGCAATCGGCCGTTGAAAAACACTTCGGCCGGCTGGCGGTTCAGGACAATCAGGGACGCGTCAAGCCGGTTCAGTCCATGATGCTCGAATGGATGCGGTCCGTTCCGGGCCTCGGGAAATACGGGCGCGGGGACGCGGACCGGATCGCTTTCCTGTTTTTCGTCCGGCCGGATACGGTTCTCCCGTCCGCGGAGACGGCGGATTTCAGCGCGGCCTCCGGTTACCGGTTTTTCCCCATGCCGGGCGATCCCGCGGGCCGATGGGTGACCGCTGAGACCGCGGAGAAGAGGCTGAACGCCGCGCCCGAACCGGCCGCGGCTTTCGCGGTCGAATGGGCCGGCGCCATTCGTGAAGCGGGCCTGCGTTCCCGATGGAAACGCGCGGATTCGCTTATTTCCGTACTGGAGGATTTTCAGACATCCCATGGGGGCCGCTCCCATCCCGGAAGCGGCAGGCTCGACATGGAGGTGCTCCACAACAGGCTCAATGCGTTTGCCCGTCTGGCGCCGGTCGTCTTCTGGGCGGGATTGGCGCTTCTCGTTTTTTCCGTGATCGGATCCTTTCGTCCCGGCCGTCCATGGGCGGCCGCTGAGACGGTTCTGACGGTCGCGCTTCCGGCCTGTTTTGCGGCGCTGACTTGCGGCCTTGGATTGCGCGCCTTCGTGTCCGGACATGCGCCCTGGACCAACCGTTACGAAACCATGGTCTTCATCGCATGGGCCGGTCTGCTCGCCGGAATCCTGTTCGGACGGCGGAACCGGCCGGCGCTCGCGGCCGCAGGCATCCTGTCCGGTCTTTTTCTGCTGGCCGCGGCCTCGCCGGGCATGGATCCAAAAATCAACACGCTCGCGCCCGTGCTGAAATCCGTCTGGTTGATCATACACGTCTCGGTCATCACGTCGAGTTACGGCTTCCTCGGGCTCGGCGCCGTTCTGGCGCTCTTCAACCTGCTTCTTCTCGGATGGTCGGATGGGGAGCGCGTGCGGCGGACCTTTCTCCGCCAGACAGCGGTCACGGAACGCAGTCTTCTCGTCGGGCTGACCCTGCTCGCCATCGGAAATTTTCTCGGCGCCGTGTGGGCGAATGAAAGCTGGGGCCGGTACTGGGGCTGGGACCCGAAGGAGACGTGGACCCTGGTCACAATCATTCTCTATGCGGCTGTTCTTCATTTCAGGCTCGTTCCCGGCCTCCGGGGACCGGCTGCGTTCAATGCCGGCGCGCTGTGGGCCTTCGGCTCGGTGCTGATGACCTACCTGGGCGTGAACCTGTACCTGTCCGGCCTGCATTCCTACGCATCCGGAGCCAAACCAGGACTGCCGGCCGCTGTTTTTGCCGCCGCCGGGCTCGCGGCGGCGGTGAGCGCCGCGGCGCTGATCCGGGCGCGGAAGTTCCGTTCATGATCGGCAACGGCTCGAAAACCGGACCGGGCGGAAGGCCGCGGAAGCCCGCAGGGATCCGCGGGCGGTCATCCGCGGCGCCATCCCGCAGCGGCCGGCGAACCGGATCCAGCGTGTCCGTGAAACCCGCGGGCATGCCCGTTCCGGATCCTGTAGCCGCGCCTCAAGACGCATGGGAAACGACCGGCGTGCTTGAAGTCCTGGCAGGACGCGGCGGATTCCTCCGCGATCCCGGACGCTCCTATGCGCCGGGCCCAGGGGACGTCTGGGTTTCGCCCGAGCTGATTCGCGGATACAGGCTGGTCGAAGGGGCCATGGTGCACGGCGACGCGGCGGACGGGGACCGCGGCCCGCGGCTCCACACCGTCCGCTCCGTGTGCGGTCTGGATCCGGCCCGATTCGCTTCGCGCACCCCGTTCGACCGGCTCACGGCCGTGAGCCCGGACCAGCGCATCCGCCTGGGAGACTCAGGCGATCCGTCCATGCGCATCGTCGACCTGGTGGCTCCGATTGGAAAGGGCACGCGTGGCATGATCGTGGCGCAGCCGAAAAGCGGCAAGACGACCCTGCTGGAGAAAATGGCCCATGCGGTCCGCGCCGTGGAGCCGGACATGCGCCTCATTGTTCTGCTCATCGACGAGCGGCCTGAGGAGGTGACGCATTTCCGCAGGCAGGTGGACGCCGAAGTGCTCGCCAGCTCGAGCGACCAGGATGTGGAATCGCATGCGCGGCTCGCCGAGATGGCGCTCGGCCACATCCGGACCGAATTGGAATGCGGCCGGGACGTATTCGTTCTCGTGGACAGCCTCACGCGCATGGCGCGCGCCTTCAATCAGGTGACGGCCGGCTCGCGGCGGACGCTCTCAGGCGGTCTGGACGTATCCGCGCTCGAGGTGCCGAGACGGTTTTTCGGCCTGGCCCGGAAGGCCGAAAACGGCGGATCCGTGACCGTGGTCGCAACAGCCATGGTGGGAACAGGATCGCGTATGGACGACTACATTTTCGAGGAGTTCAAGGGCACAGGCAACAGCGAGATCATCCTGGACCGTTCGCTGGCGGATAGCCGTATTTTTCCCGCGATTCACATCGCGTCCAGCGGAACCCGAAGGGACGAGAAGCTGATGACGGCCGGGGAATGGGAAACCGCGGCGCGTCTCCGGAGAAAGTGGATCAAAATGGAACCAGCGGAGGCAATGAAGGAGTTGCTGGCTATCGTGAAACAAACTGATAACAATTCCGACTTACCGGGTATGGATGTGATGTGATTGCCGGGATCGCAGAACCCGCCTTAAGCATAGAATTTCCTTGCTTTTTTCAGGTATTTTTCACAATATAAAAACACCAGGAGTTTTTTTCCTGATGCGAGAATCCGCGCGGGCCGTTTTACGACACCGCCGGCATGAAGAGGGTTGAAGTATGTCTCACCGGCAGTTGAGAACACCCTCATCCCCCAGAAAAACAAAAGCTTCCAGATTGAAGCCGGCCGGACGGCCGTCCAGGCAGACCGGTGCGGCATTCCAACAGCGGAAGCCGCCTCAGATCGAAACCGTCAAACAGACACGCGCATCGAAAAGCGGCTCCGCTTCCGCGTACACCGACCGCCTCGCCCTTCTTCTGTCCACCGTGAATGAATTGTCCAAGTGCAAATCACTGGACGGTCTGTGCCGGAGAGCGGTCACGCTCATCCGGTCGCGTTTTCATTTTGACCGGGCCGGCATCGTTTTCTTCAGCGCGGACGGCAGAACCCTGCTGGGCAGTTACGGCACGGATGAAAAGGGACGGCTTCGGGACGAGCGCGGACGGTCCGGCCCGGTGCTCGATGCGCATGCGGCCGAAGTGCGGAAGGGCCGCGTCCGCCTGAAAGTGTTCCGGAACGACATCCTGACGGACGGTTGGGGGAAAACGGTCGGCCGGTCGGATCACGCGATGGCCGCGCTCTGGGACGGACGAGCCGTCATCGGCCTGCTCAGCGCCGATCAGCTGTTCACGAAGCGCCGGATCACGGCCGACGACGCGCGCATTCTCGAGCTGTTCGCCGCGTCCCTGGGGCACCTGATCACGTTCAAACGCACGGAAATTGAGCTGGCGGAAACCAAGAACCGGCTCGAATACATACTCGGCGCCACCCGGACCAACGTCGACATCATCGACGAAGCGTTCAATCTGCAGTACGTCGATCCGGAATGGGTCCGGCGCTACGGTCCGCCGGCCGGCCGGAAATGCTACGCGTACTTCATGGGCCGCGACGCCATGTGCCCGAATTGCGGCATTCCCGAGGCGCTGAAAACCCGCCGGATCACCGTGTCGGAGGAAGTGCTGCCCCGCGAGAAGAACCGGGTGATCGAGGTTCACACCATTCCCTACCGGGAGCCGGACGGACGCTGGATGGTGGCCGAATTCAACATCGACGTCACGGAACGGAAGCGGGCGGAGGACCGGATGCGGACTTCCATGAAGGAGAAGGAAATCCTCCTGAAGGAAATCCACCACCGCGTGAAGAACAATCTGCAGATGATCGTCAGCCTGCTGAACCTGCAAGCCGGGAAGAACAGCGATCCGAAGATACTCGACACCATCGACGTGATCCGCAGGCGTGTTTATTCCATGGCGGTCCTGCACGAGAAATTGTACGGATCCCCCGATCTGTCCGGAATCCGGTTCGACGAATACATCCGGTCCCTGGTCAATGACCTGCCGTCGTGCGGTCAGGACGGCGCCCCGGTGCGGCTGTCGCTCCGTCTGGAGCCCGTGGTGCTCAATTTCGGGCTGGCCGTGCCCTGCGGACTGATTCTCAACGAAGCAGTGACCAATGCCGTCAAGCACGCCTTCGCCGGACGGGCCGAAGGCCGCATCGAAATCACGCTGCGGAAGGCCCGCGACGGAAGCGTGCGACTGTCCGTGGCCGACGACGGCGTCGGACTGCCCCCGGGGTTCGACCCGGCGGTGTCGGACTCGCTGGGATTCAAGATCATCGTGATTCTGCTTGAACAGCTCGGCGGCGGGCTGAAAATGGACACCCGCAACGGCACCAGGCTCACGATCCACCTGCCGGCGGGAGAGTGAGCCGGATACCGGTCGGCGGAAGGAAGACCGGCCGGCGCGGCGGCGTACGCACGCGCGGGCCGGCTGCAATGATTTCATCCTGAAAGAATGCCGAGGAGGCCTGAATGGAAAACGACGTGATTCTGCTCGTGGAAGACGAAAAAATTGTGGCGCTGGAAATTCAGGAAGCACTGAAGAAGCTCGGATACCAGGTGCCCCTGACCGTTTCGTCGGGGGAGGAGGCGATTCAGAAGGCCAGGGAGATCCATCCGGTTCTGGTGCTGATGGACATCATGCTGAAAAAGAAGATGGACGGAATCGAGGCGGCGCGCCGGATCAAGGAGGAGGTCGGCACTCCCATCGTGTTCCTCACCGCCCATGGGGACAAGGAGACGTTCCTGCGGTCGCAGCTGGCTGAACCGTTTGATTTCATCGTCAAACCGGTCATCATGAAGGAGCTCAGCAAGCGCATCGAAATGGCCCTGTTCCGCTCCCGGATCGAGAAGGAGATGAAGGAAAAGGAGCAGTGGCTCGCGGACACGCTCGACGGCATTTCGGACGCCATCATCACGACCGACATCCGCGGCCGCATCCGCTTCGCCAACGCGGCCGCATCGGCGCTGACCGGATGGCTTCACGCCGAACTGATCGACCGCCCCGTTCAGGAGATGATCCGTCTGTCCGACGCCAAAACCGGCGAGGCCCGCACGGTCTTCGGCGGGAAGATGCTCTACGACGGCACCTATATCCATCCGCTTGAGTCGCTGATGCTGGCCACGCGGAAGAGCACGTCGACCGCCGTCACGCTGTATGTGGCCCCGATCCGCAACCACCACGGCCAGCTGGCGGGGGCGGTGATCACGGTCAAGGAGGGGTCGGACCGGATGCGGCCCTGAACCGCCGTCCGCCCGGCATTTTATGAAAATACTGGTCGTCGAGGACGAGCGCATCCTTTCGCTCAATATCAAACGGTACCTCGCCCGTTTCGGTCACAACATCTGCGGCACGGCCGAGAACGCCGAGGACGCCGTTGATCTGGCCGGCCGCCACAGGCCGGAACTGATCCTGATGGATGTCAGGCTGAAGGACGGAACGGACGGGATCGACGCGGCGCTCCGGATCCGGTCCTTCCTGGACTGCCCCATTCTGTTCACGACAGCCTTCAGTGACGCCGATTCGATCCGGCGCATCCGCGCGGTCGAGCGGTCCGACCGTCTCTCCAAGCCGTACGACCTGGCCGGGCTCGCGGCCGCAGTCGGACGGATCATTGAAACGGCGGACGGCCGGAGCGGTTCCCCGGCAGGCTGAACCGCCGTCCGGCGGAACGCCGGGGCCTGCGGGACGTGCGGAACCGCGCGGCCGATCCGAAAGGAGCCCTGTTTGCCATTCGTCTCGATTCCCGTGATCTGCATGGCTGCGGTCACGTTCTACGTCTCTTTCGTTCATTTTCTGCTGTATACCCGCCGCCGCCATCATCCGGAGGATCTGTCCTTCGCCATTCTCTGCCTCACCATGGCCTGCTATGACGCATTCAGCGCGGGCGCATACGCGGCGTCGAACGTCGCGGAAGGGTTTCAGTGGCAGAAGGCCCAGGTCGCAACCCTTTCTCTCATCGGCGCGGCCTACACCTGGTTTGCGACCGATTACGCCCGGCACCGGCGCAAATTCGTCCGGAACGCGGCCGTGGTTTTTTTCACGGTTTCGGCATTTCTCGTCCTGTTCGTGAGGGAAAATCTGTTCTGGCGCGTTTCAGAACCCGCGGTCAAGCGCCTGGGCCCGTTCCTGGGAATCCGCATCACCTATCACGAGGTCGCGCCCGGCCTGTTCACCGAATTTCTGGGCGTCATGGGCTTTCTCGTGTTCGTGTACGTGTTCAGCCTGGTCGCCGGCGTGGCCCGGAAGGACCGGCTGAGGAGCCTGCCGCTTTTCCTGTCCGCCCTGATTTTCTGCGCCGGCCTCGTGAACGACGCGCTCGTGCACAGCGGCCTGCTTCGGAATTTCTATATCATTGAATACGCCTACATGGCCATTGTCGTGCTCATGGCCCACATTCTCTCGAACGACGTGGTGGAGAGCGCCGCGTTGAAGGAGGCGTTTCAGTCGTCCGAGCGGAAATACCGGAGCCTGGTGGACAATTCCCTGGTCGGCATTTTCATCGCCCAGCAGGGACAGATCCGCTTCTGCAACCAGCAGTTCGCCCGCGTGTTCGACTGCGCGGACGAAAAGACCGCGCGGCTCCACCCCGTGGAAGCCTTCATGCCGTCGGACGATGACACCGAGCCGTCGCACTGGATTTACGAGGATTTCGAACTGCCGCAGCGGTTCGAGCGGAGGGGCCGCACCCTGTCGGGCCGCGTCATCGATCTCGAGGTGCTGACCACGCCGATCGTCTTCGAATCGAAGCCCGCCGTGCAGGGATCGATTCTCAACATCACGGTCCGCAAAACCGCGGAGGCGCTCCTGCAGCGGAACCTGAGCGAGAAAAACATCCTTCTGAAGGAGATCCACCACCGGGTCAAGAACAACCTGCAGATCATCATCAGCCTGCTCAACCTGTCCTCCGCCCGGCTGTCAGACTCCGAGATCCAGCGCGCGCTGGAGGACAGCAACCAGCGGATCCGGACCATGGCCATGATCCATGAGCGCCTGTACCAGTCGGAGGATTTCGAGCGGATCGATTTCCGCGAATACACCGTGACCCTGGTGTCCGACCTCATCGTATCGCACCACAGCGGCAACCGGATCAGCCCCCGTTTCGACCTCCGGGTGGGGATATTGAGCCTCGATCTGGCCATTCCGTGCGGTCTGATTCTCAACGAGCTGGTCACCAACGCGGTCAAGCACGCGTTTCCGGACGAGCGCAGCGGTTTCATCGCGGTGCGGTTCACGGAGGACAAGGGCGGCGATTACATCCTGGAAGTCTCGGACGACGGCGTCGGCATGCCCGGACCGCCGGACGCGGAGGGCGCGGATTCGCTCGGCATGAAGCTCGTGCATGTGCTGACCCAGCAGATCGAGGGACAGCTGGAATTCAGGAACGCGGGGGGATTGACGGCGACGGTCACATTTCCGAAACCGGGAGCGTGACGGGCCGGCCCGGATGCGGTTTTCAGATCATGAGAAAGGGAGGGGGCGTGCGCGTCGGCACCGCCTGCGGGGGGAGGTTTTTCCTGCGATTTCCGGGAGGCGGCATCAGGCCGGCGGTTTGACGGGAGGCGTTCTTTTCAGCAGTTTGTCGATCATGCCGAGCAGTTTTTCCGGCGAATCACTGCCCTTGATGCTGTAGTAATTGGCCCCCAGGTTGATCGCCTTCTGAACATCCGCGAAATCCTTCAGCGTGGTCAGCACCAGCACGGGGATCGCCCGGGTGGCGGCCTCCCCGCGGATCTTCTTGAGCACTTCCAGGCCGTGAATGTCCGGCAGGATCATGTCCAGGCAGATGAGATGCGGGTTGTGTATCTGGGCGGCCGTCCAGCCCTGTTCGCCTGTTTCGGATTCGATGACGTCATAGCCCGCGGATTCCAGAACCTTTTTGTAGAAGAGCCGGATGGTGGGGGAATCCTCGACCAGAAGAATCTTGAATTTTTGTGTCTTGTCCATTTGCATTTTGAATGAGTTAGGACCTTGTTTGATCAGGTTATAATATCTGCAATAGTCATACCAAATAATGTATTGTTGTTGAAAAAAATACTTAAGCCCATCAAAAACATATATTAATATAAATTTTCAATCCATCTGTGTCCGTCTCAGGACTGAAAAATGTGGCTGGAATCCGTCGATGTCCCTGATCCACGCAACCGCCGTCTCCGCGTCCCGTTCCGGCCGAACTCGCGCTTGATTCCATCTGATGTTTTTAATACATTGTTCCGAACCGGATCAATCGCCGGCTCTCCCGGTTGTCCATCCGGATCGCGGGAGATGCCGCATCGCCCGGCGTTCATCCAAATGACGAGAAGGGAGAAACGGACATGAGTCAGCTGCCCCATGGCGGAGTCCTGATCAACCGGTACACCGATCCGTCGCTTGCGGACTCCCTGACCGAACGCTGCGGCCGCCTGAAATCGTGGCAGCTTTCGGATTCGGAACTGTGCGACCTGGAAATGATCGCCTCCGGCGCCTACAGCCCGCTGACCGGATTCATGGGCCGCAGCGATTTCAAGGCCGTTCTGGACAACCACCGCCTGTCCAAGGGCCTGCCCTGGACGGTGCCGATCCACATCACGGTTCCGGTTTCATTCGCATCCTCCATCCGCTCAAGCGAGGAAATCGCTTTACTCGACGAATTCCGCAAGCCTGTCGCGATCCTTTCCGTTTCCGACATTTTCGAGTACAATGCGCTGGAATACGCGCACAAGGTGTTCAAGACAACCGACGTGAAACATCCCGGCGTGTCCGCCCTCTACGCCATGGAGCCCCGCATGCTGGCCGGGGAGGTGACGGTTCTGAGGCGCCGCAGCCACCGGACATTCAACCGGTACCGTCTGGAGCCGTCGGAAATCCGCGACCTGATCCAGGACCGGAAATGGCGCACAACGGCCGGTTTTGCGTCCGTGGAAACCGTTCATCGGAGGGAGGAATACCAGATCAAGTGCGTGATGGAAACGGTCGACGGACTGCTGATGCATCCGTTCGTCGGCAAGGCGGCGCCCGGGGAGATCGATCCCGAGGTCCGCATGAAGTGCATCGAGGCCCTGGTCGACGGTTATTTCGCGAAGGACCGCGTGCTTCTGGCGGCGCTGCCGGGCCGCCCGCGCGCCATGGGCGGACGCGAGGCGGTCTTTCAGGCCATCGTGCACAAGAATTTCGGGTGCACGCACTTCATCGCGGGATCCGATTACACCGCGCAGGAGCGCAGCGAGGCGCGGGATCTGATTTCACGGTTCGAGGCGAAGGAGCTCGGCATCACGCCGATGTTCGTGGACGATGCCTTCTACTGCAAGGCGTGCGGGACCATGGCCACCGAGCGGACCTGCCCGCACACCGGCGTGGGCCGGCTGTCCTTCAGCGGCGCCGCGATTCAGGATCTGCTGCGGAAGGCGAAACCCCTGCCCCTGGAGTGCACGCGCGCCGAGATCGGCTTGATCATGCTCGAAGCGGTGCGGGACGCGAAAAAGCCGTAGGCGGGTCAGCGCATTTCAACGAGGGTGGCGCCCCAGCCCCCGGATTCGGGAGGGGCGTCATAAAAACGGAGCACGTCGGGGCGCGACTTGAGGAAACGGATCACCTCGAATTTCATCCGGCTCCGGCCCTTGCCGTGCACGATGCGGAGCGAGCGGAGGCCGAGCGAGACGGCGTTTTCCAGGAACGCGCCGAGCACTTCGGGCGCCTGTTCGGGAAAGAACCCGTGCAGGTCGAGCGTGTCTGTGACCCGCACAGGCTCCGGATAATACAGATCCCCTTCGTCCTGCGGCGGCACCGTTCAGCGCTTCCGGTGGATGCGGACGCGGACATAACCGGTTCCCGAAATTTCGAAGGGGATGTTCGTGCCGTCCCGGTTGTAAAAGGGCTCCGGAATGCTGGGGGAGAGGGAGTAAAGCGCGGGTTCGGTCGGGATATGGAGCCAGTAGGAAGTATCCGTGCCCAGGGTGTCCGCGCGTATTCCGCGGGTGCCGTCCAGGGCCGTCAGGTCGATTGCGTACACATCGCCGTTCTCGGCCTCCAGAAAACACTGATAGGACCCCGCGGCAACGGTTTTCCGGTCGTCATCGCGGCCGTCCCAGAAAAAGATGTAGCGTCCCGGTATGCCGTTGCCCTCGCAGACCGTACGAACCAGGGCGCCTTTCTTCACCTCCGTCGGGCTGTCACAGCCGGTCGGAACCGCCGCGGCGCACAGGAGCAGGAGCGGAAGCGCGGCGTAGCGGCCGGCCCTCGCCGCCGCGGTCAGAAATTCCACGGTTTGCACAGAATTCCCCGTATCCGCAGATCGAAAAACCGGCTCACGTTCGCGGGCCGGAGCACGAGCGCCGTGTCGGCGCCCGATCCGGTGCCGCCCACCGCGATGATGTCGCGGTCCGTGCGGACCCAGCCCGCGTCCGCGGCCATCAGCGCGGTTTCGACCGCCACTTTCACGCCCTGCCCGAACGTCCGCAGGGCGTTGGCGATGATCTCCTCGACCTCATAGGTGCCGAACTTGATCCGGACCGCGCGGCCGATGCCGCCGAAGGCGTGCTGGCAGGTCAGGACGCGGCCGCCGGCGCTTTCGATCTTCCGCCGGTTGTCCGGAAGCATCTCCGACTCGTCCGGGGTCAAGAATCCGTGGACGTGCGAGACCACGATCACGTCCCGGCCCGCGAGGCGGCCGGCGGCCTCGACCCCCGTGGCGCCGGAGGTGCTGGCCGTCAGAATCGTGCGGAGACCGAGACGGTCCGACCATTCCCCCGCGATGCGCAGGGTTTCATCCGTGTTGCCGGGTCCCGGATTCTCGAAATAAACGGTCTGATAGTCCAT
>JAFGAX010000007.1 GCA_016933415.1 bacterium
GGACCACGGTGCGGCCGTCCTCCAGGGTGAGAACCACGAAGTAGATCCCGGACGCCAGGCCGCGGACGGGGACGGTCTGGACCCGGCCGCCGGAGGCGTCTCCCGAGTCGTACACGCGGCGTCCGAGCAGGTCGAACAGCCTCGCCCGGCGCACGGGGCGGTCCGCCGCGATCATCAAACGCGAGGAGGCCGGATTGGGGTAGAGGCGGGCGGCGGACTGCGGCGCGCGGCCTCCGGAACCGGCGTCGACGCCGTCCAGGACCCATCCTCGAAGGTCCGTGATGTGGGCATCGAGCCATGCGATCCGGATCCGGATCCAGTTCTTCAACCTTCCGATTTCCTCCCCGTACGACCGTGAGGCCCTTTCGACCTCAGGCGCCGGATTGGGCCCGGAGATCGGCCACATCCGGAAATGCCGGTCCTGGGCCGCAGACAGGAGCGCGGCCATGGAATCGACGGCCGCGGCGATGCGGTCCGGATCCAGCGGCCCGGACCGGAGCTCGCGGTATCGTTCGATCACACTCTCCGTGAACCGGCCGTCCTGCAGGAGGCACAGATGCCAGTCCGGCGCGCTGTTGTCGGGAGTGCAGTCGTTGGTGAGAAAGGACCAGCCCGACCCGTCCGTGGCCGAGTAAACGCATTCCCGGATGTTTTTCCACGCCCAGTCGAAGTCCCACGGCGGGCCGGCGTGCAGGAGGCCGTCCCGGCTGTCCCGGTCCTTGTAGAAAAACCGGCTCTTCTTGTAGGCGTCGGTATTGCGCGACGTTTCGCTGAGAATGAAATAATCGATGAATGAGGGGACATCCAGGTATTTCCGGTACCCGGTTTCCGGATCGGCGAAACCGCCGCCGTAGACGGCGTCCTCGGCGTCGGCCACGAACCGCCTCAGGTAGTTCCCCTGGTCGGCGGTGATCTCCTCCGGTTTCGGATAGACGTACACGTAATACACGCGGCGGTCCGGGTAGTTCAGGGGAGGAAAATCCGACATCCAGCTGTTCGAAGGTTCATGGTAGTCCACCTTGAAGATGTATCCGCCGGTCAGTGCCTCGCCGCCGGTTTCGTCCGGAAGCAGTTCCGCGATGTCGACGCGGCGCTTGTCGCGCTTGATTTTTTCGGTGAAAACGTAGATGCCTCGGTAGGCTGAATTGAGAAGTACCTCGCAGAGGACGGCCCGCGGCGCGTAATGACCCATCCGCCGGTACAGGTCGAACGCGATCCAGTTGCGCAGGAACGATTTGTCGTTGTAGTTGGACAGCAGGATCCAGTCGTTCTCCGCGGGCATGCCGAGCAGGGGAACGTTCCGGTTGTCCCCGGCCTCGTCGCGGGTTTCCACATCGTAGGGTTTCTGGGGGAAGGTGGAGGAAAAGTGGCCCCGGATTTCGATCCCCACGGCTCCGTCGTAACCGTCGGCCGCGTCGGACGGCCGGTTCATGAGGCCGGGCCCGCGGTTCACGATTTTCATGCGGCCGGGTATCTTTTGGCCGAACAGAACCGTCCGGCCGCCCGTGTCGATCATCACGAGCGGAAGGTTCGTCGAATCGAGCCGAACCTGCGTGAACGCGAACAGGGGGAGGGTGAGGACCGCGGCCGCGGCCAGCCCTGTTCCGCGGCGGAACAGTCTGCGGGCGCCTCCGTGTTCTATCGCTTGCAAGTAAAAACCCAGTGCGACGGGAAGAAGCGCAGGAGCAGGCCGCCGAGGCAGGGAATCCGTCCAACCCGTCTGACCCACCGGTCCAGATAGCCGGACTGTCCGTACGCCGCCAGGACCGGGAAAACGATCCGGAAATCCTTTCCGAAACGCCGTTTCAGAATGCGTTTCAGTTCTCCGTAGGACCACAGACGCGTCTGCTCGTACCGGATGCGTTTCCGGAACCAGACGTAGGGTTTCTGCCAGCGGACAGGCAGGAATCCCACGCCCCGCAGGTGGACGTGGGGCTCGCGGCGGAACAGGTCGTACCGGTTCCGCGAGTCCGCGGCGAAACGGCCGCCGGCCGCGAGCACGCGGCGTGTTTCATCAACCACCGGATCCGCGTCGAGCACGTGTTCGATGACGTTCTGCATCTGGACATATCCGAAAGCGCCGTCCCCGAAGGGCAGAGCCTGGCCCACGCCGCGGATGAGGAGAACGCGGGCCCCGGGGAGGGATTCCAGCGCCTTTTTCGCGAGGATGAGATTGGAGAGCCCGGGTTCAAGGCCGACCACGGCGCCGTACATGCCCGCCAGGGCCGCGAGGCCCGCGCCGGACCCGCAGCCCAGGTCCAGGGCGGCGCCTGCTGGGCCGCCGGGGAAGATCCGGTCCAGCCCGGCGTGAAAGCCGTCCACCATGCTCCGGCTCCGATCCTCCTGGCCGAGCAGATATCCGGTGTAATGGGCACGCATGCCGCGGACCTCGGATTCGCGGCGCCGGCTCTGCTGGAGCGCCACGAGTTCGCTGTACGTCGCGGCCGAAAACGCCGCGGCCAGAACGTCCGCGGTTTCCCGGTCCGCGTCGTCCCACGCGGAAGGCGTCCGGTCCGGCCGGAGATCGAGAATGCCGTACAACCGTGGATAGACCGCGCCGCATCCCGCGCAACCGGCCGGATCCTGCGCCGCGTCGACGGAGCCGGGCCGCGCATCGGCGGCCGTATCCCTGAGCGGGGAACGGCATACGGGACAGACTGGCTGGGGAATCGGAACCGGGTTCGGAATCATCGGGCAGGATGCGTTTGTGCGGCAAACCGGCGGGCGCCGGCCGTCACTCGCTCACCAGGGTGTAGCTGGATCCGTACTTGGCTTTTATCCTTTCGCCGGTCTGGCGCGCTTCGTCGAGCGTGGCAAAGGTGCCGATCCAGACCAGGTAGAGGAGAGTGCCGTCCTTGCGCTTCGAGCGGAGCGCGACCGGATATCCGGCCCGCTCGAAAAAGGACTTCCGCATGAGGGCGTTCGACTGGTTCCCGAAGGCTCCCACCTGCACCGCGTAATGGGGCCGGCCCGCCGTGGAATCCGTTGCGGCCTGGGCGGTCGTCCCGGTCTGCGGGGCCGATCCGGACTGGCCGGAGAGCCGGTCCCGCGCCGAAACCCAGACGTCGGATGCCGCGGATCCGCTTTCCACGATCTTCCGGAACACGGCGTTCGCGGAGTCCGGAATGTTCAGGTTCACGTAGCAGAGGCCCACGGCATACTGCGCTTTTTCCTTCAGCGCCGGATCGGGATTTTTCCGGAATACTTCGTTCAGCGGACGGAGGGCCGAGCGGTACAGCCCGCGCGCGATTTTTTCCTGTCCCAGGCGGTAGGCGGCTTCGTCCGCATACCGGCTGTTGGGGTACATCATGAGCAGGCGTTCGAAAATCACGATCGCGGAATCCCCGTTCGACGTGACCAGTCCCTTCAGGAAAAGCACCTGCTCCGGATTCCGGCGGTCCGCCTCCATATGGGCGATTCTCGCCCTCGCCTCGTTGAGCCGGCCGTCCTCGATCCATTGAATGAGGTCTTCGGGCGGCGCATCGGCCTGGACCTGGCCGGAAACAGGCGCTGCCAGCATCAGGCACAGTGCCGCGGCCGCGGCGCGTCCGGTTCCGGAGCCGTGTTTCACGGCTTCTCCGCGGACATGGGGTGCCACCGTTTGCAGCCAGGGCACCGCCAGAACGGCGATTGGGAACTCCGTCCGCAGTGCACGCACTTGTAATCCATTGCCTGTTCGGTTTCCAGGGACAGGAGGGAGAGCGCCGTGTCCAGGGCTTCGGCGGTTTTGTCGGCGCGGGCCAGCAGCCGGACCAGGGTCCATCGGCCTCGGGCCGAATCGGGGAACGCTTCCACCGCGTGCCTCGCCAGGTCGAGCGCCTCGGTCAGCCGGCCCTGCTTTTCATAGATGTCGATCAACCGGAAGGTGGCGCCCGGATGCGACGGTTTGGAACGGATGATCTGTTCGCAGATCGGCTCCAGTTCGCTGTAGCGCCCCAGGCTGTAGAGAATGTCGTTCAGCCGGTCCAGCAGAAGGTGCGCCTGATGGGGCACGCGGCCCGTCCAGTCCTTCCAGACTTTCAGCGCGTCCTCCAGCCGTTTTTCGCGCACGTATGAATCCCCGAGTTCCATCACCGCGGGCGCGCATGCGCGGTCCAGCTTGATGGCCTCCCGGAACCGGATGCGTCCCTGATGCTCGGATCCGCGGCCCGTCAGCTCCCGGCCTGCGTTGACCTTGTACAGGGCCAGAATGGCCTGGTCGCTTCCCTTGATCCACTTGTTGATTCCCTGCCGCATGAAAAAGGCCTTGTCCCAGTCCTTCTTTTCCTCGTACAGTTCGAGCAGCAGCTTCCGGATTTCGATATTTTTCTTGTTTTTCTGCATGAGCCGTTCGGCCATCTCGACGGCCTTGTCGACCATGTCCGCGGCCCGGTAGTCCAGGATCAGATGGAAAAGGGTTTCCTCGTTCTGTTCCTCGGTCAGCGTGGTCCGGAGCAGGAGGTTCCGGTGGATTTTTGAGGCGCGGATCGGATAACCCTTGTCGCGGAAGATGTCCCCGAGCTTGATGTAGGCCATGATGTTTTCCGTGTCGGTGCGCACGGTTTTCTTGAGCTGTTCCAGCGCCTCGTCGCGGCGGCCGTCGAGCAGCAGATGCAGGGCGTCGACGTACGGCGTTTTAGAGGCCGACTTCCGGCGTTTCCGTGTGATCCAGGCCAGAAATACGGCGAGCGCGATGACCACCGACAGGGTAAGCAGAATGCTATGCATGAGCGGGCCTCAGAGTGATCGGTTCCGTGGACAGGGTCCGGCGGTTCTCCTTATTCCGCCTCGGCGGTTTCCGCGGGCTCGAGCTCCTCTTCGATGTTCGCGTTCCGGAGCCGGTTCAATTCTTCCCGGATTTTGCCCTCTTCCTTCTGAAGCCGCCGCATCCGGCCCTTCAGACGGAGAATGACGTTTGCGGAAAACAGGAGCCAGAAAACAATGCCGGCCGCGAACGCGAGGTACACCACCAGGTACAGGGGCAGAGTGGGGGACTGCCAGTTCAACAGCCGGACGGCGACTTCCTGTGACTGATTCTGGAGCGCGAACAGCAGAATCAGCAGAAAGAAGAAAATGAAGACAATCCATCGAATCAGCCACATACGCTTCCTCCATTGTCAATGGGATCCACCGTCCGGCCATAAAGGGTAAGACCCCGCACACCCTCGATCCGGATGACAACCGGCACGCCGGGCGCGGCTCCTCCCGCAGGGAACACGACCGTGAGCCCGGATGCGGTGCGGCCCAGCCATTCGTCCGGATCGCGGGGGCTCGGCCGTTCCGCGAGAATCTCGGTTGTTCGCCCGATCCATTCCTTCCGTGTCTGCAGCGTGACCGCCCGCTGGCGTTCGATCAGGCCGGCCAGCCGGCGGAACCGGACATCCTCGGGCACTGCGTCTTCGAACCCGGCCGCGGCCGTGCCGGAGCGGGGCGAATAGGCGTAGGTGTACGCGTCGTCGAAACGGACGGTTTCAAGCAGGTCCAGCGTCAGTTCGAAATCCGCCTCCGTCTCGCCCGGGAAACCGACCATGATGTCGGTGGTGAGCCCGAGATGCGGCATCCGTTCCCTGGCGCTCCGTACGATTTCCATGTATCGCTTCCGGTCGTATTTCCGGTTCATCCGCTCGAGAATCCGGTCCGAGCCTGACTGCACGGGCAGATGGAGATGCGGGCAGACGGCCTGCGTTTCGGCCATCGCGTCCAGCAGGCGCTCCGTCAGGTCCTTGGGATGCGAGGTCATGAACCGGACGCGGAGCAGTCCGTTCACGGCCGCGGTCCGGCGCAGCAGGTCCGCGAAATCCATGTCTCCGTCGCGCCAGGAATTGACGTTCTGTCCGAGCAGCGTGATTTCGCGGAAACCCCTGACGGCCAGGGATTCGATCTCCGAGAGGATGTCTCCGGCCGTTCGGCAGCGTTCGGCGCCGCGGGTGTACGGGACGATGCAGTACGAGCAGAAATTCACGCAACCGCGCGAGACCGTGACCCAGGCGCTGAAGCCGGAATCCCGCATCGGCCGGATGCCCCCGTACAGCTCTTCCGGCCTGAACGCCGTGTCCACGGCGGAAGCGGAAGACCCCGAAATCAGTTCGGGCAGGCGGCGGTATCCGTCCGGGCCCACGATGAAATCAACGCAAGGCCTGAGTTCGCGGAGCGACGCGCCGATACGCTGGGCCATGCATCCGAGCACGCCGATGCGCCGGTTCGGGGAGAGGCGTTTCCACCCGGCCAGGACGCCGAGCCGGCCGAGCACCCGGCGCTCCGCGTGTTCCCGAACCGAGCAGGTGTTGACGAGCACTACGTCGGCCGATTCCCAGTGTTCGGCCAGGGAATAGCCGCTTTCATTCAGCAGACCGCGTATCAGCTCGGAATCGTTCTTATTCATCTGACAGCCGTAGGTTTCAATGAAGATCGACGGCCGTCCGGAAAGGCTTGCTTCCATATGATCAGCAATTTAGCGGATAATTGCCTGCAAATCAACGTTTTTCTTGCCTGCGGTGCAGGTTTTCGATGGATCCCGGGCATCCGGCATCTCGATTGGAACCGATGAAAAAAAACACCACGGATGAACACGGAAGTTATTCATTATATAAAAGACGAACGGTGTCATGGATGCGTGACACAAGGATGTCTTTGCTCCCCCTTCATCCAAACTACTTTCCGTGGTTTTTCCATGCAGGGACGAACATGGGGATTCGGCAATGTGGACTCCGTTGGGTACTGCTAACCTACAGTGGACAGGAATTCCCATAAAACCCAAAAGGTTCATTTTTCGCTTGACTTTATAGAAAATCTTTCGCTTATTACGGTGGGTTAAAATTCCGTAAAAAACCTTAAAATACCGCAGCAAGGTTGGATCAGGCACAGTTTGGGGCGTATCGATAATGCCATTCTTTACAGGAAGTTACGATTATACAGTCGATTCCAAGGGCCGGATGAATATCCCTGCCAGCTTCCGGAAACAGCTGAGCACCGATCAGACCGATGCCAATGTTTTCATCACGCTCAATAAAATTGAAAATTACACCTTCCTCTGCATTCTGACCCAGGAGCATTTTCAGGCGATTTCTTCGGAACCGTCGCTTTCGAGCGGCGGTCCGTTTGATCCGGATCCAGCGAAGATGCGGCGCTTCCTCTCCATCATGAAGGAAGCGCAGGACTGCCATTACGACGAGCAGGGACGGCTCATCATTCCGAAAAAATTCATAGAAAAGGCCGATATCAGGGGGCATGTCACGATCGTTGGTGCCAGAGAGTATATCCAGCTCTGGAATCCCGATGCGTTCCAGAAGTACATCGGAACCCCGGATGCCGGGGACGCCGCTTCCACGGCATCCTGATCCGGGAGCCCGGACGATGACGTGAATGAATCCGCGTATCATGAACCGGTACTGGTACGGGAAGTGTTGGATCACCTGATCACCACCGATTCTGGAGTGTACGTGGACGCAACCCTCGGAGGCGGAGGTCATGCAGAGGCCGTGCTCGGGCGGCTCGGTCCTAAAGGCCGTCTCTTCGGCCTGGACCGGGATGCGGAGGCGGTGTCCTTCAGCCGGTCCCGGCTTGCTTCGTACGGATCCCGCGCCGTCCTGTCGCAGGGCGAATTTGCCTCCCTCGATTCGGCCGCGGCGTCGGCCGGCTTCTCCGGCGCGGACGGCATTCTTTTCGATCTCGGTGTTTCCTCCAGACAGCTTGACTCGGCCGGCCGCGGATTCAGTTACCGCATGGACGGACCGCTGGATCTCCGCATGGACGACCGCCTGCCGGTCACCGCGGCGGAAATCGTGAACAGCCTGCCGGAACGTGAACTTGCGGACCTGATTTTCCGGTACGGGGAGGAGCGGAACAGCCGGCGCATCGCCCGCTGCATTGTCCGGAGACGCGGGCGCATGCGGATCGGGACCACGGCCGAACTGGCCGAGACCGTGCGCCGGGCCGGGGCCGGGCCGTTTCCGGAGAAAACCCTGTCGCGTGTGTTTCAGGCCCTGCGCATGAAAGTGAATGACGAGCCCGGCCAGCTGGCGGCCGGACTGGACAGTGCGGAACGTCTGCTCCGGCCGGGAGGCCGGCTGGTGGTCATTTCCTATCATTCCCTCGAAGATCGCGCGGTCAAGCGCTTTATCCGGGGCCCCGAGTCCCCTGCGCCGCGATGGGCGCCCGCGCCGCCGGCCCGGTTTCGCGTGCTCACGCGACGCGCGGTCATGCCCTCCACGGAAGAATGCGAAACGAATCCGCGCAGCCGGAGCGCCAGGCTCCGCGCGGCGGAAAAAACATCTGACGGAAAAATATGAACCCGAAAGCCAATCGACCCCTTCAGAGTCAACGACGCCCCGGGCCAAAAAGCCGCGGGGGGCAAATCACGCTCATTCTGATCCTGGACGCCGCCTTCATTCTCCTGCATCTGTGGGGCCGCGTGCAGATCGACTTCGCGGTGCGGGCCAACCAGAAACTGTCGGCCCGGTGTCAGCGGCTCCAGGCCGACGTCGATGACCTGTCCGCGCGGAACGAAAAACTCAGGAGTTACGAACGGATTTCCGGGCTCGCGAAGCTGATGGGGCTCGAGTCCGTATCTTCGGACCGGCTTGAGCATCTGCCCGTGGACCTGCGGGGCCTGGACCGGCCGGATCCGTCCGCCGGAAGCGGCGTCGCGCTCGCGGGCATGGCTTTCTTCGGCAGCCGGCCGAACTCGCAGGAACCGAAGGGAAAGCGGTCCGGGGGGGCGAATGTTCGATAACCGCGGACACGAGCCTGTGAACGGCCGCGATGTGAAGCGGCTGAGAGCAGCCGCGCTCGCGCTTCTTCTCGGCGTCGTGCTCGTCCTGTTCGAGAGTTACCGGATCCAGGTCTGGAAACGCGGCCAATACACGGCCATCCGGCCGGATGACCGCCGGCGCACGGAATGGCTGGCAAAACGCGGCGTCATACGCGACCGTTACGGCAATCCGCTCGCCACTGATCTGCCTTCGTACACGCTGTCCGTGGATCCCACGGTGATGGGCGGATTCCGCAGGGCCTCTGCTGTTTTCGCGGAGGCGCTCGGCGGAGACCGCGACCATTATCTCCGGCTTCTGTCCCGGAATGCGCAGAATGAATTTGTGACCGTTCACCGCCATGTGTCCGAGGAGCAGAAGGCCGCCCTCGAGGCCGCGGGGCTCCGGGGTCTGCTGTTCAATCCGAGTCGTCTGCGCATTCACCCCGTGGGACGGGTCGGACTGCCGGTAGTGGGCCGGATCAACGGGGACCGCCGCGGCATATCCGGAATTGAAATGCAGTTCGAGACGGTGCTGTCCGGCGAGAACGGGTGGCGGTTCCTGCAGGTCGACGGTCGGAACCGTCTGCATGCCTGCGCGGACGAATTCGACCGGCCGCCGCGCGACGGCCGCGACGTCCGGCTCACTCTGGACCCGACGCTCCAGACCATCCTCGAGGACGAACTGCGGCGGGGTCTGGTCCGGACCAAGGCCGCGGCCGGTTCCGCGGTGCTGATGAACCCCGCCAATGGAGAAGTGCTCGCCATGGCTTCGCTGACCGCGGAAGATCCCTCGGACGAGGCCGTCGGCAGCCGGGAGGGGCTTCAGAACCGGGCGGTTCAGGCGGTTTTCGAACCGGGATCGACGCTCAAAGTCGTGACAGCGGCCGCCGCGCTCGAGGAGGGGGTGTTCGAGCCCGAATCGCCCATTCACTGCGAGAACGGGGAGTTCCGTTTCGCGGGCCGCGTGCTGCATGATCACGACAAGAAATACGGAAAACTGAGTTTCAGCCGCGTTCTCGAGGTTTCGTCGAATATCGGGATTGCCAAGGTGACCCGCAAGCTCGGCCGCAAACGGCTCTACAAGTCCATGCAGGCATTCGGATTCGGCACGCGCACCGCCGTCGACCTGCCCGGAGAGGCGGGCGGCAGCCTGCCGCCCGTGTACGGCTGGAACGACTTCACCACGGCCGCGATCGGATTCGGCCAGGGAATTTCCGTGACCACCCTGCAGGTGGCGGGCATGATGGCCGCCGTGGCCAACGGCGGAGAGTTGCTGAAGCCGCGCATCGTCCTTTCCGTTCAGGAATCGGACGGCCGGGAAACAGCCCCTGCGCAAAGGGATGTTCTGCGACGCGTGTTGTCCCCTGAAACCGCGGCCAGTCTCTCGGAGATTCTGGAACGCGCGGTGAGCCAGGGCAGCGGCACGCCCGCGGGCGTGCCGGGCATCCGCATCGCGGGCAAGACCGGCACGGCGCAGAAATCCGCGCCCGGAACCCGTGGGTACACGCCCGGGCTGTACACCAGTTCATTCGCCGGTTTCTGGCCCTGCGAAGCGCCGCGTTTTGTGCTGGTCGTCGTGCTCGAGGAGCCCAGACAGGAATATTATGCGGCTTCCTCGGCGGCGCCCGTTTTCGCCTCCGTGGTTCAGCGTATCGTGGGCCTTCCCTCCTCGCCCAGGATGATCCGCAGGGGCGGCGACGCGCTGGCGGGACCTTCCGGGCCGGGCCGCGGCGCCTCCGAATCGGCCGCGGACGGAAACGCCCGGTTCGTCCTGGCGTCCGGGGAAATGCCGGGCGGGCCGCGGGCGGCGGCGCCGCGGCGCAGGAGAATCGAAACGCCTGCCGGCACACTTCCCGATCTGACCGGGCTGAGCCTGCGCGAGGCGCTCACGGCGCTCGCGGAACGGAAAATCGAGGCCCGGGTCAGGGGAGAGGGCGTGGTCACTGCGCAGTCGCCGGAACCCGGAAGCCGGATGGCACCCGGTACCGTCTGCTTCATCGCTTGCGAACCCCGAAGGTCCGGAGAAACCGCCAGATGATGACACTCACCGAGCTGTGCCGCGGACTGGCGCTGTTTCCGGAGCCGTCCGGTTCCGTCGGAATCCACGACGTGATTTATGATTCCCGGCAAGTCTCCCCGGGGGCGCTTTTCGCCGCAGTGACCGGCTTTCAGAGGGATGGACGGAAATACATCGATGACGCCGTGAGGCGGGGCGCGGCCGCCGTGCTGGCCGAAGAGGCGGTTGAGGGATGCCCGGTGCCCGTGATCCGCTGTGATTCCGTGAGGCGGACCATGGCACAGATGGCGGCCCGCTTTTTCGGCGATCCGTCCGGGTCCCTCCTGGTTGCGGGCGTGACCGGCACCAACGGAAAAACCACGATTTCCTTTCTGCTCGAATCCGTGTTCCGGGCGGCGGGTTTCGAGCCCGGACTGATCGGCACGATCGCCTACCGATGGAAAGGCCATGAGGAGGCCGCTCCCCGCACGACACCCGAGTCCGCGGACCTCCAGCGGATGCTGCGGGACATGAAGTCCACGGGCGTCTGCGCGGTGGCGATGGAAGTGTCATCCCATGCGTTGTTTCTGGACCGGGCCCTGGGCATCGGATTTCAGGCCGCCGTGTTCACCAATCTGACACGGGACCACCTCGATTTTCACGGCACGCTCGAGGCTTACGGCGAGGCGAAATCGAGACTGTTCCGCCAGCTCCGTCCGGACGGCGTCGCGATCGTCAACGCCGACGATCCGGCTTCTGAAACGGTGACCGCATCCTGGAAAGGCCGGAAGGTGTCGGTCGGCTTCGATGCGCCGGCCGCGGACTATCGGATTCTGGATGTCCGGCTCGATGGGCCGCATACGCGTTTCGTCCTGGAGCGCGCCGGCCGCAGAACGGAGTGGGGAACGGTCCTCTGGGGCCGTTTCAACGCCTTCAACGCCGCGGCCGCGGCGGTCACCGGCCTGGAACTCGGCCTGGAGACCGGCGCGGTGGCCGAGGGCATTCTGAAGATGGCGCGCGTGCCCGGCCGCATGGAGGGATTCGTCTCGAAAAAGGGCGTGCGCGTGGTGGTCGATTACGCGCACACGCCGGACGCGCTGGACAACGTTCTTGCCGCGCTGCGCGGATTCACGGCCGGCCGGGTGATCGCGGTGTTCGGATGCGGCGGAGACCGGGACCGCGGCAAGCGTCCTGAAATGGGGCGCATCGCCGCCCTGCGGAGCGACCGCGTGTTCATCACCTCGGACAATCCGCGCACCGAGGATCCGGACGCGATTCTCACCGACATCCTCGCCGGAATCGACGACGCCTCGAACGTGACGTCCGTTCCCGACCGCGAGGAGGCCATCCGGTCCGCGCTGGACGACGCGGTCCGCGGAGACACCGTGCTGATCGCGGGCAAGGGACACGAGGAATATCAGGAAATTCTGGGCATCCGCCGGCCGTTCAACGACCGCCGTACGGCCGAAGCCCATCTTCAGGAACGCGGAGACCTGTGACGTGAACCTGACCCTGGCCGACATCGCGCGGCTGCTTCACCAGACATTCGATCCGGACCGGGATGTCCGCGTGACGGGCGTTTCGGTCGATTCCCGCGGCGTCCGGCCGGGCGATGTGTTCTTCGCCCTGCCGGGCGACCGCGTGGACGGCCATGCTTTCACGGCGGACGCCTTCGGCCGGGGCGCTGTGGCCGCGGTCGTCGATGCCGCGAGGACGGACATCCCCGAGCCGCCCCCGGCCCGCCGGCTGTTCCGTGTCCCGGGCGTGCTCCCCGCCCTGCAGGATCTGGCGGCCGGTTACCGGGCGGAATTTTCCATGCCGGTCGTGGCGGTCACGGGCACGAACGGAAAGACCACGACCAAGGAAATGATCGCGTCCGTCCTGTCGTGCCGTTTCCGTACGGCCAGGACCGAGGGCAACCTCAACAACCACATCGGCGTGCCGCTTTCCGTGTGCGCCTGGGACAGGAGCCGGGAGGCGGCCGTTCTCGAGATGGGCGCGAACCATTTCGGCGAGATCGGCCGGCTCTGCGAAATCGCGAAGCCCACGCACGGCGTGATCACCAACATCGGCCGGGCGCATCTGGCGTTTTTCGGTGACGCAGACGGCGTGCTGAAGGCCAAATCGGAACTGCTGGACTGGCTGTCCGCGGACGGAACGGCGTTTCTCAACGGAGACGATCCCAGTCTGGGAACTGTCCGGAACCGGGCCGCGCGCACCGTCACGTTCGGATTCGGAGGGGGATGCGACGTGAGCGGGCGGATGCTGAGAGCCGACGCCTCGGGCCTGTCCGGATTCGAACTGGACGGCCGCCGGTACCGCGTTCCCGTGCCGGGCCGCCACAACCTGTATAACGCCCTGGCGGCCGCGGCCGTCGGGCTCGCCTTCGGCGTGGATGCCGAGGCCGTTCAGGACGCGCTCGGCCGCTTCACGCCGCCCGGCCTGAGAACCGAGGTCACGAATGCCGGCGGGGTGGCCGTGATCAACGACGCCTACAACGCGAATCCCTCCTCCGTCGAACAGGCCGTGCTCGCGCTGAAATCCATGTCCGGCCTGAAGCGGCGCGCCGTGGCCCTCGGCGACATGCTGGAGCTCGGGGACCGGAGTGAGGAGGAGCATCGCCGGACCGGGGTCTTTGTCGCGGACATCCGGCCGAATCTTTTTCTCTGCTGCGGGCCGGCCATGCGGCACGCGGCCGAAGCGGCCACCGATGCGGGCATGCGCAACGTCCGGCATTTCGAGCGTCCCGCGGAGATGGCCGGCGCCCTGGCTGAATGGGTCCGCGAAGGCGACGGCGTCCTGATCAAGGGAAGCCGGGCCATGAAAATGGAGACGGTGGCGTCGGAACTGATCGCGTTCCTGCGGAACCCGTCCGGAATCGGAGGCTGACCGTGCTCTATCATCTGCTCTACCCGCTCCGAGACCGGTTCATCGGCTTCAACCTGCTGGGCTACATTACGTTCCGTTCCGCGGCGGCTGCGGTGACCGCCCTGCTCGTGGCGTTCATCGTCGGTCCCATCATCATCCGGCGGCTCCACCGCCTGCAGATCGGGCAGGTGATCCGGACGGACGGCCCGGCCACGCATCAGCACAAGGCCGGCACGCCGACCATGGGGGGCCTCATCATCCTGTGCGCCGTGCTCGTTCCCGTGCTCCTCTTCGCGCGGTTGGACAACCTGTATATCCGGCTCCTCATCGCCACCACGGTGTGGATGGGCGCGGTCGGATTTCTTGACGATTATCTCAAGGTCGTGCGACAGGTTCCCAAGGGGCTGATCGGCCGGTACAAGCTGCTGGGCCAGTGCATCTGGGGGCTCCTCGTCGCGGGCGTGGTCACGGTGTCCCCGGAATTTCAGGGTGCGGAATGGTCGACCATGATGCCCTTTTTCAAGAACGTGATGGTCTATTTCGGGGTGTTCTACCTGCTCTGGGTCGTGCTCGTGATCGCCGGCACCTCGAATGCCGTAAACCTCACGGACGGGCTCGACGGACTGGCCATCGGTCTGGTGGGCATCGCCGCGTTCGCGTTCGCGGGCATGAGCTATGTGACGGGCCGGGTGGACTTCAGCCATTACCTGTCCATCCAGTACTTCAAGGGCGCGGGCGAACTGACCGTGTATTGCGCGGCGCTGGTCGGGGCCTGCCTGGGCTTTCTCTGGTTCAACTGCTTTCCGGCGACGGTGTTCATGGGCGACACGGGCTCGCTGGCCCTGGGCGGCGCGCTCGGCACAATGGCCGTGCTGCTGAAGAAGGAGATTCTGCTGATCATCGTGTGCGGTGTGTTCTGGATGGAGAACATCTCCGTGATCCTGCAGGTGGCCTCATACAAGTGGCGCGGCGGAAAACGGATATTCAGGATGGCGCCCATTCACCATCACTTTGAGCTTTCCGGATGGCCGGAGGAGAAGGTCGTGGTGCGGTTCTGGATCATCGGGATACTGCTGGCCTTGCTGAGCCTGGGGACGTTCAAGGTGCGGTGAAATCGCAAAGCGCGCAGAGCACAGAGCACAGAGCACAGCGTGAAGCGCATGGGGCATCGCGACCAGCGTATTGTGGAATTAAGGCCCCGTCCCGCTATGCGGGATCAAGCAACAGAAAATGATTATTGAAGACTTTCGCGGGATCAATCAACAGAAGTTGATTATTGAAGACTTCAGCCTTTCATAATAAAACGCTGAAGGGCAGAATCCGGAACCCGGAACCCGGAAACCGGAACGCGGGGATGCCCGATAGCCCGCGGTGAAAATGCGGGCATATCGGACCTACAATGAACTTTTCAGTCAACCCGGAACTCGGAACACGGAACCCGAAACTTTTTTAGAAGGAGCCCAGCCATGAAATCCGCCAAGCGCTCCTGTCCCGTGCGGCACGACAGCCGGTTTTTCTCCCTGCGCCTCTGCGAGGGATGCGTGCGCAGGAACTGTCCGGAATCCGCCGCCCAATCGTCCGAAGTCCCGGATTTCGGGACGCTCTGGCATCCGGCTCCGGCCGAACCCGTCCGCGTCGGGACTGAAGTCTTCGAATGACCGATCGGAAGAAAATCGTCTTCGGCCCGGAGGCCGTCCCCGGATCGCGTGTTACGGTTCTCGGCGCGGCCCGGAGCGGACTGGCCGCGGCGGAACTGCTCAAGCGGCACGGCGCGTCCGTGTTTCTGAGCGAATCCGCGCCGGCCGCGGAAAAAGCCGAAGCGGTTCAGAGGCTCTCGGCCGCGTCTATTCCGGCGGAGTTCAACGGTCATTCGGACCGGGCGTTCGAGGCGGACTGGATGCTGGTCAGCCCCGGCATTCCGCCGCAGGCGTCCGCGCTGAAAATCGCGGCGGGAAAAGGCATCCCGGTGGCGGGCGAACTGGAAGCCGCTTCATGGTACTGCCGTGCGCCCATCGTCGCAATCACGGGGTCCAACGGCAAATCCACGGTGACCGCGCTGACAGGTGAAATTCTGAAAGCCGCGGGACTGCCCGTGGTCGTGGCGGGCAACATCGGCCGGGCTTTTTCCGAAGACGCGGAGAAAGCGTCGCCGGACGGGGCGGCCGTGATCGAAGTGAGCAGTTTTCAGATGGAGACCGTGCGCACCTTCCGGCCGCGGGTCGCGGTTTTTCTCAATCTCACGCAGGATCACATCAACTGGCACGGTTCCTTCGAGGCGTACGGCCGGGCCAAGGCCAGAATATTCGAAAACCAGACCGCGGAGGACACACTCGTCGTTTTTGCCGCGGACGCGGGCGTGACGCGGCTCGCCGCTTCCGCCCGGTCCAGAATCGCGCGTTTCGACCTGAAGCCGTCCGGCGACCCCTGCGGCTTCGTCCGTTCAGGCGTTCTGATGCTCCGCGAATCCGGCGCGGACCATGAACTCGTCCCGATGGACGATCTTGGGATCCGCGGCGAACACAATGTTCTGAACGCGCTGGCATCCGCTCTGGCATGCCGGGCGTTGGACGTTTCTCTGGATCCGATCCGCCGGACGCTTCGCGCGTTCCGCGGCCTGCCGCACCGGCTCGAGTTCGTGCTCGAATGCGGCGGCGTCGCCTGGATCAACGACTCCAAAGGAACCAATGTCGACTCGGTCCGGTATGCGCTGGGCAGCGTCGGCCGGCCGGTCATTCTCATCGCCGGCGGCCGGGACAAGGATTCGGATTTCACGGTGCTGCGCGACGGGCTGAAGGCGAGAGCCCGCGCCGTCATCCTGATCGGCGAAGCGGCCGGCAAGATGGAGAAGGCCTTTGCGGGCGCCTGCCCGACGGAGCGGGCCGGGTCGCTTCGCGAGTCGGTGGCGCGGGCCCGGTCTCTGGCGCGTCCCGGAGACGCCGTTCTGCTGTCGCCCGCCTGCGCGAGCTTCGACATGTTCCGCAATTTCGAGGACCGGGGCGATCAATTCAAGGCCCTGGTCCGGGAGGGAGCAGACCCGTGACCGGCCGTCATCCGATGGACAAGATTCTCCTGATGGCGGTCCTCGTCCTGCTGACGATCGGATGCCTCATGATCTACAGCGCAAGCGCGTTCTGGAGCGCGGAACGGAACCAGGACAATTACAGCGCGATTCTCCTCCGGCACCTGATGCGGGTGAGTCTCGGCCTGTTGATCATGGTCGCGGTATCGCGGATCGACTATCACTGTTACCGGTCCTGGGCCCCGGTCCTTCTGGCGGTGTTGGCGGTTCTGCTGGTGGCGGTGCTCTTCACGCCCAGGTTCAGGGGTTCCAGCCGGGCGTTTTCACTGCCCATGGGCCGGTTTCACCCGGCCGAATACATGAAACTGGCGATGGTGCTCTTTCTTTCCTCGGTTCTGGCCCGGACCCCTCCGACCCGGGACCTCATGGACCGCAGACTGATGGTGCATTACGGCATTCTGCTCGGCGTGACGGCGCTGGTGCTGGTCGAACCCGACCTGGGCACAGCGTCGGTTCTGTTCGCGGCCGGCATGGTCCTTTTCTTCCTGGCGGGAACGCCGGGGGACCGGCTCGCGAAAATGGCGCTCGTGGTCTCGCCTTTCGTCTGCATCGGCATGGCGGTGAACGGCTATCAACGGGCGCGCATCCTTGATTTCGCGCGGTCCAAGGCCGGGCTGGAGCCCCTGCCGTACCAGGTCAAGCATTCGCTCATCGCCCTGGCGAACGGCGGCTGGTTCGGTCTCGGATACGGAGAGGGCCGGGCGAAGGACCTGTATCTGCCGGAACCGTTTTCGGACTTTATCCTCGCCACGCTGGGCGAGGAATTCGGGTTTGTCGGCGTCTGCGTCCTGTTCGGCGTCGTCGCGGTCCTGCTCTGGCGGGGGACGCGCATCGCCGTGCACGCGCCGGACCGTTTCGGTTTTCTGGCCGCAGCCGGAATCACGTCGCTTCTGCTGATCAATGCGCTGATCAACGCCGGCGTGGTGCTGCATCTCATCCCCACGACCGGCCTGCCGTTTCCGTTCGTCAGTTACGGCGGATCGTCCCTGTTCGTGTACATGGCCGGAATGGGCATTCTGCTGAACATCTCCGGCCAGGCGGTTCCGTCGTTCCACCAGTTCACCACGGAAAGGGGCCGGATCCGATGGCCCGAAATACGTTAGGGAGCGCCGCGTGCGCGTGATTCTGACCGGCGGCGGAACGGGGGGGCATCTTTACCCCGCCCTGGCCGTCGCCGGGGAAATGAAAAAACTGACATCCTGCGAGCTGCTCTTCATCGGCACGCGCCGGGGCCTGGAAGCCTCGGTTGTGCCCGGCCTGGGAATTCCGTTCCGGACGGTCTGGATCGGCGGACTGAGGCGGGGCCGCATTGCGGCGAACCTGACTTTTCCGCTGAAAATGGCCGTTTCGCTCGTACAGGCGATTTTCCTGTGCGCCCGCTTCAGGCCCGACGCGGCCGTCGGCACCGGGGGATACGTGAGCTGGCCGGTCATCACTGCGGCATCGATGCTCGGATGCTACACGGCTGTTCAGGAGCAGAACGAAAAGCCCGGGCTAGTCACCCGCCTGCTCGGACGGCGGGCCGACGCCGTGCATCTGAGTTTCGAATCCTCCTCCCGATTTTTCCGGAACCGGGACCGCCTGCACGTCAGCGGCAATCCCACGCGTCCGGATCTGGAAAAGCCGAGATCGGAAGCCGTGTACCGGTCTTTCGGACTGAGTCCGGACCGGTTCACGATTCTGGTGTTCGGCGGCAGTCAGGGCGCGAAGAGCCTCAACGAGGCTTTCGCGGCGATCGCGCAGTCCCTGGTGAGGCGGACGGACGGACAGATTCTCTGGGCCTCCGGTCCGCGCTGGCACGATTCCCTGAAACCGGCGGCGGAGGCGCTGGCCGGCCGGGCCGCGGTTCTGCCGTATCTGTCCGATATGGGAAGTGCCTATGCCGCGGCCGATCTGGTGGTGTGCCGGTCCGGCGCGGGGGCTGTGGCGGAAATCGCGCGGCTCGGAAAGCCCGCCGTTTTCGTGCCCTTTCCGGCAGCCGCGGACGGACATCAGGAGGCCAACGCGGCCGTGCTGGCCGCGGCCGGCGCCGCGAAAATGGTCAGGGAAGGGGAGGGATTCGCCGGCCGGCTCGAGGCGGAAATCGCCGGGCTGGCCGCGGATCGGGAAAAGCGGCTGTCGCTCGGCCTGAAGGCATCGGCCTTCGGCCGGCCGGAGGCGGCGCGGGCCATCGCCCGTCAGATCATCGAGGGGGCGTCATGTCGAAAATAGGGGACCGCAGGCCCATTCTCGGACGGACCCGGCGCGTCCATTTCACCGGCATCGGCGGCATCGGCATGAGCGGCATCGCCGAGGTGCTGATCAATCTTGGATTCACGGTCACGGGGTCCGACCGGGCCCTGTCGCCGATCACGGAGCATCTCCGGTCCCTTGGCGCGGACATCCGAGAGGGTCATTCGGGCGACGCGGTCCGCGACGCGGACGTCGTCGTCATCTCCTCCGCGGTCCGGCCGGACAATCCCGAGGTGACCGCCGCGCATGACCTGAAAATTCCCGTCATCCGCCGCGCCGAGATGCTCGGCGAGCTCATGCGCATGAAGCAGGGCATCGCCGTCGGGGGCACGCACGGCAAGACGACGACCACGTCGATGATCGGACTCGTTCTGCAGGAGGGCGGGTTCGATCCGACCCTCATCGTGGGCGGCCGGCTCAAGAGTCTGAAGACGAACGCACGTCTCGGAGAGGGGGACTATCTGGTGGTGGAGGCTGATGAATTCGACCGGTCTTTCCTCAGCCTGACTCCGACGGTGGCCGTGGTCACGAACATCGAGAGCGAACACCTCGACTGCTACAAGGACCTGGACGAGATCAAGCGCACCTTTGTCTCCTTTGTCAACAAGGTGCCTTTCTACGGGGCCGCGGTGCTGTGCCTGGACGAACCCGCGATTCAGGAGATTCTGCCCCGCATCGAACGCCGCATCATCCCCTACGGGCTGACGCCGCAGGCGGACTGCCGCGCCGCGGATCCCGCCTTCCGGGAAACGCAAAGTGAATTCACCGCGGTGTGGCGCGGCGAGAGCCTGGGCCGCATCCGGATGCAGCTGCCCGGACTTCACAACGTGAAAAACGCGCTGGCCGCGGTGGCGACGGGGATCGAGCTCGATATCCCCTTCGGGGCGATCCGGCGCGGGCTGGAGGAGTTCACCGGCGTGCACCGGCGTTTTGAAATCAAGTCCACGGCCGGGGACGTGATCGTCGTGGACGATTACGCCCACCACCCGACGGAAATCAAGGCCACGCTCCGCGCGGCCAGGACGGGATGGAACCGGCGCGTCATCGCGGTCTTCCAGCCCCATCTGTACTCGCGGACGCGGGACTTTCACCAGGAATTCGGGCAGTCGTTCTTCGACGCCGACGTTCTGATCGTCACGGATGTGTATGGATCCCGCGAGGAACCGATTCCCGGCGTGAGCGGGGCGCTCGTGGCAGACGCGGCCAAGGCCTTCGGCCACAGGCGCGTGCTCACCGTCCGGGACCCGGCCGCGGCCGCCGAGGCCGTGCTGGGAATCGTCCGGCCGGGAGATCTGGTCGTCACGCTGGGCGCCGGCGACATCCACAAGGCCGGGGAAGCGGTGACCGCGGGCCTGGGCGGGAAAAAATGACCGTCAAAACGGACATGTTCCGGATTCTGAACCGGGCCGTCCGGGGGCGCCTCATCGAGGACGAACCGCTGTCCGGCCACACCTCTTTCCGGATCGGGGGGCCCGCGGATTTCTGGTTTCATCCGAAGGATATCGAGGACCTGAGCGCCGGACTGAAAGCCTGCGCGGAGGACGGCGTGCCCGTGTTCGTCATCGGCCGCGGCACCAACCTGCTCGTTGCGGACGCCGGATTCCGCGGCGTGGTGTTCGATCTCGCCGAAACATTTACCGGCATCTCCGGCGAAGGGCCGGAAGTCAACGCCGGCGCCGGCGGCCTGCTGTGGGACCTGCTGGACTACTGCGCGGCCCGGGGACTGTCCGGATTCGAGGCGCTCGCCGGCATACCGGGGTCCGTGGGCGGAGGCGTCCGGCTGAACGCCGGCGCATTCGGCCGCGAGGTCCGCGACCGGCTGGTCGACGTCACGACCGCGGAGCCGGACGGGACTCTCACGGTCCGCACCCGCGATGCCCTGGCCATGGAATACAGGCGCACCGCCCTGCCCGAGGCAAGCGTTGTGGCGAGCGCCCGTTTCTCATTCGAGCCCGGTGATCCGCTCCGCATGAAGGCCGAACAGGAGGCCGTTCTCGCCAGGCGGCGGGAAAAACAGCCCCTGTCCATGCCGTCGGCCGGGTCCGTATTCAAGCGGCCGCCCGGGGATTTCGCGGGCCGCCTCATCGAGGACGCCGGGCTCAAGGGCCTGCGCATCGGGGACGCGATGGTGTCGGGCAAACACGCCAATTTCATCGTCAATGTCGGATCGGCCAGCGCGTCTGACGTGAAGGCCCTCATCGACGAAATACGCGGCCGCGTCCACGCCCGTTTCGGCGTGACGCTCGAGCCGGAAATCCGTTTCCTGGGATTCGGGGATGCGGCATGAAGGACGGTTCATGAAAAAGTGGTTTCTGGCATTCCTTTTTTCCACAGCATGCGCGGTTTTTCTGTTCGCCGGTCTTCCGGCCTACCGCCGCTGGCTGAGGACCGATTCCTCCTTCCGCGTCCGACGGGTCGTGGTGGAGGGCAATGATCTCATCCCCGCGGACGATGTGCTCCGCCGCGCGGGAATCCGGAAAGGCCGGACCATCTGGGCCGTCGACCGGCCGGCGGCGGAAAAACGCATTCTCCGCAACCCATTTGTCGAGCACGTCACCGTGTACCGCGGATTCCCCGACGTGATCCGCGTCCGCGTCGTCGAACGCAAGCCCGTCGTGCTGTTGAAAACCGGCGGACGCTTCCACACACTCGACCGGAACCGGGTTCTGATGCCGGCGCCTCCGGGCCGATGCTACACGCTTCCGATTCTCTCCGTGGACGAAATGCCCGAAACCGCCCCGGGCGGCACGGTCGAGGATCCGCGGGTGTCCGAGGGCCTGGCCTTTCTCGAATCGATGCTCCGGGACCGGCCCGGACTGTACGGCCGCATCTCGGAGATCCGGCCCGATCCCCGGGAAGGCGTCGTTCTCACCACTTCGAACGGGGGCATTCCGGTGCGGATCGGCCGAAACGGGTATGAATGGAAGGTGCGGTACCTGGAGGCCATCCTGAACGAACTGGAAACCCATCCCGCGTTAACCCATGCCGCGTACATCGACCTTCGTTTCGAGGGCCAGGTGTTCGTGGGCTTTGGAGCCTGAACCATGATGCGATCCACTCCGTCACGCACCAACGAGGACCGGCGCATCATCGCCGGTCTCGACATCGGAACCAGCAAGATCGCCCTGATCATCGGGGAACTGGAGCCGGACGGCGGCGTGTCCGTGCTCGGCGTGGGCACCAGCCCGTCGGTCGGCCTGCGGCAGGGCGTGGTGATCAACCTCGACCAGACGGTGGATTCGATTCAGCGCGCGGTCCAGGAGGCCCAGCTGACCGCGGGGTTCGAAATCCGCGAGGCGGTGGTCGGCATTTCCGGGGACCACATCCAGGGCGTCAACAGCCGGGGCGTGGTGGCCGTATCGGGCGCGGACCATGAGATCGTCCCGGGGGACGTGGACCGGGTGCTGGAAGCCGCCACGGCGTTCAATCTCCCGAAAGACCGTCAGGTCCTGCACGTGCTCCGCCAGGAATTCCTGGTGGACAGCCAGGCCGGGATCAAGAATCCCATCGGCATTTCCGGAGTCCGCCTCGAGGCGGAGGTCCATATCGTCACCGGCTCGAGCACGATTTCGGAGAACATCGTCAAGGCCGTGGAAAAGGCCGGCATCTCGGTCTCCGGCCTGGTGCTCGAGCCCCTGGCGTCGGGGGAGGCGGTGCTCGACCGGAACGAGAAACAGCTCGGCGTCGCACTGCTCGACGTCGGCGGCGGGACCACGGATATCGTGCTTTTCTTCGATGAGGCGATCCGGCACACCGCGGTCATTCCGCTCGGCGGTCAGAACGTGACGAACGATATCGCGCTGGGCATGAAAACGCCGCTCGACCAGGCGGAGGACATCAAGCGCAGGCACGGATGGGCCTACCGTCCGCTGACACCGAAAAGCGAGCGCATTCTCGTGCCCGGCATCGGGGGCCGCGGCGCCCGGGAGGCGACACTGGATGTCCTGACCGCCGTCATCCAGCCCCGCATGGAGGAAATTTTCGGCCTGGCGGCCAAGGAGATCAAACGTTCGGAATTCGCCGGCCGCCTGGCCGCCGGCGTGGTGCTCACGGGTGGAGGCTCCCTGCTGAAGGGCTGCGCCGAGCTGGCCGAGGAAGTGTTCGGCATGCCGGTGAGTGTGGGCGTTCCCAAGGGATTTTCCGGACTCGTGGAATCCGCTTCGAGCCCGGTGTTCTCAACGGGCGTCGGATTGCTGTTCTGGAGCCGGGGCGGCCCGGCCGGCTCGGCGGTCCGGCGTTCCCGAAAAGACCGGTTCGGCGGCATCGGCCGGTTTCTGAAACGGTTCATGAGCGATTATTTCTAAATCGACAGGAGGTTCCGCATGCCATCCATTCAGCCCGCTTTCCGGAGCGAACCGGAAAGGAAGTTCACCTTCGACCTGGTGGAGACTTCCCAGCGGGTCGTCCGCATCAAGGTCGTCGGAGTCGGGGGCGCAGGGGGAAATGCAGTCAACCGCATGATCGACGAGGACCTGACCGGCGTGGATTTCATCGCCGTGAACACGGACCTGCAGGTGCTGGACCGGAACAAGGCCCAGACCAAGATTCAGATCGGCAAGAATCTGACGCGCGGCCTGGGCTCGGGCGGCGTTCCGGAGGTGGGCCGCAAGGCCATCGAGGAGAACAAGGATCTCGTGGCGCGCGCGCTTGCGGATTCGGACATGGTCTTCATCACCGCGGGCATGGGCGGCGGAACCGGCACCGGCGCGGCGCCGGTGGTGGCCGAGATCGCCCGCGACGTGGGGGCCCTGACCGTGGCCGTGGTGACCCGCCCCTTCGAATTCGAGGGCGCCAAACGGCTCGAGAAGGCCGAACAGGGGCTGTACGAGCTCAAGCAGTACGTGGACACGCTCATCGTCATCCACAACCAGAAGCTGGTCACGCTGGTCGACAAGAAGACGCCCATCGACGCCGCCTTCAAGATGGCCGACGAGGTTCTGCTGCACGCCACCAAGGGCATCGCGGACGTCATTACGGTGGCCGGCCTGGTCAACGTGGATTTCGCGGACGTCCGCACCGTCATGAGCCAGAAGGGCGACGCATTGATGGGATCCGGCGTGGCATCGGGCGACAACCGTTCCCGCGAAGCCGCGGAGCAGGCCATTTCGAGCAAGATCATCGATGACGCCTCCATCGGCGGCGCCACGGGCGTGCTCGTGAACATCACCGGGGGCAGGGACCTTTCGCTCGCCGACATTCACGAAGCCACTTCCATCATCCACGAAGCCGCCGGACCGGAAGCCAACATCATTTTCGGCGCCGTGGTCGATCCGTCGATGAGCGACGCGGTCCGTGTCACCGTCATTGCCACGGGTTTTCACCGGAACGGCTACCGGATCCGGACGAAGCCGGAGAGGACCGAGAAACACGAGGGCCGGAGCCTCGATGCGCCCGCGTGGGGTGATTCCGAAGACGACCGTCCGGTGTTCGACGGGCTGGACCGGGAAATTCTGAGCGAGGTGTTCGAGGGCGCCGAGGAATCCGCGGGCGACTTTCTGACCGCCTCGAAGGACAACCTGGCGATTCCGACCTTTATCCGGAGACAGATGCGGTGAGGGGATCCGCGGCGTGCGCGGAGTAACCGCTTCCCCCGGCTTCGACCGGACCGCCCGGTTGCTTCGGGCGGCCGAGAAGGGGGGTGTCCCGCTCAATGACAGGCCGGCCGAGCGGATCGCTCTCGTGTACCCCAACCGGTACGCGGTGGGCATGGCCAGCCTGGGATATCAGACCGTTTACCGCCTTTTCAATGAACAGCCCGGAATCCGCTGCGAACGCGTGTTTATTCCGCCGCCGCCGATGGAGCGTGAAATACGGGCGCTTGAATCCGGCGATCCGCTGAAGAAGTTTTCCGTCATCGGCGTTTCGCTGGCCTGTGAAACGGACCTGTTCCGGCTGGTCCGTCTGCTCTCCGACGCGGGCATTCCGCCGCTCGCTTCGGAGCGATCGGATGCACATCCGCTTCTTCTTATAGGGGGTGTCCTTGGGGGACTCAATCCTTCCCCTCTCCTGCCGTTCGCGGACGCCATTCTGGCAGGAGAGGGGGAGGGAGTCATTCCGGTCATTTCGGAAGCCCTCCTCTCGGTCCGCGCCGGACCGGGCTGGAAGCGGGGCCGTCTCGAGGCGCTCGGCGGCATACCGGGGATATTCCGTCCCCGCATGGACCGGTTCGTCGAGCGGCAGGCCGCGCATCCGCTCGAACAATACCCCACCTACACGCCGGTGTGCACGCCGCACAGTCATTTCGGGGATCTCTTCGTCGTCGAACTCACGCGCGGCTGCGGCCGCGGCTGTCTTTTCTGCGCGGGCGGCAAGCTCTATCAGCCCCTCCGGCGTCATTCGCCGGAATCCGTGCTGGATACGGTCCGGCGCCGGAATCCCGGCGTCCGGCGCGTCGGCCTGGAAGGGGCGAGCCTGTCCGATTACGCGGGGCTTGAGCCGCTCGCCGAATCCCTCGTGGAGGAAGGCCATGAAGTCTCTTTTTCTTCTATTCGTGTGGACCGGATCACTCCTCAACTTGTGGCGGTACTGGAAAAGAGCCGGGTCCGTTCGTTCACCGTGGCGCCCGAGGCCGGCACGGAAAGCCTCCGCGGTTGCATCGGCAAGCCCCTTCCGGATGCCGTCCTGACCGGGGCGATCCGCAACCTGGCGGATTCGCCGGTGGAAACGCTCAAACTCTACTTCCTGATCGGCCTGCCGGGCGAAACGGATGAGGACGCAACCGCCGTCCCCGCGCTCGTCCGGCAGGCCGCCTCCCTGTTCCTCACGTCCCCGCGCCGCAGGCTGCGGCTGAGCGTCAACGCGTTCGTTCCCAAACCCTTCACCGAATTTCAGTGGTCGTCCATGGCGGACGGCCGCACGCTCGAACGGAGGCGCAGCCTGATCGCATCCGGACTCAAGGGTCTTCGCAATGTCACGTTCTCCGAAAAAAGCGGCCGGGAAGAGCTGATACAGGGCATCCTGGCCACTGGCGGGCCCGAGGCCGGCATGGCTGTGCACGACAAGGTCATGCTCGGCCTGTCCTGGAAAAAGGCGCTTGAGCGAAACGGCATAGACCCGGAGCGGAGCCTTCACGCCGGCCGGGATCCCGGGGCACCTCTGCCGTGGGACTTTGTCCGGAGCGGCGTGTCCAAGAGCAGTCTCCTGGAGCGTCTCCGTGCGCGGACAAGCGGTCCGGATGCGGCCGGCATGGATTCAGCCGTCCGGACCGAACCGGACCCGGCTCCGCCCGGCGCGTCCAGCGCTCCGGAACCGGCCGCATCCGAAACACCGGAGGTGAAATGAAAAAAGCGGCTCTGATCACGGGCGGCGCCGTGCGGATCGGAAAGGCGGTGGCCCTGGCCCTGGCGGAACGCGGCTATGATATCGCGCTGCATTGCCGGAATTCCGAGAAACAGGCCGTGCGTCTGGCCGGAGCGGTGAGACGGGCGGGCCGCGACTGTGAGGTTTTCTGCTGCGACCTGTCCGATCCGGCCGCTGCGTTGGAACTGGTTCCCGCCGTACGCAGGCGCTTTCCGCACTGCCGCCTGCTGATCAACAATGCATCGGTATTCGAGCGGGGGACGCTCCGCGATCTGTCGCCTTCCAGCTGGCGGCGCATCATGGCCGTCAACCTGGACGCGCCGGTTTTTCTGACGCGCGCGTTCGCGGCCGCCTTCCGGAGAGGCCATGTCGTGAATCTCTGCGACGCCAAGGCGGCGGCCAATTTCACGAGCCACTTCGCCTACACGATGTCTAAAAAGGCCCTTTTGGATTTCACGGCCATGTCCGCGGCCGGACTGGGGCCGGCCGTGCGCGTGAATGCCGTGGCGCCCGGCCTGATTCTCCCGTCCCGGGAATTCGGAACCCGGGATCTGGTGCGGCTGTCGGCCGGCCTGCCACTGGGCCGAAAGGGGACAGTATCAGACGTCGTGTCCGCGGTTCTCTTTCTCGAGGACAATCCCTACATCACGGGCCAGACGGTGTATGTGGATGGGGGGATGCATCTTCTCTAGTTCAAAGTTCAAGGTTCAAAGTTCAAGGTAAGAAATCAAAGATCAACGATTGCAGATCTGCGATTTCAGATTGAGAGACGGCTGTCCGTATGTCCCATGAGGGTCCTTGTTTCCGATTTGAAAACACAGATCCGTAATTATTCATTGACCATCTTCTTTTCGCCGTTGAACTTTGAACTTTGAACTTTGAACTGCAAAAAGGAGATCGTAAATGCTGATCCGCATAAAAAACCTGAACCTGAAAACCATCATCGGCGTTCAACCCCGCGAGCGGAAGAGGAAGCAGCGGGTCGTTTTGAACATCGAAATGGACGTGGACGGCCGGAAGGCGGTGGCTGCGGATGACATCGCTGCGGCCGTGGATTACCGGGCGGCAACCAAGTTCGTGCTTCGGTTCGCGGAAGCGTCCCGGTTTTTTCTGCTTGAATCACTGGCCACCGGCGTTCTCGGCCTGCTGATGCAGGATGGACGCGTGCGGTCAGCGACCGTCGAGGCGGATAAGCCCGGCGCCCTGCGTCATGCGGAATCCGTTTCCGTGACCGTGTCCGGAAAGCGGCCGGCCCGGACCGCAGGAAAAGTTTAAAGTTCAAGGTTCAAAGTTCAAAGCCGGAAGAAATGATTTCAGTTGTAGGTCCGATATGCACGGCATGTCTTTTCATGCCGGGCTATCGGACACATGCATGAAGATGTCCGAAAGCCTCGCCTTCCCGTCCCGCTATGCGGGACCAAGCAACAGATCCCGGTTATTGAAGGCTTCGGGGGACCAATCGACAGATTCCCGCTATTGAAGGGCTTCGCGGTCTCGGCATTTCGGACCTACGTGTCCTCTTTGAACCTTGAACTTTGAACTTTGAACTCCAAGACCGATCGGATCAACGATGCCCATCGGAGTTCCCGTGGATCATGATTCGGAGAAAAGTCCCAATCTCGCCGTAATCGCAGTCGGTTCCAATATCGATCCGGAACCGAACATCCGGCGTGCGATTCAGGAAATGGCCGGATTTCTGACCCTGCTGGCGGTTTCCGATTTCATGACCACGCGTCCCGTCGGTAATACGGATCAACCCGATTTCCGGAACGGCGCCGTGCTTGCTGAAACCGCACTGGGCAAGGCGGAGCTCGAGGAAAAACTGCATGCGGTTGAGGCAAAGCTCGGCCGTATCCGTCAGCAGGATCGTTACGGACCCAGGACCATGGATCTGGATGTTGTCTGGTGGAACGGCCGTGTCTGCCACCCGGATGCGGAGACCCGGGATTTCGTGAAAACAGCCATGAATCAGGTGCTGGATCGCTTCGGAGTACAATAGAATCGCCACGGTGAGACATGGCGGGATACAGAATATCCGGCGGATGAAAAAATGGCGGATGAAGCGATATCCCTTCCTCCGCACTTCCCTCAGCGGGATGCCACGGGTCCTTTTATTCCCAAGTTAAAATCAGCCTCCTTATACAAATAGCGTGCCAATATCCATCCTTTCTTCTTGACAAAATCCGGTCAAACCCTTATATTGCATTCGGGTTTTTCAAGGACTTACGTCAATGCGTGTGACTCTAGAGGACGTGGAAAAAATCGCAAGGCTGGCCAGGCTGGAACTCACGGAAGAGGAGAAAGCCCTGTACCGCCGGCAGATGGAAGAGATGCTGAATTACGTCGATCAGCTCAAAACCCTGGATACGGAAGGCGTTGAGCCGACGTATTTCATGGCCACGACCGAATCGCGGCTGAGGGACGATCACCCGTCCGGGTCCCTGCCGGTCGAGCAAGCATTGCTGAACGCGCCCGCCCGGAGCGGCGGTTTTTTCCGTGTTCCCAAGGTTTTGACCAAGCCCGGTTCGGACGAATGAGCGCCTCGCTGGAAGCGGTCGGCGTCATCCCGGCGCGGTATGCCTCATCACGGTTTCCGGGAAAACCGCTCATCGACCTTGCCGGAAAAACAATGATTCAGCGGGTGTTCGAGAACGCCCTCCGGGCGTCCCGGCTGAGCCGCGTGCTGGTCGCGACGGACGACCGCCGCATCTATGACGCGGTCATGGGATTCTGCGGAGAGGCGGTGATGACGCCCTCCGACTGCCCTTCTGGAACGGATCGGATGGCAACTGTCGCGCGATCCGTGGATGCGGACCTGTTCGTGAACATCCAGGGCGATGAGCCCCTGATCGAACCCGACGAAATCGACACGGTGATCCGTCTGCTGGAGGAGGACCCGTCCGCGGACGTCGCGACTCTGGTCAAGCGTATTGCGTCCCCGTCCGAACTGACCAGCCCGAACACAGCCAAGGTCGTGCTCGACGAAAACGGATACGCCCTTTATTTTTCCCGTCTGCCTGTGCCCGCGGTGCGCGGCGAATCCGCGCCGGACCGGGCGCTTCATACGCACGTTTACTGGAAACACATCGGCATTTACGGATACCGGAAGCCCTTTCTGATGCGCTTTGCCGGCTGGCGCCCGACCCCGCTGGAATGCGCGGAACAGCTGGAGCAGCTCCGCGTCCTGGAGAAGGGCGGCCGCATCCGGACCGCGGAAACCCGTTTTGAACCGGTCTGCGTGGACACGCCGGAAGACGCCGACGCCGTCCGCGCCCTGCTCGGCGGCTCCTCTGTGAGGGGGGGAGCCGCGAACGCCGGGGGTCCGGCCTGAAACGAGCGATCCGCGGCCCGTCAGCCGGCGGATCCGGATCGGACAGCCCGTCACTTTCCTGAATCGAGGTCCCTGTGGAGAAACCCTCAATCCACTACGTGTTCATCACCGGAGGCGTGGTCTCGTCCCTGGGCAAGGGCATCGCGTCCTCGTCGCTGGGAATTCTGCTCAAGGCCCGCGGTATCCGGGTCACCTCCCTCAAGATCGACCCCTATCTCAATGTCGATCCCGGGACCATGAGCCCCTATCAGCACGGCGAGGTGTTCGTCACCGAAGACGGGGCCGAGACGGATCTGGACCTGGGCCATTATGAACGCTTTCTCGACGTCGACATGCGGCGCGAGAACAATTTCACCACCGGCAGCGTGTACGGGGCCGTGATCGAGCGGGAACGCCAGGGCGGCTACCTCGGCAAGACCGTCCAGGTGATTCCCCATCTGACGGACGAGATCAAAAAGCGCATCCGGCTGGTTGCGAAATCCGCGAAAGATGTGGATGTGGTGCTTGTCGAACTGGGCGGCACGGTGGGCGACATCGAAGGCCTGCCCTTCCTGGAGGCGATCCGCCAGTTCCGGCTGGAGGAGGGCCCCGGCCGCTGCCTCAACATCCATGTCACCCTCGTTCCCTTCATCCAGGCCAGCCAGGAAATCAAGACCAAGCCGACTCAGCACAGCGTGCAGAAGCTGAGAGAAATCGGCATTCAACCCGACCTGCTCATCTGCCGGACGGAGACGCCGCTCCCCCGGGAGGCCCGCGAAAAGATCGGATTGTACGCGAACCTGCCCGTCGAGGCCGTTATCGAAGCCCGGGACGCGGACACCATCTACGAAGTGCCGCTGAATCTGGAGCGCGAGGGCCTCGCCGGCCTGGTGATCCGGCGGCTGAAACTCAGGGCCGCGACGCCCGCGCTCGGCCGGTGGAAGTCCATGGTGGAAACCGTCCGGCATCCGCGGAAATCGGTGCGGATCGCGGTCGCGGGCAAGTACGTCGAACTGCGCGATGCCTACAAGAGCATCATCGAGGCCTTCACCCACGCGGGCGTCGCGAATGACGCAAAAGTCGAGCTGGTCTGGGTGAGCTCGGAGGAGATCGAGAAAAAAGGGGCCGCCGCCCTGCTCGGCCGCGTCGGCGGTCTGCTCATCCCGGGGGGGTTCGGCGAGCGGGGAATCGACGGCAAGGTGCAGGCCGTGCAGTACGCCCGGGAGAACGACCTGCCGTTTTTCGGCATCTGCCTCGGCATGCAGGTCGCGGTCATCGAATTCGCCCGGAACGTCTGCGGCATCCGGTCCGCCACCAGCAGGGAATTCGACGAGGACGCGAAGCACGCGGTCATCGATTATATGCCCGGCCAGACCCGGGACCTCGAGAAGGGCGGGACCATGCGGCTCGGCGCCTATCCCTGCTGTCTGCGGCGGGGGACGCGTGCGCAGGCGATATACGGGAAGGACCGCATTTCCGAGCGGCACCGGCACCGCTTCGAAATCAACAACGAGTACCGAACCGCCCTGGAGAATGAGGGCCTGGTGATGAGCGGCGTTTCACCGGACCACACGCTCGTGGAAATCATCGAACTGCCCGGCCACCGCTGGTTCCTGGCCGGCCAGTTCCACCCTGAATTCAAGTCGCGGGCGCTGAAACCCCATCCGCTCTTCGCGTCCTTCGTGAAAGCGGCCCTGGCGGCCGGCGCGCCGTCCGGGAGAAAGACCAGATGAACACTGTTCGGATCGCGAATGTCACGGTCGGGGCCGGGCACCCGCTCGCGCTCATCGCCGGCCCCTGCGTCATCGAGAGCGAGGACCTGGTCCTTCGAACCGCCGAGTCCGTCAAGGCTGTCGCGGACCGGCTGTCCATGCCCCTGATTTTCAAGTCGAGCTATACCAAGGACAACCGGTCATCCGCGAAGAGCTGGCAGGGGCCGGGGCTGGAGAAGGGGCTGGCCATCCTCCGAAAGGTCAAGGAGCGGTTCGGCATTCCCGTTCTCTCCGATGTGCACGACCGGCACGACATGGATGCCGCGGCCGAAGTGCTCGACGTCATCCAGATTCCGGCTTACCTCTGCATGCAGACCGAGATGACGCTGGCCGCCGCGCGGACGGGCCGCGCCATCAACGTGAAGAAGGGGCAGTTTCTCGATCCGGGCGACATGAAGCACATCATCGGCAAAATCGAAGGCGAGGGGAACCGGAATATCCTGCTGACCGAGCGCGGCGCCTGCTTCGGCTACCACAATCTTGTGGTCGACATGCGGTCCCTGCAGATCATGCGCGGTCTCGGCTACCCGGTGGTGTTCGACCCCACCCATGCCATCC
>JAFGAX010000071.1 GCA_016933415.1 bacterium
CGCGCGGGAAGGCATGAAGGAGGCGCGGTACGTGTACGGGCTTCTGCTCACCGACGGTCTGGTCGTGGAGCGCGATTTAAAGGAGGCGGTTCGATGGGTCGGACTGGCCGCTGATTCGGGATACGCGCCCGCGAAGGAGGCCATGGAGGAATTCAGGCGCAGGGGGATGGCCCCGGACGCGAAGCCCCGGGAACGAAAACCGGATCATGCTGGCGGCGGTACTGTTACAGCCGAACCGGATTCCCTGAAAGCGCCGGGACAGGCGCGGAAATTTACGGAAGCGGATGAATCGGACACAACAACAGCCGGAAGCCGGGAGCCGGTCGATGCGCTTCTGCCGGTTCATCCGGGATCCGTTTCCGGGGATTCGACCGTCCTGAAAATGCAGAGCGAGATCGGCCGGATCCTCAGTGAGGCTGAGGCGGGCAGTCCCGAAGCCCTGACCCTGGTCGGCCGGTGGCATGAAATCCTGGATGGACCGGCCCGGGACCGCGTGCTTGCGGCCGCATATTACTTGAGAGCCATACGGGCGGATTCACCGTGGGCACCCGAACTGCTGTGGAAGCTGATCAGGAAGGATGGATTTTTCGACGCACTCAGAAGCCGCGTTGTGGCCGGCGACCCGGTTGCGAAATTCGCATGGGCCAATCTGAATGCGTATGGTTATGACCGACAATTGACGGAAGACCGCATCGTATCCTATCTGGAGGAAGCGGCTTCGGCCGGTTACGCTCCGGCCCAGGTTCAGTTCGGCCTGATGGTTCTCTCCGGCCGGGGCGTGGCCCGGGACACGGAAAAAGGGAAGTACCTGCTTCTCGGGGCCGCGGAGGCCGGCAGCGCCGAGGCGCGGATCCGGCTTTGGATGATGGAGCTGGCGCTGGCAGGAGCAACGCCGAATCCGGCGCTGATCGACAGCCTGAAAAAAACATCGGACGCGGGGTCCGTGCTCAGCCAGGAAATTCTCGGCGCCTGTTACAGGGACGGCATCGGCGCCCCTGCCTGCGTGCCGCTTTCCGTGCAGTATTACCGGAAGGCCCTGCAGAGGGGCAGCCGGTCCGCTTTCGCGGCGTTGAAGGAAATGTACGATGAGTTGCGGCCCGGGGACAAGGAGTTCCGGATTACGGAATAAACGTGTCCGGCCGCACCATCCATTTCCGGGCAGGTCCGCGTCCGGAATGAAGAATCGGATTGTGGAACCGTTGGTAATCCGGCCCGGCTGAACCGCCTTCCATTCCTCCGAAATCCCGGTCCGGCCTACAATTTATGACAGGAAAATCCTTGACATTGACGGCCGGTTCGGATAACTTAAATCAGAACCCATCCGCCGCCGGAAAGACCCCATGAAAGCCAGCTTTGCCTCGATTCTCGCCCTGATTCCCCTGTTGTCCGGCTGCAGCCATTTCATGCCGCCTGTAGCCGGCGTATCCGCGGTTTCATCCTCGCATTCCGTTCCCTGGACGCCGCCGAAACCGGGAAAGACGGATTCCGGGCCTTTGACGCCGGTTCCGGATGCGGTCCGTGATCGCATGCGCCGGCTCACAATCGCGGACGCCGTGAATCTCGCGCTGGAGAACGATCCCGACACGCGCGCGGCCTGGCTGACGGCCCGTTCAGCGGCCGCGGCCTGGGCCGGAACACTCGGTTCTCTCTGGTTGCCGGACCTTTCCCTGAACGCGGCCGCGACCCGCTTGTGGTCATTCCCGGACGGTTTCAACGGCCGGGACGCAAGGGATTCCTTGACCGTTTACAGGGCCGAGGCCGGGCTCTCCTTTCTGCTCTTCGATTTCGGCGCAAGGGCCTCGTACACGGCCATGGCCCGGGAGGCCCTGCTGGCCGCGGACTGGACGCACAACCAGGCCATTCAGAACGCCGTTCTTGAAACCGAAACCGCGTTTTTCAACTACTGCGCCAGCCGTTCCCTGCTTGAGGCCAACCGGACTTCCCTGGCTGAAGCGGAAGAGCATCTCCGCGTGGCGGAGGAAAAGCACCGCGTTGGACTCGCCACGCTCGCGGACGTGCTTCAGGCCAGAACCGCGCATTCCGAAGTGCGGCTCGCGGTTCTGGCAACGGAAGGCCAGGTCCGGATCACCCGGGGCGGGCTCGCGGATGCCATGGGATACCCGGCCCATGCGTTTCAGGACATCGGCGCAGTCGATCCGGGTCCGCCGATTCCGGGCGTTGCGCAGACCGTGGACAGTCTGGTGAACCTGGCGCTTGCCGCGAGACCCGACCTGCAGGCCGTGCGTGCCGCGGGCCACGCCGCCTCAGCCGCCGCGGACGCGGCCCTGTCCCGCATGCTGCCGACCCTGTCGATCGCGGGCGCAGCCTCGCGCACACGCATGGAAGGGATTTCGAGACACATGGACGACGCGTCCGGCCGGCTGGTCCTGCAGATTCCCCTGTTCAGCGGGTTTTCCCGCCAGGCCGAATGGGCCGCGGCACGGGCTTCGGCCGAGTCGGCCCTGGAACGCGCCCGTTCCGCGGAACAGTCCGTCATTCTGCAGGTGGTTGCGGCGCGCAGCGACTGGCTCACGGCCGAGGGACGCCTGCAGGCAGCGGAAGACCTGGTCGCAGCCGCGGGGCAGTCCGAGGCCGTGGCGGCAGGCCGCTACAGGGAAGGCGCGGGGAGCATGCTCGATCTGCTCACGGCCCAGCGCGCCCTGGCCTCGGCCCGGGCGGAACAGATCAACGCCCGCCTGGGCTGGTTCACCGCGTTGGCACGGCTCAGCCATGCCGCCGGAGTTCTGGAACAATCCGGGGCCGTTTCCCCCGAACCCGAAGCATCTCCACTTGAGGTAAAACCATGATGGGTCCGATGAACGCGGCTGATTCCCGCGCCTGTTCCGTTTCCTTCCGGCGGCACTTACGGCACGGCCGGACCGCAATCCTGTCAGGCCTGTCCGTGTGTCTGATCTGGACCACGGGATGCGGCGGAAAGAAAACGCCGCCGAAGCGGACCTTGCCCGTGAAAACCGGAAAGGTCGCCGTCGAGCCGCGGCCGGTGTCGCTGTTTTCCGTGGGAACCGTGGAGCCCGTCGAAACCGCGGCTGTGCGGCCGCAGGTGGGAGGCGTCATCACGCATGTGGCCTTTTCCGAGGGCCAGGACGTGCGTCAGGGCCAGCTCCTGTTCCGGATCGATTCCCGGCCGTTCGAGGCCGCGCTGGCCGCGGCCCGCGCGCAGTTCAGCCGCGACAGCAGTCAGGCGGCCAACGCCGCCCTGCAGGCCGGCCGGTACGCCGAACTGGTTCAGAAGGATTATGTGACGGCCGAGCAGTACGACGCCATCCGGACGCAGGCTGAAATGCTCCGGTCCCTTGTCCGGCAGGACGAGGCCGCCATCACGCAGGCGGAGCTGAATCTGGCCTATGCCTCGGTGCTGGCCCCGATTTCCGGACGGGCGGGCGGCCTGCTCGTGAAAAAGGGAAACGTGGTGCGGGCCAATGAGGCGCCGCTCGTGGTCATTCATCAGATGCGGCCCATCCGCGTCCGGTTCGCGTTGCCCGAGAATCAGCTCCCGCGGATACGCCGGTACGCGGCGGCCGCGCCCCTTGAAGCGGCCGTGCGTCCGGAGCGCGGTGCGGACGGCCCCGAAATCAAGGGCCGGCTGCTCTTCATGGACAACGAGGTGGACGCAGGAACGGGCACGGTCATGTTCAAGGCCGAATTTGCGAACGCGGACATGGCCCTGTGGCCCGGCCAGTTCTTGGACATTGCGCTGGTTCTGACGGTTGAGCGGAACGCCCTGACCGTGCCGGACGCAGCCGTGGTCACGGGACAGGAAGGGACGTTCGTGTACGTCGTCACGCCCGAAGGAAAGGCGGAAAAGCGGACCGTCCGGGTCGACCGCATCGACGGAGACACGGCGGTGATCGCGGAGGGCCTGAAGGACGGGGAAACCGTGGTGACGGACGGCCAGATGCGCCTGGTGCCCGGCGCCGCCGTCGAAGTGCTTCCGGATGCGCCGGCCGGACCGGGGCCTGCCCCGTCCGGCGGAAAAAGACCGGCCGCCGGGGAGAAGCGTCCCGCCCGGGAGTCACGGGGGAATTCAGCCCGATGAACATTTTCATCCGAAGGCCGGTCATGACGACTCTGGTCATGGCCGCCATTATCATCGCCGGAATTCTCGGATATCGTCAGCTCCCCGTGAGCGACCTGCCCACCGTGGACTTCCCGACGATTTCCGTTTCCGCCAGCCTGCCCGGCGCCAGCCCGGAGACCATGGCCGCGGCCGTGGCCACGCCGCTCGAGAAGCAGTTCAGCACGATCGCCGGCATCGACAATATGACCAGCACGAGCAGCCTGGGTTCGACGAACATCACCATCCAGTTCAGCCTGGACCGGGATATCGACGCGGCGGCCCAGGACGTGCAGGCCGCCATCGCCGCGGTTTCACGCCAACTTCCCCGCGACATGCCCACGCCGCCCTCGTACCGGAAAGTGAACCCGGCCGACCAGCCCATCCTGTTCATCGCGCTCCGGTCGTCGACATTGCCGCTGTACACGCTGAACGAGTACGCCGAAACCCAGACCGCCCAGCGGATTTCCATGGTCAGCGGCGTGGCGCAGGTGATGATCTTCGGCGCCCAGCGCTACGCGGTCCGCATCCAGGTCGACCCCCGCGCTCTGGCGAGCCGCGGCATCGGGATCGACCAGATCACCTCGGCCGTGTCCGCCAACAACGTCAACCTGCCGACCGGCATCCTGTGGGGTCCTGAAAAAACCTACACGGTCAAGGCCGATGGCCAGCTCAACACCGCGGACCGGTACCGGCCCATTGTCGTGGCCTACCGGAACGGCGCGCCCGTCCGGCTCGGGGACCTGGGCCGGGTTTTCGACAGCGTGCAGAACAACAAGGTCGCGGCCTGGTTCGACGACGAGCGGTGCATCCTGCTCGCCGTCCAGCGCCAGCCGGGCACCAACACGGTCGCGGTTTCGAAGGCCGTGCAGGCCCTTCTGCCCGGCATCCGCGAGAAAATGCCGGCCTCCGCGGACCTGTCCATCCACTTCGACAAGGCCGTGCCCATACAGGAATCGGTCGATGACGTGAAGTTCACGCTCCTGCTCACGCTGTTTCTCGTGGTCGGGGTGATCTTCCTCTTTCTCCGGAACGCGTCCGCCACGCTGATTCCGAGCCTGGCCCTGCCGCTGTCCGTGGTCGGCACGTTCGCGGCCATGTCCCTGTTCCATTTCAACCTCGACAACCTGTCGCTGATGGCCCTCACCCTCGCGGTCGGATTCGTGGTGGACGACGCCGTGGTCATGCTCGAGAACATTTTCCGTCATCTGGAGCAGGGGAAAGCGCCCCTGCAGGCGGCCGTGGACGGATCGCGCGAAGTGGGATTCACCATCATGTCCATGACCCTTTCCCTGGTCGCGGTTTTCATCCCGATCCTTTTTCTCGGCGGCATCATGGGCCGGCTGTTCCGTGAGTTTGCGGTCACCATCATGGTCGCCATCCTGATTTCCGGATTCGTCTCGTTGTCCCTGACACCCATGATGTGCAGCCGGTTTCTCAAGCACGAGGCGGAATCGCGGCACGGCCGCTTTTTTAACGCCGTCGAGACGTTCTGGAACCGCACGCTGGCCGCGTACGAGAAGAGCCTCGCATGGGTGGTCCGCCGCAGGCGGCTGACCCTGGTTTTCTCGGCCGTTATCCTGGCCGCCACGATGCTTCTTTTCGCCGTCATGCCCAAGGGATTCATTCCCAGCGAGGACACGGGATTCATCAACGCGTCCTCGGAGGGGGCCGAGGGCCTCTCGTTCGACGGCATGGTGCGCCGGCAGAAAACCGCCGCGGCCGTCGTGGCGGCTGATCCGAACGTCAAGGGCCTGACCATGAACGTGGGCGGCATGGGCGGGGGCAGCAGCAACTCCGGCCGCATGTTCATCCGCCTGAAACCGCGTCATGAACGTCACATGAGCGCCGACGAGGTCGTGGCCTCGCTCCGCGCCAAGCTGTCCGGCATCCCCGGCATACGCGTCTTTATCTCGAATCCGCCCGCCATCAATGTCGGCGGCCGCTCGTCCTCGGGGCTGTACCAGTTCACCCTGCAGGCCACGGATCTGCAGACGTTGTACGAGGCCGCGCCCGTGCTGGAGTCGCGGCTCCGGAGCGACCCCCTGCTCCAGGACGTGAACAGCGACCTCCGGATCAGCAATCCCGAGCTGAGGCTGGCCATCGACCGCGACCGGGCCGCCTCGCTCGGCGTCACGCCCGAGGCCGTCGAAAGCGCGCTCTTTTCGGCTTTCGGCACGCGTCAGATTTCCACCATTCTCGCGCCGAACAACCAGTACTACGTGATGCTGGAACTGCTCCCCGAATACCAGCGGGACCCCACGGCCCTCGAGTTCCTCTACGTCCGGTCGGGTTCGGGCGCACTGGTTCCGATCACGGCCCTGACCACGACCGCGACCGGAGCGGGGCCGCTCACGGTCAACCATTCGGGCCAGCTTCCCTCGGTGACGATCTCGTTCAACCTCGGCGAGGGCGTTTCCCTGAGCCAGGCCGTCACGGCCGTGAACCGGGCGGCCGCTGAAACCCTGCCGTCGTCCATTGTCACGAGCTTCTCCGGAACGGCGCAGGCCTTTCAGTCCTCGCAATCCAGCCTGGTCGGCCTCCTGCTCCTGTCCATTCTGGTCATTTACATGATTCTCGGCATCCTCTATGAGAGTTTCATTCATCCGATCACCATCCTGTCCGGCCTGCCCTTCGCGGGATTCGGCGGACTGATGACGCTGATGCTGTTCAAGACGGACCTGAATCTCTACAGCTTCGTGGGCCTGATCATGCTCATCGGCGTGGTCAAGAAGAACGCCATCATGATGATCGATTTCGCAATCGACGGCCGCGGCCGGGGGCTCGACTCCCGCACGGCCATTCTTCAGGCCAGTTCCGTCCGGTTCCGGCCCATCATGATGACCACGGTCGCGGCGCTCATGGCCACTCTGCCCATCGCCCTGGGCATGGGCGCGGGCGCCGAGGCCCGGCGGCCTCTGGGCCTGTGCGTGGTGGGCGGGCTCCTGTTCTCGCAGATCGTGACGCTGTACGTCACGCCGGTTTTTTATATCTACCTGGATAAACTGCAGGAGAAGCTGACGCGGTTCTTCGGATCGCGTTCGGAAAACGGTGGTAAACCGAAATCAGCGGCTGCAAGCCGTCGCGGGGGAAGGGTGTGACCGGGAGAGGCGCCGGAATGCCGGCAAAACACGCAGAACGCGCCGGGCGGCGAAACGAGAGGCCAAAACGGAAGCGAACAGGGGCGGAGCGGGCATCGCGATAACGCTTTTCATTCCGTCCCGTTCATGGATGGACTTTTTTCAGAAGAGGGATCAAATGAAAAAATCAGCATGGATACTGGCATGGCTTCTCGCCGTTCCCGCCGCGTTTTCGCAATTCATCATCGCGGACCACACTCGCATCGACATTGATCAGATTCCGGTCACGGCCGTACAGGCGGCCAAAGAACAGCTGCACATCGGCTACGGCTACACGTCGCACGGCAGTCAGATCACGGGCGGCATGTCCGGGCTGGTGGATTTCATGAACGCCAAGGGGTACGCGCACGATCTCTTCGCATACGATCAGGACGGCGCCGGTGGAAGCCTGCATCTGACCTCAGGGGACGGCTACGGCGACGGCCAGCTGGACCACGACGCCGGTTATTACCCCAACTGGGTGGAGGAGACACGCTCGTTTCTGGGCGTTCCGAACGCACAGGGACGGGGTACGGCCCATCCGGAATTCAACGTCATCATGTGGGCCTGGTGCGGCCAGCTGTCGGGTTACAGCACGGCGGACGTCTACAATCAGTACCTGAACGACATGAACCAGCTGGAGCAGGATTACCCGGGAGTGACCTTCGTGTACATGACCGGACACGCGGACGGGTCCGGGCTGACCGGAGACCTGCACCGGAACAACCAGACCATACGGAATTATTGCATCCAGAACGGGAAAGTCCTCTTTGACTTTTACGACATTGAATGCTACGACCCGGACGGTAATTATTTCGGAGACCGGCACGTCGACGACGCCTGCAATTACGACGGCGGAAACTGGGCACAGGAGTGGCAAAACGCCCATGCCGTGGATGTGGACTGGTTCTACTGCGACGCGGCGCACACAGAACCCGTGAACGGGAACATGAAGGCCTATGCGGTCTGGTGGCTGTGGGCGCGTCTCGCGGGCTGGGCCGGCGCCGAACCGGATCCGACTCCGCCTTCGACGCCGGCCGGGCTCCATGCGGACGCGGTGAGCGAAACGCAGGTGGACCTTTCCTGGAATCCGTCCACGGATGCGGAATCAGGCGTGGCGCGCTACCGGATCTTTCGCGACGGCGGATTTCTCGCCTCCACGTCCGCCGTGTCGTATTCGGATCTGACCTGTATTCCGGGTGAGACCTATGAGTACCGGGTGAGCGCGGTCAATGGAGCGGGCACTGAATCGGACCGGAGCGCTCCGGTTACGGCAACCCTGCCGTCGGACGATCAGCCGCCCTCGACTCCGGAGGGGCTGGCCGCGAACCCCGTGTCCTCCACTCAAATCGACCTATCCTGGGACCCGTCCACGGACAATTCATCCGTCAGCGGGTACCGTGTGTACCGGGACGGCGCTTTCGAGGCTGTGACCTCCGAGACGGAATACGCCGACACCGGGTTGTCTCCCATGACCGGTTATGAATACCGGGTATCCGCGGTCGACGCGGCCGGCAACGAGTCCGGGCTTTCAGATCCGGCATCCGCGACGACCCTGGACCCGAACCTGACGCCTGAAACGGTCCGGCTGGAAAACACGGATGAGGTGGATGACACGTTCATTTTCGCGGATGATCCGTCCTCGAATTTCGGGGGGGAGCAGTACTTCGGTGATATCGACCGGTTCCTGATCCGGTTCAACCTGCCCGCGGGATTGAACGGCAAGCGCATTCTGTCCGCGGACCTGGGTTTCTACGTCTGGAACCAGTCTGATTTCCATTCGGACGAATTCCTGGACATTTTCACGCTCAGCCGGTCCTGGTCGGAGTATGAAGCCACCTGGCTCAACGCCTCGGACGGGGTGCCGTGGATCTCGCCGGGAGGGGACGCGGACCTGTACGCGCCGATCGCCCGTATTTCGCATCTGCCCGATGCCGCGGACTGGGACCACACCTTTTATCCGGCCGCGGACATCACGAGCCTGGTACAGGGATGGGTGGACGGTGAAACGCCCAATCACGGCCTGCTGGTGATGAACAGCGGCAGCACCGGAATCGGATTCAAGGCCAGCGAGTACGGCGAAGGAAGCAGGCCCTTTCTGGAAATCGAATATACGGACAAGACCATACCGGGTTCGGTTGAATCCCGCCCCGGGGAATCCTTCCGGCTGGCCGGCAACTGGCCCAATCCCTTCAATCCGGGTACCTTTATCCGGTTCGAGCTGGATGCGGCCGCGGATGTCGAAATCCGGGTGTTCGATCTGCGGGGCCGCGAGGTCCAGACCCTGCGGGCCGGCCGCCTCGGCAGGGGCGAACACCGCGTGCATTTTTCAGCGGACGGCCTGGTCTCAGGCGTGTATCTGTATTCGGTTCAGGCCGGCGGACAGAAGCGGCTGGGGAAAATGCTGCTGGCGCGGTAAAGCGGTATGTTCGGCTGAAACGTATTATGATTTCACGCTCTTTGGGAGGCGGCCTTATCACGGGCCGGCATCGTCCTGTTTAATCAAAGGAAGTGTTTTATGAACTGTATATGGAACAGCGCTTCGACCATGGTCCGCATGCGCGCTGTCGCGGCCGTGACCTTGCTTTGCCTGCTTCCCGGTTTCCGGGGACTCATGGCACAGGCGGACAATGAAACGATCGTGCACCCGGACACCGTCCGGCAGGTGATACGCGGATTCGGAGCGGCGAACATTGTGGGCTGGCGGCCCGACATGACCGCGGATCAGGCGGACAAGGCCTTCGGCACCGGAGACGGACAGATCGGATTCTCCATTCTGCGGCTCAAGGTCCCCAGCGTTTCCACCCGGCAGGAATTCAGCGCCCAGCTCGCGACCGCGAGACTCGCGCAGTCATACGGCGCCATTGTCATCGCGTCGCCCTGGTCGCCCCCGGCCGGGATGAAAACCAACAACAATATCGTGGGCGGCGAACTCGAGGAGAGCGCGTACCCGGACTTCGCGGATCACCTGAACGCGTTCGCCGATTTCATGGCCGACAATGACGCGCCCCTGTACGCGATTTCCGTGCAGAACGAGCCGGACATCACGGTCAATTACGAATCCTGCGACTGGAACGCCTCCCAGATGCTGAAGTTCGTGAAAGAGCAGGGTGCTTCCATCGGCACGCGGCTCATCGTCCCCGAATCCTTCAATTTCAACAAGGCCATTTCCAACGCCATCTTGAACGATCCGGACGCCGCGGCCCATGTGGACATCATCGGCGGCCATTTGTACGGCGGCGGGCTCGAGGCGTATCCCCTGGCGGAACGCATGGGCAAGGAATTGTGGATGACGGAGTATCTGAACACCGATACGACCTGGAACGCCGTTCTGTCCACGGGCCGGCAGATGCACGACTGCATGAATGCCGGCATGAACGCCTATATCTGGTGGTACATCGTCCGGTACTACGGTCCCATACACGAAAATGGAAATGTGACGAAACGCGGGTATGTCATGTCCCAGTACGCCCGGTTCATCCGCCCCGGATTTGTCAGGGTGCGCACGGCTTCGGGCCGCGGCCCGGCGCTTTCCATCACCGCCTACAAGGGCGGATCCAGGCTGGTGGTCGTGGTTGTCAATACGCGTACCACTGAAATCACCCGGACCTTCAGGATTGAAGGCGCGCCGGCCGGAACCGCGGTTTTCACGCCGGTTGTCACGTCCCAAACCCGGAATTGCGCCCAGGAGAGCGGCCTGACCGCGACCGACGGTGTTTTCACGGCGACGCTGGCGCCGTCGAGCGTCACCACGTTCGTCGCGGATATCCTTTCGGGCCTGGACGGTTCTTCCGTTCTTCCCGGAAAACTGCGGCTCGATCCGAATTTTCCGAATCCCTTCAATCCGCGAACGGCCGTCACCATCGAACTCCCCCGCGCCTGCGCCGCCTCGCTGAAAGTGTACAACCTGCTCGGCGCCGAGGTCGCGACCCTGCTGGACGGCAGACGCGGCGCGGGCCGCCACGATCTGGCATTCGACGCGTCGGGCCTGGCAAGCGGCACGTATGTGCTCCGGCTCGAAGCGGACGGCGCGGTGCTGACGCGGAAGATGACGCTGCTGCGCTGAGACGCATGCCGCCCGGCGCCGGGGAGGGGTCCATCCAAAACCCAGAGTGGACGGTTTCCGGCGGTTTGCCGGACGCGGGTCCCGGTGAACACCGCTCAGCCCAATCCCATCATCCAGGAGGAGAAATATGCGTCACCGCACCATCCGTACGATCCGGATCCTGAGCGGATCCGGCCTGGCGCTGTTCATGGCCGGCTGCTGCTCCATGAACCAGCTTCAGGGCCAGAAATTCGACCAGCGCACCGCGTCATCGCATCTGGTGCCGCCCCCGCCGGCACAGGTTTTCTCGGACGGCTGGGTGGACACGGATTTCCACAATCCCATCCAGGCAGTCCTCAACATCGGCACCGGCATCGCCCATGAAATCGAAATGAGCCGGACGCGCGCCAAGATGGACAGCGCCATGGGCATGGTGGACATCCCGGCCATACTCGAGGACGAGACGCTCGAGCGGGGAGCCAAAACATTCGGTTTCCGCGCCGTCGATGAGACCCGCGACGCGGATTTCACCTTTGACATCGAAATCGAGAAATACGGCATCCAGGCCAAGTCCTGGACGTCGGGCGTCGATTTCACGATGGAGGTGAAAGTCGCCCTGATCGAGAACGCGAAGCACCGTCAGGTGTGGCGGCGCTGTTTCGACGAGGAAATCGCGGTTTCCAGCGACCTGTTCGGCCTTCCCGGGGCCGCGAACAACGTCATCACCATGGTCTCGCTCTCGCGCCTCACCGCGGATGAAATCGCGGACGGGCTCGAAAAACTGGCGGTGCGCACATCGGACCGGATCATCACCCGGCTGCGGGAGGATTTTTCGGAAAAAAACCGATAGCCTGAACCGAACCGGTTGGACGGCGCCGGGCGGAGAAGCGTGAGACGCGTTCAGTTAGAAGAGCCGGAAATGCGCATCCGAATCGGACATCCCCCTGACCTCCGGAGGCCGCCATTCGGCGCGGGCAGGCGTCTGGCGGTCTCGGCGCTGGCGCTCTGGATGACCGGAATTCCGGCCCTGCGGGCGGGGGACGGCATCCAGTCCGCGGGCGACGCTCTGCGGCTGGTCCTGCCTGCAACCGCGATCGGCACGGCCCTCCTGCAGCGGGACTTTCAGGGCGCGGTCCAATTCATCGAAGCCGCGGCCCTCACCGGAGTGGTCACCGAAGCGCTCAAGGTGATCGTCGATGAGAAGCGGCCGAACGGCAACCGGTACAGCTTTCCTTCGGGCCACACATCAATCTCATTTTGTTCGGCTGAGTTTTTTCGGAAACGGTACGGCTGGCGGGTTGGTGCTCCGGCTTACGCGGCTTCGGTTTTTGTCGGTGTTTCCCGGGTGCAGGCCCGCAAGCATTGGATTCACGATGTGGCCGCGGGCGCCGCGATCGGAGCCGCGTTCGGCGCGTGGCGGACCCGGTCTCGCGAAAGATACCGGGTCGAGGCCTTTTCAGGGAATGGATGCGCCGGCATAAGGATTTGCCGGGACGGATGAAAGCCGGGAAGAGGGTGATTCGTCCGCGGGCGGGTGTCGATCGCTTTCGCGGTTTTGTCAATAAAGCCGTCCGGCCCGGCGAAAGATTCCGCGGCGTTACGGTGTTCCATAAATGAGAGACCATCACGTCCAATCAGGCGGAAAAGACATGAAGCGAAAACGGTTGATCTGGGCGGGCTCAATCGCGGGGCTCGCCGTACTGGCGGTTCTGACCGCGGTGATCGTCCGGAACTGCGGAGGGAAAGGCCGGAGCGGCCGGTTTCAGACCGCGGAGGTGACGCGGGGCGACATCGAGAACACGGTGTCCAGCACCGGGACCATTGAGTCGACGGTCACCATCGACGTGGGCACCCAGGTGTCGGGCATCATTTCCCGGATCTACGCGGATTTCAACGACCCCGTTCAGCGGGGCCAGGTGCTGGCCCTGCTGGACACGGTTCCGCTGTACACACAGGTCCTGGACGCGGAGGCGAGGCTCGAGCAGGACAATGCCCAGCTCGAGCAGGCCCGGATGAACTACGACCGGAACACGCCCCTTTATGAAAAACGGCTGATCTCGCAGGAGGAATACCTTCCCTTCAAGTTCAACCTGCAGGTGCAGCAGGCGGTCGTAAAATCGTCCCGCGCCGCGCTCACCCGGGCCAGGCAGAACCTCGATTACGCCGTCATCCGGTCGCCCATACGCGGCACGGTCATACAGCGCGCTGTCGAGGTCGGGCAGACGGTCGCCGCCAGCTTCAACACGCCGACCCTGTTCGTCATCGCGCAGGATCTTTCCAAGATGGAAATCAACGCACTGGTCGACGAGAGCGACATCGGCCTGATCAAGACCGGGCAGAAGGCCCGGTTCACCGTGGAGGCGTATCCGGACCGGACGTTCGAGGGCCGTGTGCGCCAGGTGCGGCTTCAGCCCACCACGGTGCAGAACGTCGTCAACTACACCGTGATTGTGGACGTGGAGAACCAGGACAAACTTCTGCTCCCGGGGATGACCGCCACGCTTGATTTTGTGGTGGAGGATCGCCGGCAGGTTCTGCTCGTCCCCTCGGCCGCGCTGAAATTTCAGCCGCCCGAGGATGTGCTGAAGCAGGCCTTTGCGGAGATACGCAGGCGCCCGGAGGGGCGCCGTGACTCGACGCAGGGATCTCCGGGTTCTGCGGCCGGCGGGCCGTTTCCGGGTTCGCGTTCCGGGTTCGGATCCCGGACCGGCGCGGGTCCCGGGTTCCCGGCGGGCGCGGCCGGCGGCTTTGCCATGCCCGCGGACCGGGGCGCTGTCTGGATCCTGGACGAGAAAGGCCGGCCGAGGATGGATTTCGTCCAGACCGGCGCCACGGACGGGAAGAACACGGAGATCGTCCGGTCGCGCGGCCTCTCGGAAGGCGTGAAAGTCATCACCGGACTGGCCGAAAAGGGCAAACCGGCGGCAACCCCGGTCCCGTCCGGCTCGCGTCAGCGAGGCTTCGGCGGCGGGCCGCCGAGGATGTTCTGATGGGGCCGGCCTTGTCATGAAACCCATCATCGAAACGCGGAATCTCGAGAAGACCTATATCATGGGAGACGTGCGCGTGAACGCGCTCCGCGGCGTGGATCTGACCGTACAGCCGGGCGAAATGGCGGCCATCATCGGCGCCTCCGGTTCCGGCAAGTCGACGCTGATGAACCTGCTGGGCTGTCTCGACTCGCCCACTTCCGGGGAATACCTGCTCGAGGGGCACCGGGTGAGCCGGCTGGCCGCGGACGCGTACGCGGACATCCGGAATGAGAAGATCGGATTCGTTTTTCAGGGATTCAATCTGCTGGCGCGCACGACGGCGCTCGAAAACGTCGAGCTGCCCCTGCTCTATGACCGGAAGAAGCGCATCCCCGACCCCCTCGGAGAGGCCGAAAAAGCGCTGCGGCGCGTGGGCCTCGGCGACCGGCTCGACCACGAGCCCAACCGGCTGTCGGGCGGCGAGCAGCAGCGGGTCGCCATCGCGCGCGCCCTGGTCAACCGGCCCAGCCTCCTGCTGGCGGACGAGCCCACCGGCAATCTCGACACGCGGACGTCCATGGAGATCATGGCCCTGTTCCAGGAGCTCAACGACCAGGGGCTCACCGTGGTGCTGGTCACGCACGAGCCGGACATCGCGAACTGCGCGAAGCGCATCATCGAGATGCGCGACGGTCAAGTGCGGTCCGACCGGCCGGTGAAGGACAGAATCGAGGCGCCGCGGCCCTCGGCCGGCGCGAACCGGGGAAAGGCGGGCCGGACGGCATGAACCTGCAGTTCCGCAATCTCGTCAAGGTCTCCATGAAGGGCATTCTGAAGAACCGGATGCGCAGTTTTCTGACCTCGCTCGGCATCATCATCGGCGTGGCCGCGGTCATCGTCATGGTGGGCGTGGGCCAGGGCGCCTCCCAGCGCATACAGAGTTCGATCGCCTCGATGGGAACGAACCTGCTCATCGTGTTTCCCGGGTCGAGCCAGGCGGGGGGTGTCAACCGGGGCGCGGGCAGCTGGAACCGGTTCACGATGGACGACGCGGACCGCATCCGGGAGCAGTGCAGGCTGATCTCGGCCGTGTCCCCCGTCGTCCGTTCCGGCGACCAGATCATCGGCGGGGGCAACAACTGGAACACGTCGATTTACGGCGTCACGCCCGACTATTTCACCATCCGGACCTGGACCTGCGAGCAGGGAGAGCTGTTCACGGACCGGGACGTGGCGTCGAGCCGAAAGGTCGCGGTACTCGGCAAGACCACGGCCGAAACGCTGTTCCCGGGCCAGAATCCCGTGGGGGAGCGCATCCGCATACGGAACACGCCGTTCATCGTGACCGGCGTCCTGAAGCGGAAGGGGCAGACGGCCATGGGGCCGGATCAGGACGACGTCGTTCTCGCGCCGGCCACCACGGTGCTCTACCGTCTCAAGGGCGGGCGGTATGTGGACATGCTGAACGCCAGCGCGGCCTCAATGGAACAGATGGCCGAGGCGCAGGAGGAACTGCGCACCGTCCTGCGCGCCGCGCACCGCCTCCGGGCAGGGGACGACGACGACTTCACCATTCGCAGCCAGGCGGAGATCACGGAAATGGCGACGTCCACGACGAAGACCATGACCCTTCTGCTCGGCGCGATCGCGGCCGTCTCCCTGCTGGTGGGGGGCATCGGCATCATGAACATCATGCTGGTTTCCGTGACCGAGCGGACGCGGGAGATCGGCATCCGTATGTCCGTGGGCGCCCGGGGCCGCGACGTGATGATGCAGTTTCTGACCGAAGCGGTCGTCCTGAGCCTGACCGGGGGATTGATCGGGATTCTCCTGGCCTTTCTCGTCTCCCTGGTCATGAACCGGTTCACGTCCATGCAGGCCGTCATCCGGCCGGACATCGTGATGCTGGCCTTCGGTTTCGCCGGCGCGGTGGGTATTTTCTTCGGCCTGCACCCGGCGCGGAAAGCGGCGGGTCTGAATCCCATCGAGGCGCTGAGATATGAGTGAGGCATTGCGGGCCGGGCGGCTTTCCTGATCTTTCATTGCCGCCTGGTTCAGCAGGGAAAACCACGGAAACGACACGGAAGACCACGGAAAAACAGGATGGAATGGGAGGGTTCGTTGATTCCGGCACCGGCGGGTTTTGAAATGAAGGAGATCCGTCTCATCCCTTCACGATCGCGTGGTTTTTCGCGTGATCCCGGAGTTGCGAAGGCCTGATCCGTCATCGTATTTGGCCGCTGCTGCCTTAAAAAAAAGCCTCCCGCGCAAGGGGAGGCTTTTTTGTCGGCCGGAAGAGGGTCAGAACTCTCCGCCCGTGTCATACACTCCTTCCTGCGCCTCGCCATCGCCGTTTCCGTTCCGCTCGCCGTTTTCCCTCAGCAGGTCCCGCTTGAAATTGTGGTAATTGTAGGTCAGGGTGAGCATATAGATGGGCGCTTCGCGCGTGATCCGTGCGTGGGTCGAAAAGCCCGGCGCGTCCGTCTTGAATTCGAACGTGCCCGTCCTAAAAACGTCCCGGACCTGCAGTGTGGCGGAAAGGGACCGGTTCAGGAACTCCTGGCGCAGGCTGAAGCCGCTGACGAAATGTCCCTCGCGCCGGCCCTGCGAAGACACCGAGGGACTGTTGTAGCGCAGGTTGGCCTGTAGGCGTGTTCCGGACGTGATCCGGAAGGTGTTGTTGAAGCGGACATTCCAGTTGAAGCTTTCTCTGGAGAATGCGTTTCCCAGCAGTTCACCCTCGACCCGGTACTGGTAGAGACTGCCCATGAGGTTGACGTTCCAGGGCTTGACCGGGTTCACGTTCAGCATGATCTCGCTTCCGAGCGAATAATCCTGGCCCACGTTGTCCATGGTGTGCAGTGTGATGCGCGGCGCGTAGAGCGACTGGATGCGTTCGATCTTGTTGTGGGTCACGCGGTAATACCCCTCGACGGAAAAGAGGCTCTGGCCCGCGGTCGACTGAAAGGTCACCTCGTATGAATCGATGAACTCGGGTTCCAGTTCCGGATTGCCTTGACGGACGTTATAGGCATCCATCCAGGTCTCGAAGGGCTCGAGATCCCAGTTGCGGGGCCGCTGAACCCGCCGCGTGTAGCTCGTCATCGCCTGACGGCCCTCGGCGAACGTGTAGGATAAATGGGCCGTGGGGAAAACATCCCATCGGTCGATCGTAAAATCATCCCCCGTGTCCTCGAGTCGGATGTCACGGCCGGTGTATTCCCCCCGGACGCCGGCCTGCGCCCCCAGTTTTCCGTACGCATTGGAATAGGTGGAATACAGGGAATGGATGGTGTGTGATGCATCGATGGTGTGGCTGTAGGGCTGCTGGAACTCATAGACGCCGGAACCCGGGTCATAGATAAAACGCTCCGTCTGCTCCTCGCCGGACGAGATGCGGGTCTGGACGCCCGCCTGTATCTTTTCCTCGGCCCGGAGGGGCAATGTGTAGTCGAGCTTCAGCCGCAGGTCCCGGGACGGTCCGGATTCTGTCGCCCGCTGGGCCTCGGCGATTCCTCCCGATGCGTCGAAGAGGCGGTTGGTGTCCTCGTCGTCGCCGTCATGGCCGCCCAGAATGGCCTCGGCCTGAAGCTCGTGTCCTGTTTTCGCGAAATCGTGCTTGTACCCCAGATTCAGGGAGTAGAAATCGCCGCTGTGCGAGTTCTTGTCCAGGCTCCGGTAGAGTTCGTGAACGCCGCCGGGCTCTCTCCACTCGTCGTACCGGTTTTCGGAGTCCCCATCGAAGGAATGCCGTCCGATGCGCATTCCGATGCTCAGCAGGTCCCGGGACGTGGCCGAGTAATCCATGCCCGCGCGTACGCCGAAATTGCCGCCGCCGCGCTCGTTATCGCCCCGTGAATTCCGGAACAGGGTCGTGTCCCCGAGAAAAGTGGTCTGCTGGATCCGGGACGTGTTGTTCCTGGACCGACGGTTGTAATCCAGGCCGAAATACACGTTTGTCTTCGATCCCCTGCGGCTCAGGAGCATGTCGCCGCCCGACCGGCCGGCGATGTCGTTGAGGCCGAGATTGGCGTTGAATATGCCGGACCCGCCGCTCTGTTTCTCCTTTTTCAGCTTCAGGTTGATGATGCCTGCCGTACCGTCCGGATCGTACTTGGCTGACGGGTTCGTGATGATTTCGATCTGCTCGATGATGCTGGCCGGCGTCTGCTGGAGCGCGGTGTTCGCGTCGAGGGGCGTGGGCCGGTTGTCGATGAGCACCGTGAAGTTCGAACTGCCGCGCAATTGAACGTTGTTGTCCGCGTCCACGGTGATTGAAGGGACGTTCTCGAGCACCTCCACGGCTGTTCCCGCCATGGCCGTCTGCTGCTGTCCCACGTTGATCACGCGGCGGTCGATTTTGTACTCGAACTCGGGCCGGTCGGCCTGGATCTCCACGCCCTCGCCGGGCAGAACGGCCGGCTTGAGCCGGATGGTGCCGACGTCATGCGAGACGCTTCCCCGTTTGGGTGAGACGTCCTCGAGGGTCCGGGCGTGGTATCCCATGTAATTGATGGTCATGCGGAACTGTCCGGGGAAGAGGTCCTTGAGCTCGAACGTGCCGTCCGGGGCCGTGACAATGCCCGTGACCTGCCGTCCGTCCCTTTTGGCGAACAGGATGACGGTGGCATATTCGAGCGGTTTGCCCGTGGATGCGTCGAACACCTTGCCTGTGATGGTGACTTTGGGCGCGTCCGCACCGCCCGGCCGTCCGTCCGCCGGCCTCGTCTGGGCCTGGGCGGTCGCGAACAGATAAACACAGAATAGAATGCACATTTTTCGGAACTGGCGGATCATACGTGTACTCCTGTGAGTGATGTTGTTTTTATCGGACCGTTGTTTCATTCGAGCGACATTTAATATAACACCAAACGGATTAAAAAGTTTTGTGATTTTTGGCTTTAATGACAGGATAAATTAAAGGGTTACAAATTATTACAGAGATTTAAATTTTTACTTGATTTTCGTATTACATTGTATTACCTTATCCTTCGCGTCTGTCCGTTTCATCAAAAATCGGAGTCCCCGGTGGCGGGTAAACAAACGAAACGCGAGGTGATCACCTTCAAGGTGGATGCCGCGCTTCGGGAAGCAATGAAAGGCGTTCCAAACCGGTCCGAGTTCATCCGGTCGGCCATTCTGTCCGCATCCGGAAACACCTGCCCCCTCTGCAAGGGCCAGGGCCTTCTCTCACCGGAACAACTCGAACATTGGCGGTCCTTCAGCCGAAAACACCATGTGGCCGAATGCGCGGACTGTCATGCCCTGCATCTGGTCTGTTCAGGGGATGTCGCGATTGAGGGCCATTCGGACAGCATGGAAAAACCGGGCGGGAAGGAAGACCGGAAATGAAGCCCATGACAGTCCCGCGATCCGTATTCCGGACCGCATCGCTCATTTCACTCGCCACCGCGGGGCTCGTTCTGATTCCGCGCGTTTCCGTTCACGGAACAGGCCGCCCGATAACGGTTTTCGCGGGAATTCCGCCGATTGCCGGTCTTACGGAGAAAATCGGCGGAGACCGGGTGGGAGTGGAGACTTTACTCAGATCCGGCGACAATCCGCATCTGTTCGAACCCAGACCGCGACAGGTCGCGGCCCTCGGCCGGGCAGACCTGTTTCTCTCCTGCGGGCTCCCTTTCGAAAAAAGGCTGACCCTCAAGCTCAAAGGAATGCCTTCAGGACCGGTCACGGCCGAAATTTTCGCGGGAATCAACGGAGGTTCGGAAAGCGATGTTCCCTTCGGTGATCAAAGCCATGATGGTGACCATGGGGAAGCGGATCCGCATGTCTGGCTTTCCCCGCCGCTGCTTCGGATTCTCAGCCTCAATTTGTTCGCTGCGCTGAAATCGCTGGATCCCGCGTCCGAATCCTTTTTTCAGGAACGCCTGAACCGCCTGCTTGCCGAAATCGACTCCCTCGACCTCGGGATCGGACAATCGCTCGCGTCCTATCGGGGCCGGTCTTTTCTCGCGGCCCATCCTTCATTCGGCCGGTTCGCCGAAGCGTACGGTCTGAAACAGATGTCCGTGGAATCGGAGGGCAAGAGCCCGTCGGCCCGGGGCCTCGCGGCCATTGTCCGCGAGGCGAGAGAGGAGCGTGTCTCGATCGTGTTCACCGAGCCGCAATTTGACCCGTCCGGAGCGGAGGCCGTGGCCAAAGCGATCGGCGGAACCATCGCGGCCGTGGATCCCCTCGGCCGGGACGCCCTGAAAACGATTCGTTCTGTCACGGACATCCTGGTCCGGTCCTTCCGTGACGCGGACGCCGTCGGGGGGATGCGGCCATGAGACTGCCGGATGCGATTCGTCTTCAGAACGTGTCCTGCAGGCTCGGCGGGAGCGTTGTTCTCGGGAACGTCTCGTTTTCCGTGAGCCGGGGTGAATTCACCTACATGATCGGTCCGAACGGAGGCGGCAAGACCACCTTGCTCCGGCTCCTTCTCGGCCTGGAAAAGCCGGACTCGGGACGGATTTCGGTGTTGGGCCTGACCCCTCCGGCCGCCAACAAGCGCATCGGATACCTGCCCCAGCATCAGTTTTTCGACCCCCAGTTTCCCATCACGGCGCTGGAAGCGGTTCTGACCGGCCTGTCCTTTTCGCCCTTTGCTACCGGCCGTCTTCGTGAAAAGGCGATTTCGGCCCTCGAGGAAATGGGGCTTGGGGATGAGGCCGCAAGGTCCTATGCCGTTCTCTCGGGCGGCCAGCGCCAGCGCGTGCTCATTGCCAGGGCTCTGGTCGGAGACCCCGAACTGCTTCTGCTGGACGAGCCAACGGCCAATGTCGACCCGGCAGTCGAAGAAGCCCTGTTCGACCGGCTGGCCCGGCTTCGCCGCAGGCTGACCATTCTCATGGTCACGCACGACACGGGCGTCGTGCCGGCAGGCGTGGAGCGGGTCATCTGCGTGAACCGCACCGTGGCCGTGCATCCGACCCGGCGGCTGACGGGCCGGGTGCTCCAGGATCTATACCGCCGGAGCCTGAAACGCGTCAGCCATGACCGGATCATCGGAGAGCGCGCCGGGGGTGGACATGGCTGAGTTCTGGCAGGCGTTTCAGGATCCCGGATTCCCCTTTCTCCGGTACGCGCTGGCCGCGGGCCTGCTGTCGAGCGTGGCGTTCGGTATTCTCGGGCCCGTTATCGTGGCGCGGCGCATCAGTTTTGTCGCAGGTTCCATTTCCCATTCCATGCTGGGCGGCATCGGTCTGGCCCTCTTTCTCCGCCATCAGCTGGGGTGGAGCTGGTGCACGCCGGGCGCGGGCGCGCTCGCGGCCGCGCTTTCATCGGCCGCGGTGATCGGCGCGGTCCGAACCCGGCGAGGCGAGCGCGAAGACACGGTCATCGCCGCCGTATGGACCGTGGGCATGGCCGCGGGCGTCCTGTTCCTTTCCCTGACGCCTGTTTTTGTCGATCCCATGAGCTACCTGTTCGGTAACATTCTGCTGTTGACCCGGAATGATCTTTGGATGATCGCGGGACTCGACGCGCTTCTGCTGATCGTCGTCCTGCTGCTGTACCGGCCCCTGCTGGCCGTGTGTTTTGACGAGGAATTCGCCCGCATCCGGGGTCTGAACACGGGCGCCCTGTCCATGCTCCTGTTCGGCCTCACGGCGCTGACAGTGGCGTTGCTCCTGCCCATGGTTGGAACCGTCCTGGTCATCGCCCTGCTGACCCTGCCCGCGGCTCTGGCGGGACGGTTCACGAAACACCTCTGGAGCATGATGATTGCGGCCGCGGCGGTCAGCGCCGTTTTCGCGGTCGCGGGCGTGGCCCTGAGCGCGGTCATCGACATCCCGAGCGGCGCGGCCATTGTCCTCCTGCTGGGCGCGGTGTATCTGATTCCGGTCCTTCTCAAGCGGAGGCGGTGAGAGACCTTTTTCCTCGCCCCATGCGGGACGGCGTCGGGCGGGGTATCCACATGCGTTCCGTGTTCCGGGTTTCGAGTCCCGGGTTGAAACATTAACGGACCAAGTTGTAGGTCCGATATGCCGAGCATCCCCGGATCAAGCCCGGGGCAAGCTTCTCAGCGAGGCTATCGGACATTTTCGAGTTCCGAGTTCCGGGTAATCGGAGACGATCCATTCGGATAAAAATGCGGACAGAATTTTCCTACATCGGACTGGACATCGGATCGGCCAGCGTCAAGCTGGCCGCTCTGGCATCAGCGGAAACGGCCCGCCGTTTGACGGCCGCCTGCCCGCGTCTCTTCGTCCCGGAGCGCGGGTTCGTGAACGGCGGGATGACGGTCGTGCTTTCCCGGTGGGAGAGGCACGGCGGGGATCCGCTCGGGACAGTCTCGGCGCTTCTTGACGAGATCCGTTCCGCTCTCAACGGCTTCGATTCTGTCCGTCTGTCCATGACCGGATCGGGCGGCCGGGAGGCCGCGGCCGTGTCCGGAGCGGCGTCGGTGAACGAATTCCGCGCCGTGGCCGAGGGCATGAACGTCCTGCACCCGGAGGTCCGGACCGTGCTCGAAATGGGAGGCTCGAGCGCCAAAATCATCCGCACCGTCAGGGACGCGGACGGATCGGTGCGCATCGAGGATTACGAGACGAACGGCGAATGCGCGGCAGGCACGGGGCTCTTTTTCGACCAGCAGGTGGAACGGCTCGAGATCCGCGTGGAGGATGTGACGGCCCTGGTCCGGGACGCGCGCCGGTCGGCAACCGTGGCGGGCCGGTGCTCGGTATTCGCGAAAAGCGACATGATACACGCCCAGCAGAGGGGGTACCTGCCGCCGGAAATCCTGAAGGGCTTGTGCGAGGCGGTGGCCCGTAATTTCAAGGGGAGCCTCGTGAAGGGCCGGCCGCTGGAGCCGCCCGTGGCGTTCATCGGCGGCGTGTCCGAAAACGGCGGCGTGACCGAGGCCCTGCGTTCCCTCCTCGGTCTGGGCGACGGGAACTGGATCGTGCCCCCGCTCGGCCGCTGGGCCGCGGCCCTGGGGGCGGCGGAGATCGCAAGAAGAGAAGTTCAAAGTTCAAGGTTCAAGGTTCAAAGCAGGTTTATCCCGGACTCCTCTGCAGGGGGCGTTTTCCCGGAAGAAGTTCGAAACGCATCAGATTCGAATGGATCGTGCGGGGGGGTGTCATCCCCGCGATCTTCAAGCGGGGATCCAGGGGGGAGAGTTCAAAGTTCAAGGTTCAAAGTTCAAAGCGACTCCGGCCCACGGCTGGGAGAAAGTCGGAGTGAGCGGGTGGAATCACTTCGCGTCAAGAACCTGTGTGGTGTTTCCGCATTCAATCGGGCCCCCTTTGAACTGAGAACTTTGAACTTTGAACTGAACTACCCCACCACCACCCCCCTGTCCATGGACAGGGTCGTCCTGCTCCGTGATCGCATCCGGCCGTTCCGGTTTCCGGACTCCGGAACCGTTCCGGCCTATCTCGGCATCGACGTGGGCTCCGTCTCCACCAATCTCGCCCTGATCACGGAATCCGGCGAGCTGATCCGCGGCATTTACACCATGACGCGCGGCCGGCCGGTGGAGGTGGTGACGGAGAGCCTGGCGGAAATGGAATCCGCTGTCGGCGGACGCGTCCGGATTCTCGGGCTGGGGACCACCGGATCCGGAAGGGACCTGATCGGACTGCTGGCAGGCGCGGACGCGGTGAAGGACGAGATCACGGCGCACAAGACCGGCGCGGTACACGTCGGCCGGACCCTGCTGGACCGCGGGGTCGACACGATTTTCGAGATCGGCGGCCAGGATTCCAAGTTCATCTCGCTTCGCGACGGCACGGTCACTGATTTCTGCCTCAACGAGGCCTGCGCCGCCGGAACCGGTTCCTTCCTGGAGGAACAGGCCCGTCAGATCGGCGTTGAGATCAAGGGTGAATTCGCGGCCCTGGCACTGGCCTCGCGGCATCCCCTGCGCATCGGCGAGCGGTGCACGGTGTTCATGGCAAAAGAAATCGTTCCCTATCTTCAGAAGGGCGTTCCGAGGGAGGATCTGATCGCGGGGCTGGCCCTGTCCGTTGCCCAGAACTACCTCAACCGGGTCGTCAAGAAAAGGCCCATCGGCGAAACCGTATTCTTTCAGGGCGGCACGGCCTATAACGACGCCGTCGCGGCCGCTTTCGCGACCCTGCTGGACCGGGAGATTGTCGTGCCGCCTCACAACGGCATTCTGGGCGCGATCGGCGCGGCCCTGCTCGCGGCCGCGTCCAGGTCCGGAGGAAAGCCGACCGCTTTCCGCGGCTGGCAACTGGACCGCGTACCGCGCAGTCTCCGGCAGTTCACGTGCGGGGCCTGTTCGAATCACTGCACGGTGGAGGAATTCACGGTCGCTGGCGAGAAATCGTACTGGGGCGACAAGTGCTCGGAACGGTACCGCCGCAGGACCAAGACGGAACGCAAACCGGTGCTCCCCAACCTGATCCGGGTAAGGGATCATCAGATGGAGCCGTTTCGAAAAACAGCGGCCGCGGGTCCGGCCGTCCGGGGACGGGCCGGCATCGCGCTGGCCCTGCATTTCCACGACCGCCTGCCGTTCTGGAAAACCTACCTCGAATCCGCGGGATTTGAATGCGTGGTCTCCGGACACACGGATCCGGACGTCGCAGCCGCGGGCGTGGAGGCGTGCGTCAATGAACCATGCTTTCCGGTGCAGGCGGCGCACGGCCATTTTGTCCGCCTCATGGCCGGGAAGCCGGACCTCCTGTTCTTTCCCCATGTCGTAAATGAGGAGGATCCGCTCGATAGCGTGGCTTCTTTTCTCTGCCCGTGGGTGCAGACGTTTCCCCTGATTGCCAGACACGTGTCCGCGCTGGAACCCGTGCGGGACCGCATTCTCTGCCCCACGGTGGCCTTCCGCGAAGGCCCGGCGGCCGTGGAGGAGCGGCTTTTCAGGGCCATGTCCCGCCTGGGTGTCAGCCGGGCCGAGAACCGCCGTGCCGTGGCCGCCGCGTATGCGGCGCAGGCGGGATTCAGGGAATTCCTGCGCAGCAAGGGTGAATCTTCTCTCAAGGTCATCCGCGAGAGCGGGACGCCCGTGGTGATCCTGATCGGCCGGCCTTACAACATCTACGATCCGGGCATGAACCTGAACGTGCCGACCAAGCTGGCCGAGCTGTACGGGGCCAACGTCATTCCCATGGACTTTCTCCCCCTGGACGGAGTGGACATACGACCGGTGCACGACCACATGTTCTGGAACTACGGCCGTCGCATTCTGCAGGCCGCCCGCTGGAGTCGGGACCTTCCGAGCGCGCACCTGATCTATCTGTCGAACTTCAAGTGCGGGCCGGATTCCTACATCCGTCATTACGTCGAGGAGGCGGCCGGAAAACCCTTCCTCTTCCTGCAATTCGACAGCCACTCGAACGACGCGGGCATCCTGACGCGGGTCGAGGCGTTTCTGGAGAGCCGGGGGCTTCTTTGAAAACAAGTTCAGAGTTCAAGGTTCAAAGTTCAAAGTGGAGACTGAAAATTTGACAAATCTCCGATAGCCGCGAACTTTAGTTTGCGCTAAATTGACTTGGGACGGTACATGCCTGGGGTCGACATTTCCCGTGAATTATTTGAATTTTCAAATTCACAGAAAAAGAATGAATAGGGATGATCTTTTCTTTGAACTTTGAACTTTAAACTTTGAACTAGAAATAAAACCATGATCATGGAACCATGAGCTCTTCACATCCTTTAAACGGTCGTAAAATGTTTGTGCCGCGCATGAGCACGGTCGGCGCGGAGGCGCTGTCCGCCGCGCTCCGCTCCTTCGGCATCAACGCGGTCGTTCCGCCCCGTGCGGGCGAGAAGAGCATGGCCATGACCGGCCGGTTCATCACCGGTGAGGAGTGTCTGCCCCAGCGCATCACTCTGGCGGATTTCTTCGAGGCCATGTCCGAGCCCGGATTCGACCCGGACAAGGCGGCTTATTTCATGCCCACCTCGGCCGGGCCCTGCAGGTTCGGTCAATACGCCAATCTCATGCGGAAGATCCTGAAGGAACTTGGACACCATAACGCCCTGGTGTTTTCCCCCACGTCCACGGACCAGTACGAGGGTATCGCGGGAAACGTCACGCGCTTCAAGCGCACGGCCTGGCGCGCGGTCGTGTCCTCGGACGCGCTCCGCAAGATGACCTACATGCACAGGCCCTATGAGGCCCAACCCGGTGCAACGGACCGTATCGCGGACGATGCACTGAAATCACTGTGCGCCATTCTGGAAAATCCGGTAATGGGTCTCGGACGTCAGATCCGCATGCTGTCCGGCGTTTTCGAGGCGGCCCGCGATCAGATGGCGGGAATTCCGCTCAAGGAAACGCTTGGGACACGGCCGCTTATCGGCATTGTGGGAGAAATTTTCATCCGTTTCAACAGCCAAAGCAACCAGCACCTGGTGCGGCGCATTGAGGCGCAGGGAGGCGAAGCGTGGATCGCGGACGTGTCCGAGTGGATCTGGTACACGAACACGGAGCGGGAGAGGAGGCTGCGGGAGGCCGGACAATCCTTCAGCCCCGGCATGGCGGCCGCCAAGATCCGGCGATGGGTTCAGAAGCACGATGAGGACGCGATACTCGCCCCGCTCCGCGGGATCTTCCGAGGACGGAAGGAGGAGACCGTCGAGAGGCTTCTCGAATACAGCCGGCCCTACCTGCCGCAGGAAAAGGCCATGGGCGAAATGACCCTGAACACGGGAAAGGTCATTGCCTTCCAGAAGGCCGGATGCGACGGCGTGATCGACGCGAGCCCGTTCACCTGCATGAACGGAATCGTCACGGAGGCCGTGTACCCGCATGTCAGCAGGGATCACGGCGGCATGCCGGTGCGGATCTTCTATTTTGACGGCGTTCCGGTCGATCTGGATTCCGCGTTGGAGATTTTCATGGAGCTGGCAAGGGGATACAGGAGGAAAAGGGGCGATTCTAGATCCGCCTCACCCCGAAAGCTTTCGGAACGCGGATTGCCGCGGAAGGAGTCTCTATGAATCATCCTGACGTCAATAGGCTGGCGCGGATCGGGATCATGGTCGTGGCTGGAGTCGTGTTCTCGACCACGCGGGCGGACGCGGCTTCGTTCACATTTGCAATCGCAGCCGACATGCGGAACTATGCCGGGGACGGGGCTTATAATGATTCCAGCTACTTCAGGGGCGTCTGCGAGGCGATCGCCGCAGAGGGGTCCTCGGCGTTTCTCGTCGTACCGGGCGATCTGGATCCTCCTGACGGTGTCCAGTGGACCGTCAATGCCGTTTTCGGATCCGGTTTTCCCTGGTATCCGGTGGCGGGTAATCATGAAACCGAAACGCCCGCGGACATGACGTGGCTGAGGTCTTTCAACGCCGGCGGGACCTCTCTCCCCGGCATCGTGAACGCGGGACCGTCCGGATGCGTGGAAACAACCTTTTCATTCGATTACGAGAACTGTCATTTTGTGGTTTTAAACCAGTACTACGACGGCGCGAGTGATATCGGAACCGACGGAGACGTGGTTGACGCGTTGTACGCCTGGCTCGAAGCGGATCTGGCCGCCACGACGAAACAGCACATCTTCGTGATCGGCCACGAACCCGCCTTTGTCCGGCCGGACATGGACAACGGGCGTGTCCGCCACCTGGGCGACAGCCTCGACGAGCATCCGGTGAATCGCGACCGGTTCTGGGCGTTGTTGAGTGAACGGGGCGTGGCCGCGTATCTGTGCGGGCACACGCACAACACGAGCGTGTTCGACACACTCGGTGTGCTTCAGGTGGACGCGGGACATTCGAGGGGACTTGGGGACACCGGGGCCGCAAGCTCGTATGTCCTGGTCCACGTGACCGATTCGAAAATTACTTATGAAATCTACCGCGATTCCTCGGGACCGGTCTGGGATTATCAGGAGATCGTACACATCCGGAATGCGACGGTTCTGGCAGATGCCGGTCTGTTCCTGGAAGGTCCTTACGCCGCAGCCGCCGGTTCGATGGCCGCCGGTACGGCCGTTCCGTTGACCTCTCCGTACCCTGATGATCCGCGAACCGTTTCTTCCATCCCCTCGATGACCGCAGACTGGGTTCTGGTCCAGTTGCGGAGGACCCCTTCGGACACAGCGGCGGTTTCAAGAAGCGTATTCCTGCGCACGGACGGCAGGCTCATGACGGACGATGGGGCTTCCACCGTCGTCCCCCTCGGGGTTTCGAATGGAGATTATTACCTGGTGATCCGCCATCGCAACCATGTTTCCATGATGGGACGGTTAGCGGAGCAGTTGAATTCGGCCGCGCCCGCACTGCATGATTTCCGGATTGATTCATCGGCATACTACGGCACGGGCGGGGTGAAGGAGCTCGAATCCGGAGTATGGGGTCTCTGGTCCGGAGACGTGAATCAGGACGGAAACGTTACAACAACGGACTACACATCGTGGTACAATTCCGCGCGGCTGGGCGAGTCCGGGTACA
>JAFGAX010000072.1 GCA_016933415.1 bacterium
GGTCCGCGGACCAGGCCGTCGTTGAACAGGGGCTCCAGCCGCTTATGGTAATCGTGCCAAATAGCCAGCCGCCTGTTCTGGATTTTTTCCAGATTCCGCGTCTGCGCCCACAGAAACGCGGCCGTGATTTCGGAAGGCAGAAAGGACGACCCGACATCCACCCATCCGTATTTGTTCACCTCGCCCCTGTAGAACTGCGCCCGGTTCGTGCCCTTTTCCCATATGATTTCCGCGCGCTTCTCGTGCCGCTTTTCATTGATCACGAGCATGCCGCCTTCACCGGAAATCAGGTTCTTGGTCTCGTGAAAGGAGAAGGCGGCGAAATGACCGATGGATCCGAGCGGCTTCGGCCTTCCGCCCGCCCCGACATACAGGCTGTCCACCGCCTGGGCCGCGTCCTCGACCACGAAAAGCCCGTGTTTTTTAGCGAGCCGCATGATTCTGTCCATGTCGCACGCGACGCCCGCGTAATGAACCGGGACGATGACTTTGGTTTTCGGCGTGATCAGCGACTCGAGGCTGTCCTCGTCCATACCGGGGTGGTCCGGCCGGCTGTCGCAGAATACGATCTTCGCTCCTCGCAGGACAAAAGCGTTCGCCGTGCTGACAAAGGTGTAGGACGGCATGATCACTTCGTCCCCGGGCCGGATGTCACACAGCAAAGCGGCCATTTCAAGGCCGTCGGTGCAGGAGCTCGTGAGCAGGCATTTTCTGAAACCGAAACGCTCCTCGAAAAAGCCCTGGCATTTCTGAGTGAAATCGCCGTTTCCGGAAATTTTTCCGGACCTGCACGCGAGCCGCATGAACCCGGCTTCTTCGCCCGTAAGTGTCGGCTTGTTGAAAGGAATCATCGATGGGCCCGATAATGATAGATCATTTTGACGCTTCCGAGTTTGAAGCCGTTGCTCAGGTACAGCCGTACCGCGGGGTCATTGTCGAGCTGGGTCGCGACCGTGATGGCCCCGCACCCGAAATCAAAGGCCTTCCGTACGGCATGAAGAACCAGAGCCGTACCGATGCCCTTGCCGCGGTATTTACCGGACACGGCAATGAGGCCTATGCTCGCGGTTCTGCCTTCGACCTGTAGAGTGACGAAGCCTGCTGTTTCCTCTTTGAACCGGCAGACGTATGTCGCTTTCGCTGAAATGCCGCTGACGCTGTTCTCGATCCATTTTGCGTACAGTCTTCTGAACTCCCCGCCATTGAAACCCGGGTCTGTTTTGAACCGTGAGTACTTTCCGCTCTCCATGGCCAGGCGGATCAGGGCCCTGTCGGGTTTGCCGCGGAAACGGAGAATGCGGCCCGGGCCGGACGGGATTTCAACTTGTTCCGTTCTGCGGACGAACACGGCTTTCTTGTCCACCAGCCTGAAGCCCTTCGGCTTTCGGGCGATGGAATGGTCAAGAAATATGTAAACCAGCCTGTAATCCTTCGCCTCGCGAAGGAATGTCCGGTGTTGCTGCCGGGGATACTCCTTCGCCTTCAGGACACCGACCGGATAACCGAAAAAGTCCGAATCCCAATCAAGTTTTTTGATCATGCGACCGCCGGTTCATGAAAAACGTCAACGCGTTTACACGCTGGAGCGTTCTAACATGCCAACGTTCAAACGTTTATTTTCTCCGCCACGATGTACAGCGGCCTGTTCTTGACGGTCTCGAATATTTTGCCGATATACAGGCCGGTCATGCCCAGAGTGGCGAGGATGACGCCCGAGAGAAACCAGAGGCTCGTGATGAGGCTGGCATAGCCCATGACCTCGATCTCGCCCCTGAACCATTTGATCATGATGAAGATTCCGAAGAGAATGGAAAGAAACGCGATCCACGCGCCCGCGGTGACGATGAGACGCAGGGGCTTGTCGCTGTAGGCCAGAATGATGTCCAGGCTGAGCCTGAGCATTTTCCTGAAATTGTAGGAGGTCTTTCCGTGCGTGCGCGGCGCGTGCCGGACGTCGAGCGTCGCGGTTTTAAACCCGACCCATTTCACCATGGTCGGGAAATACCGCACGCTTTCGCGAAGGCGCACCACTTCGCGTATCACTTTTCCGCCGTAGATTCCGAAATTGGCGATGGTCTCGTCCTGTTCCGAGCCGGTCAGGAACGCCAGAATGCGGTAAAAGGCCCTGGAAGCGGTTTTCTTGATCCAACTGTCCCTGCGTGACGACCGTCTCGCGAGCACGATGTCATACCCTTCCTTCGCCTTGTTGTACAGGTTCGGGATCTCCTCGGGCCTGTCCTGCAAATCGCAGTCCATGACAACGGCCCATTCGCCCGCGCACAGGTCCAGGCCCGCGGTGATCGCGTGGTGCTGGCCGAAATTTCTGGACAGGCTCACGCCTTTCACGCGCTTGTTCTTTTTGCACAGGTCCCGGATCGCGCTCCAGGAATCGTCGGGGCTCGCGTCATTGACCAGTATGATTTCGAAACGGCTCGTGACCGGTTTGAGGCTGTCGCGGATGCGGGCGGTCAATTCCGCAAGGCACGCGGAACAGCCGTATACCGGGATAACAACGCTGATTTCGGGTTTTTTCTGCATGCGATTTCGATCCACTCCAGTTCTGTTAGAGCGGGGCTGCTTTTGTTATTCCACCATAATTTACTGTCCTCGATCCGAAAGCGCAAGGGAATAAAAAAGCATATAATGGAGATTGTAGGTCCGATATGCCGAGTCCCGCCCCGGATCAAGTCCGGGGCAAGCTCTGCGGGACGAGGCTATCGGACGTTTTTACGAAATGAATGGATCATCCAGAGGCAAAAAATTCATGTCCACATTGCCCGCCTGGCGTCACAAAAAAATGTCCGAAAGGCCCCGCGGGGCGGGACCATTTCGGACCTACAACCATTTCTTCTCTTTGAACTTTGAACCTTGAACTTTGAACTCACAGGGTAACCGTCACCGTCCCGTACACGCTTCTCGGCACATAGGTTTCCTCAAACGGGATCCACCACCCGCGGAATTCCACGTGCCGCCGGATGTTGAGGTTCTGCCCGGTGACCGAAAGTTCAACACGACGGTCGGGCTTCCACCCGATTCTCATGTCCAGGGCCTCGTACGCCGGAATGTCCAGGCTGGGCAGGCGGCCCACGGCCCTGGCCGTGACATCGATCTGAACGAATGCCGGCAGATCGAGCGAGGCGCGTATAAAACCCTGGTGCTCCGGGCAGTCGTCCTTGCCATACTGAACATCGACGCTTCCGGCCGTGCGCCATTCGTTGATGTGAAGCCAGGCGTATCCGGCCCGCACCTGCCACCAGCGAAGGGGCCTCCACCTGACGGACAATTCCGTGCCATACGTTTCAGCGGCCCGGTTGTTGGCGACCGAATCACCTTCAAAGGACTGCAAATCGTCGTAATGGTTGAAAAAAGCGGCCGCGTCGATCATCCACCGGTCCGCCAGGTGCCGGTGAAACCCGATCTCATGCGCGGTCACGTGTTCCGATCCGTAGACGTGGTTCCCGGTCATGCCCACCACGGGCACCCGGATGTCCTCATCCGCGCGCGAGGGCGTGCGCGCGGCGCGCGACACGGCCCACCAGGCGGTCTGCGACGGTCCAAGCCGAAACAGCATGCGCGCGTTCGGCTGAAATTCGAACCCCGTGAAATCATTGCGCTCGAACTTGGCGCCGATCGTGAGCCGGATGCGGTCCTTCGCCAGGCCGATCTCGTCCTGCGCGAAGGCGCTCCACATGTCGAATGTGCGGGACGGCGGCCGGAAGGTGATGAACTGGGTGTTGATGATGCGGTCGGACGTGACCCGGTACCCGGCGCCCCACACGATCGTGTGCCGCTTCCCGGCGGAAAAGCGGTGCTGAAAGTCCGTGTCCGCCATGTGGTACCCGCCGCCGAGAATAACGTTCTCCGTGCGCTTGACCCGGTCATAGGTGAGCTGAAGAGTCATGTCTGAGGTCGACGAGAGCGTTCTATGGAAACGGCCCAGCAGGTTGCCGCCGTGGATGCCGGTTTCGTAATCCAGGAGCCTGAACCGGATGCGCGGAATGGTCAGGGTCTGCCCGACGTCCCCCCGGTACATCTGGCCCTGCACCGTGACGTCGCATCCCCTGCCGAGGGCCGCATCGACGCGGAACCCGCCCCGGTTCACCTGCCACCCGTCCGCCGCGTTTATCCACCGCCCCGCAGGCGGGTCGATGGACCGGTACTGGAAGGGATTCCGGTCGAATGATTTGCCCCAGACACGGGCGGAGACGGCCTTTGCCGGACGGAACCCCGCCCGGATGCCGATGCCGGAATTCTCGAGCGTGCCCTTGTCCAGACGGATCATCAGGCCGGTCGTTTCATCCGCCTTGCGGGTGATGACGTGGATGATGCCGTTGACCGCGTTCGCTCCCCACAGGGCCGCGCCGGGACCGCGGATCACCTCGATGCGGTCGATGTCCTCGAACAGGCAGTCCTGAGCCTCCCAGAAAGTGCCGGAAAATATCGGCGAATAGACGCTTCTGCCGTCAACCATGACGAGCAGTTTGTTGGCGAACAGATTGTTGAAACCGCGTGAGTTGATGGCCCATTTGTTGGCGTCGACCCGCGCCACGACCATGCCGGGCACCAGGCGGAGGGCTTCCGCGATCGTGGTTGCGCCGGACCGGTGCAGGTCTTCGGCCGTGATCACTTCGACTGCCGCGGCTGTTTCGAGCATGGTCTCGGCCCTGCGCGAGGCCAGGGTGATGTCGATGCTCATCAATTCTTCGAGATCCAGCTCCGTGAGATCGCGGGGTTGACCCTGGCCCATGACCGCGGATGAAATCAGGGTCGCGGCTGTGATCAGGGCCGCGAGCAAACGAAGTCTGATTCCTGCGATGTCTCTCAACACATCGTTCCTTATTAGAGATCGTTCTCCCTAACCCGGTAAATTGTCTTTAAATGAAACCCTGAAGGGTGAATTCCAGAGTACTTTTTTAACTCGGAACTCGGAACCCGAAACCCGGAACCGTTACCCACGGCTGAAGTCGTGGGCTACTGTCGTGGGCTCCAGACGCTTTGCGCTTTGCGCTGTGCCTTTACGACCCGGAACCCGAAACCCGAAACAGTTTTAACGCATCCTGACGTTCAGCCCCCCGTACACCGAGCGCTCAACGCGCGTGGCGCCGAAAGACGAAGGTGTCTCGTCGAATTCCAGATGCTTCCGCCCGGCCAGGTTTCTGCCGAGCACGAACACTTCGCAGAAACCGTTCGGCCGCCAGGCCAGCCGCGCGTCCAGGCCGGTGTAGCCGGGCACCGCCATCTGGGGCAGTTCGTCCACGAAACGCGCCATCAGGTCCGCGTCCACCGAAGCCGCCGGGTTCCAGGACAGCCGCAGCGATCCGGTCCATTCCGGGCTCTTTCCATTCTCATTGCCGACCCATTCCTTCACGAAGGCACGGTCCAGGCCCAGCATGCGGCCGATTTCCTCGGCTTTGCGGATCACCTCGTCGGACCAGCGCTGGCGCACGGACAGAACCGCGGCCGAAGCCCGTATTCTCAGGTTCCGGCGCAGGCCCGCGTCCATGGCGCATTCCAGGCCTTTCACCGTGCCGGTCATCACATTGTCCAGCGTGAACGGAATTTCAAGGGCCGGCGGGTCCTGGATGAGCCGGATGTCGCCGAGGCTGTAATTCTGAAGGCAATCGTACCGGTTGATGAATCCGCTCGCCTCCGCGTGGAACCGAACCGACGGCGTTGTTTTCCACCCGCACTCGAACGCGGTGAGCTCCTCGGGCTGAAGGGCCGTGTTGCCGTTCATCCGGAAGCGCACGGGTGGAATGTCGTAGAGAATTTTCAGGTCGAAATCGGACGGATCCGGTAGCCGCACCGCCTGCGACACGGCCGTCCAGAACGTGTGCCTGGACGACGGCATCCAGGCGAGCCGTAGATTGGGCTGAAATTCGAAACCCGTCAGGCTGTTGTCCTCGAACTTCGAGCCCGCGGTCAGCCTGAGCTTTTGGGGCACCAGATCGATGTCGTCCTGGATAAAAGCGCTGAACGTCCGGAAGGTCCGGGACGCGGGCTCCATGGTCATGATGCGCTCTGGCTGGATGCGGTGGAACGTCTGGCGGAATCCGGCGCCCCACACAATATCGTGCCTGCCGGCCGTGCGGACATGATGCTGGGCATCCACGTCCAGAGTCCGGGAATGCCCGCCGAAGAAAAACGGATCCTTCCTGCGGGTGCCGTTGAACGAGACCCTCAGGTCGAAATCGGACTTGGGCGAGAATACGCTGCGCCAGCGGCCGGACACATACCCGGCCTGCGTGCGGATCCGGTAGTCCGGTCCCTCGATGGGGATACCCGGCACCAGGGTCGGATTCCCCTCCTGGCCGATGTCCGCATCGCTCGCTTCGCCCTGCAGGATCAGGCTGTTCTTCCGCGAGGCTTTCCAGTCGAGCCTGAATCCGCTGGTCTTCCGATCCCAATCGTCGCCCGCGGGTTCCCCGGCCGAATTGATGAATCCGTCGTGCCGGATCGCCCTTCCGTACACCCGGTAGAATGCGTTTTGACCGATCGCGCCGCCCCAGCGGCCGGACATGACCGCCTTCTGTTCGGTGCCCGCGCCTGCGCGTACGGACAGGCCCTGTGTCTCCCGGGCCTCCCGCGTGGCGATGCTGATTACGCCGTTCATGGCGCCCGCGCCCCAGAGCGTGGCGCCCGGTCCGCGCACGACTTCAATCCGGCTCACTTCTTCGGGCGCGATGTCCATCGACTCCCAGAGCACGCCCGAGAAGACAGGCGAATACAGGCTCATGCCGTCGAGCAGAACCAGCACCTTGTTCGAATACAGGCCGTTGAATCCGCGGCTCGACAGCGCCCATTTGCTGGCGTCGAGCCGGCCCACTTCCATGCCCGGCACCTGCCGGAGCGCGTCCGGAACGTTCTCGGCCCCGGTGCGGCGCATGTCCTCCGCGGTCACCACGTCCACCGCGGCCGCGATCTCGGAGAGCCGGCCCGGCTTGCGCGTGGCCAGGGAGACGCGTACGTCCATCAGCTCTTCGAGGCTCAGGTCGGTGAGGTCGCGGCCCCCGGTCTGTTCGGCCGCGGCTGCGGAAAATGCCAGGGCCAGGCTGATTGCGGCCGCGAACCTGAAAAAAGCACCACGGAAACAGACACGGAGACGCACGAAGAAAGAATGGTTGAGAGCGTTAATCATTGATTGTCACCTGGTCCGACACCGAAGCCCGCAAGGACGTGGATGCATCCATTACCGCACCATCCCCGCTCTTTCCGTGTTCTTCCGTGTATTTTTCCGTGGTGATCTTAAAAATTACCACGGAAACAGACATGGAGACGCACGGAAAAGGAATGGTTTATCAAGTTATTCATTGATTAACACCCGATCCGGAACCGAAGCGAGCAAAGAAGTGGATGAATCAATTACCCTTTTTCCCCGCTCTTTCCGTTTGTCCCTGTCTCCGCAACCGCGATGATTTAATTTTTACTTATCCGTGAAAATCCGTTTCATCCGCCCAATCCGTGTTCCATTCCTTCTTCGGAATCCCCTCACCTCGGCACAAACCGGAAGCTCGCGCCGCCGTACACCCCGCGCTCCACGGCCGTGGCGCCGAATGCCGCGGGCGACTCGTCGAATTCCCGGTGCGTCCGGCGGACGAGGTTCTGGCCGGTCACGTACAGCTCGAGAAAGGATGCCGGCCGGTACGCCACCCGGGCGTCGACGCCGGTGTATGACGGAATCGCTATTCCGGGCAGTTCGTCCACGATGCGGGCCATGACATCGACATCCACGCTCCGCGAGGCGTTCCACGAACACCGCAGGGATCCCATCCAATCCGGGCTCTTCCCTTCCTTGCTCTTCAGCCAGGCATTCACGATGTCCTTGTCCAGGCCGAGGCTCTCCTGAAAATACCAGAAACGGCCGAGCATGTCTCGGCTCGGGTCGAGACGCATGTCGAGCCCGGACACGGACATCCGGCAGCGGAACGCTGTTCCGATGCGGCCTTCCGCGCTGAATTCAGCGCCGGTCACGGTTCCGCTCATGGCATTGTCCAGAAAGAAGGGAATCTCAACCGCGGCCGGGTTTTCGATCACCCGGATTTCACCGATATTGTAGGCATGCACGTTCCGGTACACGTTATGATAGGCATTGACCCCGGCCTTGAACCCCGCGGCCGGCCGGACCTGCCATCCGAATTCAACGGCCGTCAATTCCTCGGGCGCCAGGTCCGGATTGCCCTTGATGGTCATGCGCAGCATCGGCATGTCATAGTGGATGGAAAGGTCGTAGTCCGCGGGGTCCGGCAAACGGACCGCGCGCGATGCCGCGGCCCAGAAGGAATGGCGGTTCAAAGGCATCCACATCAGCCGCGCGTTGGGCTGGACCTCGAAACCGGTGAAATCATTGAGCTCCACCTTGGTGCCCGCGGTCAGCCGCAGGCGGCGCCGGACCAGGTCGATCTCGTCCTGAAGGAACGCGCTGAAGGTCCGGAACGTGCGGTTCCGCGGATTCATGGCCGCCATCAGGTCCGCGTCCATCCGGTTCCGCGTGACACGGAAACCGAAACCCCAGACCGCGTCATGACGGCCTGCGCGGAAATGGTGCTGGCCGTCCACGTCGAGCGTGGTATAGCGGCCCCCGATGATCAACGTGTCGCGCCTCTGCGTCCGGTCCAGGGAAACCCGGACCGCAAAGTCGCTGTGGTCCGACAGGGTCCGGCGCCACCGGACCAGACCGTATTGCGACTGCGTTTCAGTGCGGTAATCCGGAAAATCCAGCATCAGTCCCGGCACCAAAGTCGGGGCGCCCTCCTGTCCGACATTGCCCCAGTTCCCCTCGGCCTGCACGGTCACATGGTCGCGCCGTGCCGGGGATAAGTCCACGCGGAATCCCGCGTTCGTGCCGCGCCAGTCGTCCCGGCCTTCGCCGCCTTCCGTGTTTTCAAATCCGCCCCGGGCCGAGTGCCTCGCATAGACCCGGTAGGCCGCGCGCTTTCCGGCGAAACCGCCGAACCGGCCGTTGAACCACCGCAATTCCTCAGTGCCGCCGCCCGCGTCCAGATAAAGGCCCGGCGTACTGCCCGCATCGCGGCTGACGATGTTCACGATTCCGTTCATGGCGCCCGCGCCCCACAGCGTGGCGCCCGGGCCGCGTATGACTTCGATGCGGCTGACGTCCTCCATGAGCAGGTCGTGCGACTCCCAGAAAACGCCGGAGAAAATCGGTGAATACAGGCTCCGTCCGTCGAGCAGGACGAGCAGTTTGTTCGAGTAAATGCTGTTGAACCCGCGGGCCGACACCGCCCATTTATTCGCGTCCACGCGGGCCACTTCCATTCCCGGAACGCCGCGCAGGGCGTCCGGAATGTTCATCGCGCCCGATCGGCGTATGTCCTCGGCCGTCACCACGTCGATCGCGGCCGGAATCTCGGACAGCAGGCCCGGCTTGCGCGTGGCCGTCAGGACCTCGACGTTCATCAGTTCCTCAAGGCTCAGCATCGTGAGATCCTGGGGCCGGCTCTGGCCCGCGGACGGAAAACTCCCGGCCAGTCCGGTCAGCGCGATCAGGAGCGCGGGCAGGGACGGGAGGGAACGGTCTTTCATTTTGATTCGCGTGTGTCGCATGGCGCGATCCTTCAATCGGGCTGGGGCCTGGACAGGTTCAGAAGCCGCGAACCCAGCCTGAGGCCGGCCCGGTCGGTCAGGTCCGTGCGGATGGAGAACCGGACCTTGTTGTCCTCGGTGAACAGATAAATCATGCCCCCCCGCCTTCCGAACTCAGGCATGTCGCTGACCGTGAGCACGCTTTCCCTGCGCAGGCGCTGGACGATTTCAGGAAGGCCGGGTTTTTCGGATTCGGAGATAAAGAGAATGTCGCAGGGTTTGTATTCGGAGATGTGACGAAAACGCCGGATGACGATGGCGCGGCCCTTGACGGTTTTGCCGCCGATGGTCTGTTCGAGCGCGTCGCCGAACGGGTCACGGCCCAGAACGCCTATGGCGAAATGGGTTTCCGCTTCGACATAGGGCTTGACCGGCCAGTCGATGAATTTGGCGAAATTGAAAAGAAAGGCGGCTTTTATTTCATATTCGGATGTAAAGGTCTCCTGGGCCCGGGCGGTCCGTACATCGGACGCCAGGCAAAACGCAAGCGCAGTAAAAACAATTATTTTTCTGCTCGAATGGAGACGCATTCGGTCCTGTTTTACCGCTATTCGGATGGGTGAGTGCGAATACTATTTGAAAAATGCAAACAGAATGCCAGAGAGAGGGGAAAAGGGGGATCCCTGCATCTTTCCTGCGTCCGATGGGCCGGGAATTCCATTCCGGCTGATCTGACGTCAATGACATCGGGAAGCCGCTTGAAACGGTTGGACGAGGCCGACGGTCAGCGGCCGGCTTTTCCCGGGACCACCCCTTCGATGTGGATGCTCACAGAATCGCTTTTGGTCAGAAAGCTGACCCGGGCCACGGCCTCGACCCGCACGGACGCATTGCCCGCGGGTTCATCCACCGGGCAGTCGAAGGTGTAAATCTCTCCGTCTCCGCCGTCCGCTGTTTTCTTGAGACCGCTGTTGATGAAAAGCCTCACCCGATCGATGCCGTTGTCATGGCGCGCCCTGACCCGGACTTGCATGGAATCATGCTGAACCACATAGGTTCCGGCCTGCGGGGAGAGAATGAAAACGTCGGGCAGAACCAGGGACCGGACCGTGACATCCGTGGAGCGCGACGCGGATTTCTCTTCTCCGGTCACGGTGACCGTGATGCGGTGCGGTCCGCCCGTGGACGGGGCCTTCCACCGCACGGCCGGCTGGTCCGAAGGCAGAAGAAAGAGACCGGCCGTGGCCGTCCATCCATAGGCCAGGGTCTTGTCTTTCGCGTCCCGCACCGTGACCGCCGCCGTAAGCGTATCGCCCGGATCCACCTCGTACCGGTCCAGCGTGAGCCCGGTGATCTGCGGCGGCTTCTCCGGATTGAAGAGGTCCGTGGAGCAGGAGAGCGCGGCCGTTAAAAACACGGCGCTGATGATCGCGGTTATGGTTTTTTTGTTTCTGTTCATGGGGCCTGGTTTTAAGTTCAAGGTTCAAAGTTCAAAGTTCAAAGAAAAGCGGAAAAAGGATCTATCGATTTATTTTTTTTCTTCTCTTTTCTTTGAACCTTGAACTTTGAACTGTTTTTTCTCTTTGAACTTTGAACTTAAATATTTTACCGTTTATTGTATCTGAAATTTCTCGCTTTGCATCACCCTCTGATCCGCGTCGTTGAACACGAGGATCACGCACGCGCGGACGGACGCGGGGTCACAGGCCATGGCCGGCAGAGCGACCGTGCGGGTTTCGCCCGCGCCGAGTGTGCCGATGACCGCGCTTTCCGAGAATCCGGAAGCGACCCGTCCGGCCGGGGCCGCTTCCGCCCCGGACAACAGCACGGCGCGTACGCGAATGCCGGAAGCGTCGGACGATCCGAGCCTCGCGATCGTGGCGGTCGGCCTGATCTCACTCCCGGACCGGCGGAGCACGGCCTCGATCGAAAAAAGCCCGGGTTCGGTCAGCTCCGGCAGGAGCATTCTCTGGACGCGGATGAAAACCGATGTCGCGCTCGATGCGCCCTGACTGCGGCCCTCGGGCCCGTCGACGAACACGTCCGGCACGCCGCGGTTGTCCGAACCCGCGGCCTCGAGGTACCGGCCGTACAGGATGTCGTTTTCGGACCGGTGCAGGGGCGTGATGAATGAGCCCGCGTTCCGGTGATACTCGATGACCGCGATGCGGTCGCCGTAAACCGATTCGAGCGAATCCAGGGCCTCGATGGCGTACTGGTCGAACGGCTCGCCGGTATGCATATTGACGAATGCTTCGATCAGGATGCGTTTCGGCCTGCGGCTGTCCGGGTTCCGCGGATCCAGGGGATTGTCCCTCGGCAGTTCGCATGCGGCGCCGAGGAGCAGAAGCGCCGCGAGCCCGCACCCTGCCCGAAGCCGCTTACGGCAGATGGAAGGCCAGTCCAACAGTGACGCCTCCGGTCTGAAAGCCCAGTATGGGCTGTGAATTGGCGACAATGCGGTCGGGCGAAAGATCCCGCAACCAGCAGGTCAGGGCGCCGGCCGCGGCCGCTCCGGTCACGGCCAGGGCCGCTGTCCTGGCATTGTTCCAACGGTTGGCCGAATGCCAGGCCGGGTTGAAGGATGCGAGATCGCGGGCGTCGCGGTATGCATCGCGCTTGCGCACCGCCTGGCTGTGAATGAAGGATGCGGCGGCGCCCGACATCAGGGCCGCGGCGATAAAGGGACGCGTGGGCTGACGCCTGAGTGTGAGGATTTCGCGGGTTTCGCCCTGTCCGGTCATCTGGACCTTCAGGTTTCCGGCCAGGAGACCGATCATCTTCTCGAGATGCTTCGCGGACCGGGCGGACACATTCTCCGCGACCATGCGGCCCGTGGCCACGCTGGTGATGCGGGAGTCGATGCGTATCCACCCCCCGATCTCGCTCACCGTGCCGGTGACCATGTACTGGGCGCTGAGCATGCGGCCGATTTCCAGAGCCGCGGATGAATCCGTCAGCCCGGCCATCTGCAGTTTGCGTTCGTCCAGCACGGCGTCGAGCCGTTCCCGGTCCACAACCGTGATGTCCCTGCTCCGGGACAGTTCACCGGCCAGGTATTCGGGGATGAGAATCGCCCATGAATCCAGGTACAGCCGGTCGGTCCGGTTCTCGAAATCTCCCACCGCGACCGTGATCTGTCCAATCGCGGTGCCCGCTGTCAGGCACGCGGCAAGAACAAGCGAGAAGATAATTTTGGAAGGGTAAAGTCTCATATAAATGTTCCGAATGAATATAATAAATAAGACTTGTCAATGCAAGAATGTTCGACCCCGGGGTTTGCACCGGGGTTGGCCCTGGAGTCGGGAAAGGAGGTATTTCATATCCATGATGTGATGTGATGGAATGTGATTTTTCTCTTGCTTTTAAATGTTTTTCTTTCTATATTTTTCGAGTCAAATCATAAAAATATGCAGATGAAAGAAACCACCGACATTCCCCCCGAAGACATACAGCCTCTCTATCAGAAGCTCTTCAATCTCTACTGCGAGGCCATTCTCACCCAGGAATTCCCGCCCGGGACACGCATCGACTCCATCACGGAAATCATGAAAATACATGGCGTTTCGCGCGAAACCGCCAAACTGGTTTTAAAAAAGCTTTCCGACGAAGGCATGATCATACAGAAGGCAGGCAAAGGATCCTTTGTCGCGCCGCTCGGCCCCAAACGTCCGGTCTGGGGCATTGTCATTCCCTTTTTCTCGGACCACCACGAAAAACTCATTCAGCATTTCGGCATGGAAGCGGAAGCGGCAGGCCGCACGACCGAATACTACATCGATCACAACCAGTGGGAGGAGGAAATCCGGCTGGTGGGCCGCATGATACGCGAACAGTACGAGGCTGTGATCGTGGCGCCCACGCTGGATGAGAGCAAAACAGCGGAGTTCTACCGCCACCTGAAATCCGGCGGCACTCTGGTCGCGCTCGTCGATCACACCATGGCCGGTTCCTACTTCACCTATGCCATTCAGAGTTATGACCTCGGCGTCAAGCGCGCGGTAAGGTATCTGCAGTCCAGGACAACCGGAAATCTGGCTTTCGTAAAAAGCGGCCTTTGGGCGGGTCGGAACATGATTCAGGAGGTCATGGAGCAGACCTTCATCACGTTCGTGCAGGAAAACCCGGGCGAACAGAAAGCCGTGGTGCTCGACCGGCTGTCGCGGTTCGATTCGGACCTGATTCGAAGCGAATCGATCGGCGGGGTCTTCTGCTGCGATGATACGGATGCGGTGCGGGTGATCGGCCGGATGAAGGAATGGGGCCTCTCCATACCGGCTGACGTGTCTGTGATCAGCTACGGAAACACCGACCTCGCGCAGTTCTTCACGCCCAGAATCACATCCATCGATCCGCACGCCGGGGAAATGGCGAAACGGATCGCGGGCCTGATACGCGATCACGGCGAGGGCCGGAGCACCCGCTTCGGCCAGTACGTCATCCAGCCGGAGTTGGTCGTCCGGGAGACCTGACCGGAACGGCACTGTTCTCAGTAGCCCCGGACTGTTCCCGGTAGCCCCGGACTTCAGTCCGGGGGGGGTCGGGGATAACCGTGAAATTTTATACTGTACAATAAAAAACATCACAGGAGCCGAGATGAGTGAATTGACCGAAAATCTCGCCGTGTGCATCGAGCGCGGCAAAATCAACCAGGCAGCCTCGTATCCGCCGGACCTCCGCGGCAAGGAAGGCGCGGACGAGATCGCCCGGAACGCCCTGGCCGCGGGCGAGACCGCGGACGCCATTCTCGAAGGCTGCATGACCGGCATGTCGCGCATCGGCGAGAAATTCGGGCAGAACAAGGTGTTCGTGCCGGATCTGCTCATGGCCGCCAAGGCCATGAACGCGGCCATGGCCCACCTGAAGCCGTATTTCAAGAGCGGCGCGGTCAAGCACAAGGGCCGTTTCGTCGTCGGAACCGTGGCGGGCGACCTGCACGACATCGGCAAGAATCTCGTGGCCATGGTCGTCGAAGGCGGCGGATGGGAAGTGGTGGACCTCGGAGTCGACGTGCCGCCCGAAAAATTCGTGGACGCGGTCAAGGCCAATCCGGGATGCGTCGTCGGGCTGTCGGCCCTGCTCACCACGACCATGGTGAACATGGAAAAGACCGTACAGTTGATCAAAGCCGGTCATCCGGATGCGATGGTGCTGGTGGGCGGCGCTCCGGTCACGGCGGCGTTCGCGGATCAGATCGGCGCGGACGGATATTCCTCGGACCCCCAGGGCGCGGTGAAACTGCTGGAGTCTAAGGCCGCATAATCCATTCAGTAGCCCACGACTTTAGTCGTGGGGAGCTGTAGGTCCGAAATGGCCCCGCTCTGCGGGGCCTTTCGGACATTTTTATATCCACGCATTTCCCTCAAACAGAACCGAATAAAAATTTCCTTTTTATTTTCCCAAATTTGGATAAATTATCCTAACATGGAACTTTTTTATCCCCACCCCTGGATTCCCGCTTGAAGATTGCGGGAATGACACCCCCGGGGAACACGGAACACGGAACTCGAAACCAGCCACTGCTTTTAACCCGGAACGCGGAACTCGGAACCCGGAACATGGAACCCTCCCCCATGAACTCTCTTCAAAACCATCACATCACCTTGCTCGGCACCGGCCTCATCGGCCGGTTCTACTGCCAGGCCCTGCACAGCCGCCGCAGCCGGGACCGCGTGCATGTGGTATTCGGTGTTCCTGCGGAATCCGCGGCTGATTTCAGCCGCGCCTTCGGCATACCGAAGTGGACGACGGACATGGCGGAGGCGGTTCGGGACCCTGAAACGGACACGGTCATCGTGGGTCTACCCAACGACCTGCATGAACAGGCCGTCCGGCTGGCCGCGGACGCTGGAAAGGCCGTGCTCTGCACCAAACCGCTCGGCCGAAGCGCGGCCGAGGCCCGGTCCATGCTCGAGGCTGTGGAAAAGGCCGGCGTGTTCGCCGGATACCTGGAGGACCTGTGCTACACGCCGAAGACACTCAAGGCCGCGGCCTCCATTCGGGCCGGAGCCGTCGGCCGGGTGCTCTGGGCCAGGTCCCGCGAGACGCACGGCGGTCCGCACAGCGCCTGGTTCTGGGACGTGCAGCGGGCCGGGGGCGGCGCCATCGTGGATCTCGGCTGTCACTGCATCGAGGTGATCCGAACCTTCATCGGCAAGCACGTCCGCCCGGTCGAAGTCATGGCCGTATCCGACACGCTGGTGCACCCCATCGAGGCCGAGGATTCGGGCATCGGGCTCATCCGTTTCGAGAACCGGGCCATCGGCCAGTTCGAGGTGGCCTGGACGTTCCGCGGCGGTCTGGATATCCGGGATGAGGTCGCGGGCACCGGCGGCACGATCTGGCTGAACCACTTTCTGCGCACGGGATTCGAGATGTTCACTGCGACCGGACTCGGCGGATACGTGGCTGAAAAAGCGGACACGGAGAAGGGCTGGATTTTCCCGTCCGGGGATGAATTGACCGAACTCGGGTACGCGGATATGTTCGCCGACATGCTCGATGCCATGGAAAACGGCCGCCCGCCACTGGAAACATTCTTCGACGGATACGTGGTGAACGCGGTGATGGATGCCTGTTACCGCTCAGCGGCTTCGAGGCAGTGGGAACCCGTGGACCTGTTCGAGTGGCGGCAGGGCACCGGGCCCGGATCCGGACCGGAATCCGCGGCCGCTGCGCAGGAACCGCCCGCGGCTCCGCAGGAGGACGGATGCGTTCTCATCAAATCCGAACGCATGCCGGACGGCACGGTCAAACGCATCCTCCGCAATCCGTCCACGGGCGAGATATTCCAGAAAATCGGATGACCCCCGCGGGCCGATCTTTTTTATCTCGATGGCGAGATGTAGGTCCGAAATGGCCCGCGTCTTTTCGCGGGCCTTTCGGACATCAGCGGCAGGTTGTCCGATAGCCCCGGCCGTGCGGCCGGGGCATATCGGACCTACATACTGCATGAACTTTAACACGTTCACACGATAACACGTGTGAACGTATCTCCGAAGGACTCCGCATGAACATGCTCAAAGCGCTGTTTGACGCCCCGGCCGCTGACTGGACCCGGTTTTTTCTTTTCACCGCCGGAATCACGGCCTTCATCGGCATTTCCGAAAAAACCCGGTCCGCGCTCGGCTGGAGCCCCGAAGTCACGCGCAAGCTCGTGCATGTCGGCACGGGCGTGCTCATCGTGTTCAGCCCCCTGTTCTTCACGTCGGTCAAGCCCCTGCTCTGGATGGCCGTGCTGTTCATCGCCGTTAATTTCGCGGGTGTCCGGAGCGGAAAACTCAAGGGCATGCATGACACCAGCAGGCGCAGCTACGGCACCGTGTACTATCCCCTCACCTTTCTCGTTCTCACGGCGCTCTGCTGGAACGGATACCGCTCTGTCCTGATCGTTTCCATGATGGTGCTCGCCTTTTCGGACGCGGCCGCGGCCGTGGTCGGCGAATTGATGCGCAAGCCGCATGAATACAGGCTCGGAGCGGACAAAAAATCTTTGGAAGGATCGGCGGCCATGTTCGCTGTGAGCTTTCTGCTCATCGCCCTGTTCCTTCCGCCCCTGGCGGCCCGGGACGGCCTGTCCGTCACGATGGGGACAGCCCTGTGGATCGCGGCTGTGGCCGCCGTGCTCGCAACCGGCCTCGAGGCCGTTTCATCCGGCGGTTCGGACAATCTCACGGCTCCCCTCGGCGCGGCATTTGTACTGTATTTCATGATGACCGGAGGCCAGGACGCATCCCTGCGCTTCACGATTGGAATGGCGCTCGCGGCCGCTGTCGCTTTGCTCTCCTTCAGGCTCCATTTTCTCAATGCCTCCGGAAGCGCGGGCACGTTTCTGCTCGCCTCCTTTTTATTCGGCGTCGGCGGATGGGCCTGGGCGGTTCCCATACTGGTCTTTTTCCTGTCTTCCAGCCTGCTCTCCAAAACCGGCCGCGTCCGCAAGAAAACGGTCGAGAGCCTGTACGAGAAATCATCCACCCGGGACGCGGGCCAGGTGTTCGCCAACGGAGGCGCTGCCGGGCTTCTGGTGATCGCGAACGGACTGCGGCCCGATCCCGCTTGGTACGGCCTGTACCTCGGGGCCGTGGCAGCGGTGAACGCGGACACCTGGGCCACGGAACTGGGCGTGTTTTCGCCTTCCAGGCCGGTTCTGATCACCCGGCTCCGGCCGGTCAGTCACGGCGTTTCCGGAGCGGTCACGCCGCTGGGATTCATCGGCGCCGGGCTGGGCAGCCTGCTCATCGGTCTGTCCGGCCTTCTGGTCGCTCCGTCCTTCTTTCATGCATGGGGCATTGAATCGGCCCTGGCCGCGATCACGGCCGCCGGATTTCTCGCTTCTGTCGCGGACAGCGTTTTCGGCGCCACGGTTCAGGCGCAGTACGTGTGCGCAGGATGCGGAAAAACCACGGAAAGACGGAACCATTGCGGCAAGCCCACCCGGCTCACGTCCGGCTGGGAGTGGATCAACAACGATGCCGTGAATTTCGCCTGTTCGGTCGTGGGAGCCCTGGCGGTGTGGGGAATGATGAGCCTGACGTACTGAGTTGTAGCGTGGATTTCGTGCGGATTCATTGATGTAGGTCCGATATGCCTCGCACTTCAGTGCGAGGCTATCGGACATCCCAAAGAAGGCGTCCTCGGGGCGACATGTGTATTTACGCTCCGGGAGGTTGACAACCTCCCGGAGCGTCTCGTGCCCCGCACTTTTGCCCCTTCCCCCTCTCCTTTTCTATTGCAATTCTCCCTAACTTTTTTTATACTATACAGTTACTTTGGATTTTTACGCCCTGGCGGCGGGATCCGAATTTAAATGTGCTTTCATAAACAGGAGGTTGTGCATGTCTACCATTGTGGATGTCATCGGCCGTGAAATACTCGACTCCCGCGGCAATCCGACCGTGGAAGTGGATGTGGTGCTTGACAGCGGAATCATGGGCCGAGCGGCCGTGCCGTCCGGCGCCTCGACCGGCGAAAACGAGGCCGTTGAACTGCGCGACGGCGACAAGGCCCGTTACCTGGGCAAGGGCGTGACCAAGGCCGTGCAGAACGTGAATGAAACTATCGCGAACGAAGTCATCGGCGAGGACGCCCTGGACCAGGCCGGACTCGACCAGTTGATGATCGAACTGGACGGCACGCCGACCAAGGCCAAGCTGGGCGCCAACGCCATTCTCGGCGTCTCCCTGGCCGCGGCAAAGGCGGCCGCTGAATTCACCGGCCTTCCGCTGTACCGGTACATCGGCGGCGTCAACGGCCGCACGTTGCCGGTTCCCATGATGAACATCGTCAACGGCGGCTCGCACTCGGACGCGCCCGTGGCATTCCAGGAATTCATGATCCGCCCCGTGGGCGCCCCGAATTTCAGGGAAGCGATCCGCATGGGCGCCGAGGTCTTTCACAGCCTGAAGAAGGTGATCAAGGACCGCGGGCTCTCCACGGCAGTCGGCGACGAGGGCGGATTCGCCCCGTCGTTCAAGGGCACCGAGGATGTTCTGGATTCCATTCTCAAGGCCATTGAAAAGGCCGGGTACAAGCCGGGCGACGACATCACCCTGGCCCTCGATCCTGCCGCCTCCGCCTTCTATAAAAACGGCGTCTATGATTATACCGTTTTCGAAGGCGACAAGGCACAGAAGCGGACAACCGCCCAGCAGGTCGAATACCTCGCCGAACTGATTAAAAAGTATCCCATCGACTCCATCGAGGACGGCATGGCCGAAACCGACTGGGACGGCTTCAAACTTCAGACGGAAAAGATGGGATCCAAGTGCCAGGTCGTAGGGGATGATGTGTACGTCACCAACGTGGAGTACCTGAAAAAAGGCATTGCCATGGGCGCGTCGAACTCGATCCTCATCAAGCTGAACCAGATCGGGACCCTCACCGAAACCCTCAATGCCATCGAGATGGCCCACAAGGCCGGGTGGACGGCCGTGGTTTCGCACCGCTCGGGCGAGACCGAGGACACGACCATCGCGGACGTCGTGGTGGCGACGAACGCCGGACAGATCAAGACCGGTTCCGCGAGTCGTACCGATCGCATCTGCAAGTACAACCAGCTCATTCGCATCGAGGAGGAACTCGGCGGCGCCGCGCTCTACCCCGGCAAGGCGACGTCGAAGCGTTAATGACACGAATGGCGCTCCGAGCAAGTATCCCGCCACCCGCGGCGGAGTATTACCGGGAAATTGGATGATGGGCACCGAATCCGGCCGTGAATCAGACTCGTCGGAGCGGCCGGAAGCCCAGCCTCCGATCATCCGGAAAAATTGAGACCAAAATGAACAAGCTACCGGCCGCCCGATGAACGTGAAACAGAAGAGGAGGGTCACGTGGGCCGTCATCGGCTCGCTGGCCCTCCTCATTGTTCTCTTCTCGGGACCGCGCGGCTGCTGGCGGCAGGCGCGGGTCCGGATGGAACGCAGCGCCATCGAGGCGAAAATCCGGGCCCTTGACCGGGAGAAAAAGCGGCTGGAAGCGGAGAAAAAAACACTCGACGATCCGGCCGTTGTGGAGAAAATCGCGCGGGAAGAGTACGGCATGTCCAAGAAGGACGAGAAGGTCTACCGCGTGGTCCCCAAGGATCAGTAGAACCGGCCCCGCCGGCCGGTGCGCCTGCGGGCGGGCCGCCACAGGGCGGGCCCGGAAGGAATCGTCCGTAACCCGCCGGACCGGTATGCGCATGAAGCCGCAATCCCGCTTTACCGTCCTTCTTCAACACCGCCGCACGGACGGGCTCCCGGCCGGCCATAAAACCGCGCTCCGGTCCGTGTGCGCGGCCGGTCTCGCGATTCTGGCCGCGGGCTTTTCCCCCTCCGAGGCATGCGGCGGCCTTGACCCGGACACGTCGACCGCGGCCCCTGTTTTCAGCCCCGGCCCGTCCGGCCGAGTCGATTCCCTCTCCACCCGATACCAGAAGGGCCTGAACACCGACGACTGGCAGACCATCCTGAACGCGGGACGGACATCCGGCCGCAATACGGTCTGGTTGTCCGATGTCTGGTCCTCCTCGCGGCTTGCCGTCGATCCGAAAAACGACAAATGGAAGGACAGGCACGAGCTCTCGTTCGGAGCCGGCCGCCTGCTTTTCCCCTTTCTGCGGATGCAGTTGCGCGGCGACAGCCGGCTCATTTCGGACAAGCAGTCGGGCTACATGAACGATATGCGGACCCGTCAGTTGTCCGTCGGACTCGACGCGTCCGCGGGCATTCTGTCCATGCCGGTCTCGATCGGCGTCATGGAGGATGAACGGTTCGGCCGCGCGGACCGCGGGTTCACGGCCGCGGCGGGGTTGGGCCTTTCACGCTTCGGCTTCTCGGACTATTCCGGAGACGGTTCGGTGCGTTTCCGCTCGGACGATCTGGGACCTCGGAAAAACGGGGACCTGGGCTGGACGGCCGGAATCAGCAGGACATTCGATCCGGGCACGGCCGATTCCCTCCGTGTGTCCGTGCGGTCCCAGAGAAGGGATTATTACGTGTCCGCGACAGGCGATGTGGAAAGCCGCGGAGAAACGGCGCGCGAGGCGGCCAACGTGCTGACCTACCGGCTGTCGCAACGGGCCCGGTGCCGCGTCGAAGGCGCGTTGCGCGACCGCGTTCTGACCATACGGGACCGCACCGGCGGCCGGTCGGTGCGGGAGCGGGAGCGGAATGATTTCGGCGCCTCGGGATCGGCTGAATTGATCTGGACCGGCCGGCTGCTCCGGGCCGAAACCGGATACCGGACGGCTCAGAACGACCAGGATTACTGGATCGCCCGGGGCCGTCCGGGCTCCCCCTTTTCCGGCCTGACCGACGCGCCGGACAACCGGAGCCGCGTGAACGCGGCTTGGCTCCGGCTGGCCGCGCGGCTTTCGGCCTCCGATTCCGTCTCTTTACGATCGAACCTGGAACGGCTTCGATACGACACACCGGACGAGGCCAACGCGGACGACCGGGACGAACTCCGGTTCGGATCGGACCTCATCGTCCTGCACGCTTTCACCGGGGACCTGTCGCTCCGGACGTCGCTTTCGTTTCACAGCCTGCACCAGGTGTACATCCGGTCCGGGCGCAGCGCGGACAACAGCCGCATCCGCATCCTCAGGCTGAATCCCGAACTGCGCTGGCGGCCGTCGTCCCGCTTCCGGGCCAGCCAGTCCGCGGAAGTGCTGATCAACACCATGGCCTATGATTTCGAGGAGCCGTCCACCGGCATCCGCAGCTACCTGTACCGCGCTTTCCGTCTGGACGATTCGATACGGGTCGAAGCCTCGGAGAGGACCGGCATCTTCGCCAATGTCCGGCTGGATCTGGACGAAAACGGGAAACTGCTCTGGAAACGCTGGATGGAACAGCGCCTCGCCGACCGCCAAAGCTTCACCGGATCCGTGGTCCTGGACCACCGGCCGGCCGAGGGATGGCATCTCATGCCGGGCTGGTCCGTATACCGCAGAAAGGGCTGGCGGTTCAAACCGGCCGCTGGCGCGGCCGGGTTCGCCGCCGAAAGGGAGCTGAATCTCCATTTCCGGAACGACGGACCTGTCTTGAAAGTGGCCTATGCCGGCGGCCGCCTGGCCGTTTCCGCATTTGCGGGCCTGACGCGGACACGCAATCTGGGCGCGAAAACCCAGCGCCTGACCCGGGTTGAACTCAATATGAGCTGGAGGCCATGAACAGCCTCAGGGAAAAATGGAAGACCCCGGACGGCAAGGGTTTCGCGGTCGAAATCCCCAGCCGGCTGGAGGAGCTGGGCCGGATCGAGCGCATGGCCGAAAAAGTCGCGGCCGTGTACTGTCTTTCCCAGGAGGAACTCGACAACCTCGCGATCGCGGTGACCGAAGCGGTCGGAAACGCCATCATCCACGGCAACGGAAGTGACCCCGAAAAGCGCGTCCGCATCGCCTTCAGCGTCGCGGCCGGATTCCTGACCATCGAGGTGGCGGACGAGGGCCGGGGTTTCGATCCGACCGCCCTGTCCGACCCCCTGCTCCCCGAAAACCTGATGAAGGAAAGCGGCCGGGGCATCTTCATCCTGAAAAGCCTCATGGACCGCGTGGACTTTCAGTTCACGCCGAACGGGACCGTGGTGCGCATGGCCCTGCGGCTGAAGAACCGTCCCACATGACCCTCGTTCTCGTCACATCCCTGTTCTATCTGACGCTCGGCGTGATCCTTCTGCTGTTCGGCCTCGTCATTCTCCGCGAGAATCCTCACCAGCACCTCAACCGCGTCACGGGCGTCATGATCATGCTCGCCGGAACCGCGCCCGTGTTCGCCGCGTTCGGCCTCATGCTCCAGAATCTTACGGCCGTTCAGATCGACCTGAACTGGTTCCGCAAGCTCTTTCTCATCTGGGAATTCTTCTTCCCCCAGATGTTTCTGTTCACGACCGTGTACCCGCGGCCCGTGGAGTGGTTCCGGCGCCATCCCTTTCTTCGGTTCGCGATTTTCCTGCCCCATGTCGTGCACTTCGGCCTGGTCATGGTGTTTTCCAGCCCCCAGCAGATTCAGAACCTCCTGCCCCTGCACAGCCTGACGGAACGGTTCGGCCTTCTGGTGCAGCCGCTGGTCATCCTGGTCGGACTGTTCCTCAACCTGCTCAGCCTGATTTACCAGTTCCACGCGAATTTCTTCGCCCTGATCAACCTGCTCTATATCGTGGGCGCCAACATCCTCCTGACCCTGGGCTACAGCAGGCTGAAAAAGGGCCGTTTCAGGCGCCAGGTGGCCATCGTGCTCTGGGGCATACGCGCCAGCGTGGGGCTCTACGCGGTGGCCATCCTCTTCCCCGCCATGAATCTTTTCGCCACGTCACGGACCGCCCAGTTCTCGCTCATCACCGCGGCCCTTCTCATCGGGTGCGGCTCCATCGGATGGGCCATCGTCCGCTACCAGTTCCTGGACATCCGGCTCATCATCCGGCGCGGCCTTGTTTTTTCGCTCGCGTCCGCCGTCCTGGTCGGCGTTTACCTGCAGATCTACCGCATCGGAAAGGCGATGATCGCCCGGGCCTTCGGCGCGGAAATCCCCGTGTTCGAGATTCTGTTCATTCTCGTCGCCATGTTCCTCTTTCAGCCGGTGCTGGGCCTGTTCGAGCGCCTGATCGAGAAACTGTTCATGCGCGACCGCATGGACTACCGCAACGTGCTCAAGGATTTGAGCCACGACATTCTCACCACCATCGACCCCGCCGCGCTCCGCGCCAAGGTCGTGCGGACGCTGATGGAATCGCAGTCCGTCGAATCCGTCGAGCTGTATCACACCGCGGAGGACGGCCGCTTCGTGCCCTTCGGCGCGGCCGAAGGGGCCGCGTTCAGGCCGAAGGCGGAAGTGATCGACCGCCTCAAGGAGGCCGGCGGCCCGATCGAATTCGACTTTCTCGCCCAGGCGGTTCGGGACGAGCGCGCGCTCGATGTGCTGCGGCGCTCCGACGCCTCGCTCCTGATTCCCCTGGTCGCGCGCGACCGCCTCGTCGGTCTTCTGGCCCTCGGCCGCAAGGTCGCGCGCACCCGGTTCACGTCGGAGGACCTGACGCTGCTGTCCGTGCTCGGCAACCAGACCGCCATTGCCGTCGAAAACGCCCGGCTGTACAACGAGACCCTGGAGAAACAGCGCATCGAAGAGGACCTTCAGCTCGCCAGGGAGATCCAGCGCAACCTGCTTCCGAAAACCCGGCCGCACAGCCGCCATTTCGAGCTGGCCGGGCTCAATCTGCCGTCCCGTGAAGTGGGGGGTGATTACTACGATTTCATCCCGCTCGACGGGAACCGGATCGGCATCGTGATCGGCGACATCTCCGGCAAGGGCGTGCCGGCCGCCATCCTCATGTCGAATCTCCAGGCCGCGTTCCGGATTTCGGCCATGCACGCCCGTACCACGGCAGAGGCGGTGCAGGTGGTGAACAACCAGATCGTGCAGACGACCGCGGTCGAAAAATTCGCCACCCTGTTCTACGGCGTCTTCGACCCGGAAACGAACGCCTTCGAGTACACAAACGCGGGCCACAATTTCCCCTATCACTGGAAGCGCGAAAAAATGCCTTCGCCCCTGCGGGAAGGCGGCCTGGTGGTCGGCGTGGTGAAGGACGCGGCCTACCGGTCTGCCTCGACCACGCTGGGTCCCGGGGACATTCTGGTTTTCTACACCGACGGCGTGACCGAGGCGAGAAACCAGGCGGAGGAGGAATACGGCGAAGCCCGACTGCTTCAAACCGTGGCCGCCTGCGTGGACCGTCCGGCCGAAGGGATACTCGATTCCATACTCGATTCGGTCGTCCGTTTCTCCGGAACGGAATCGCAGTCGGACGACCTGACCCTCGTGGTCATGAAGATAAAATGAACGGGCCCGCAAAAAAAACGCACATCAAGGCCCTGGGCCGGGCCGGTCTGGAGCAATGGGTAAGCACGCTCGGGGAGAAGCCCTACCGGGCCCGCCAGCTTTGGAAATGGCTGATCCAGCGGGGCGCGGTTTCCTTCTCCGACATGACGGATCTCTCCAAGGCGTTCCGCGCCAGGCTCGAAGCAACCGCGGAGATCAAGTCCCTCCGCCAGGTGTCCGCCGACGGGTCCCGCGACACGGGCGCGGTCAAGTTCCTCTGGGAATGCCCGGACGGGAACCGGATTGAATCGGTCCATATCCCGGAAGGCGATCGCCGCACCGTCTGCATCTCCTCCCAGGTCGGATGCGGCCTTGGTTGCTTGTTCTGCGCCACGGGCCGGCTGGGTTTCACCCGGAATCTGGAATCCTGGGAAATACTGGATCAGGTGATCGGCGTGCGGCGCGAAACAGGCGCGGCCCCGACCAATATCGTGGTCATGGGCATGGGCGAGCCTTTTCTCAATTATGACGCTGTGATGGACGCGCTCGCCGTGATGAACGATCCCGAAGGCCTCGCGATCGGGCACAGGAAAATCACGGTCTCGACCGCGGGTGTGATCCCCGGCCTGCTCCGGTTCACGGAAGAGAACAGGCCCTACAAGCTGGCCGTGTCCCTGAACGCGGCAACGGACGGCCTGCGAACCCGCATCATGCCGGTCAACCGCAAATACCCGATCGCCGCGCTCATGGAAGCGGTCCGGGCCTACAGCCGCGCCCCGGGCCGCAGGGTCACATTTGAATACGTGCTCCTCGCCGGGCTGAACGATTCCCGGGAGGACGCCTCCCGGCTCCTGGCCCTTCTGCGGGGCCTTCCCTGCAAGGTGAACCTCATTCCGTACAATCCGGCGGTCGGCGGTTTTCAACGGCCGGACGAAGATCGCGTGGAGCGCTTTCTGGAATGGATCAAGCCGCTCCGCTCGCCCGTCATCGTGCGCTGGAGCCGCGGCGCGGATATCGGCGCGGCCTGCGGACAGCTCGCGGGTTCGCGGCCTGACCGCCAGGACTCCCCGGCCTTCGAAGGTCCGACAGGGGGCTTGCGATAAATTAAGGGTAAAACTGCAATAATTGAGACCATTTAAATGCCAAGAAGACAGACATTTTCAAGGGGAAA
>JAFGAX010000073.1 GCA_016933415.1 bacterium
GATGACGCCGTTCGGGATTTTCGACAAGGTCCAGCGCATGACGGCGCGCTTTTCCCTCTAAGGCAAGGAGAACGAGATGAAACGCTTCAAATACGGATGGATCCTGCCGGCGTCGGCCTGCGCGGTCCTTCTGCTCGCCGCGGCGGGATGCGAGTACGACTCGCCCGTGCCCATGTTCTACCAGGACCATTCCGCGAGGACGGGTCCGTCGGTGACCGGTCTGGAACCCGCCCGGGCGGCCGCGGGCGTGAACACCGTCACGATACGCGGCGAACGTTTTTCGCCCGCGGCGGACAGCAACCGGGTGTATTTCAACGGCGCGAAGACGGAGATCATTTCCGCGACCGCCACGTCCCTCCTGGTCCGCCGGCCGACTGTGTCCGGGACACTGAACCTGAAGGTGGTGAACCTGGGCGCGCTGGAAGTCGGAAGCTTCGAAGGATACCCGGTCGACGCCGTGGATGCGTCCTACGGCGGGTTCATCGACGGCGCGGTCAATAACGCGATCCTGGTGGACGCGGCCGAGAACGTGTACGTGTTCCGCACCGGCCTGATGAAGGCGTTCAAGGTGGCATCGGACGGAACGCAGAGTGTTTTCATGGAGGCGACGATCCGGGGCGTGACGGACGTGATTCCGGCGGCAGACGGAACCCTGGTGCTGCTGAGCAACAACGCCAAGATTTCAAAGGTGAACCCGGCGGACGGCATTGAAACCGAATGGGTGGCGAAGGCGCCCAAGCGGTTCACGGTCGGAGCCGCGGACGCGAACGGCAATATCTACATGGCCGCCAAGAACACGGACCTGTACATGTCCTATCCGGACGGGACGTTTTCCGCCGCCCTCGGGGTTTACGCGACGCATGACGTGAAGAAAATCCGTGTACACGGCAATTACGTCTACATCATTGCAGAACATGCCACCGTGGAGCCGAAGGCCGCGGTGTACCGCCACGCGATACTCGACGCGTCCGGAACGCTCGGGCCGCGGGAAACGGTTCTGGACCGCGCGGCATCAGGCGCGTTTTCCGCGGCGGCGTTCAAGGACGTGATGTTCTCGGCCTCGGGCGACATGTATGTGGCCACGGACGCGGCCAGCCCCATCCTGCAGATGAAGGCGGACGGGACCCTGGACACCTGGTACAAGGGCATCATCAAAGGCAGCGCGGAGCGCCTGGCCGCGGGAAACGGCCGGTACGCGTACATGCTCCAGCTCGACGGCGCCAAAGGGGACCTGATCCGGATCGACATGGGCGAGGGGTTCTGAGCGCGGGCGGCGCCGCCCGCGGCTCCGGCCGCGGACCCGGCCCTCGGCCCGCACCCTGTTTCAGTCATCCCCGTAAATGGAAATGCCGCAGGATGGGCGTGGTCTTTCCTGAAACCACGGGGGCGGTTTTGGAGTGACCGGTTTCAAGCGGACGAACGGGGGCTTTGTGGAAACGGTTTTTTCAGGTGCGGAGGCGGATGGATGAAAACACGGATAACGGCCGGCATTCTGATCGTTCTGCTCGCGTCATGCGGCGGCCCGTCGCTCTATGTGGAACCGGGGGACGCGGCCGGCCCGCCCGCCAGGCTCAAGCTGTTCCAGCGGGGGTCCTCGGCGGTGGTCACCATGATCGACGGCCGGCGGGTCGAAAATTCCGGTCAGTACAGCCGCTTGGGAGGAAGAACGATTCTGATTCAGCCCGGCGACCACGAATTCAAACTGATCTGGCGTTCGTCCATGCGGCCCGCAAGACGGGGAGTGGGCCTTAAAGTCGAACAATCGAAAATCAGGATGCAGATCGAAGAGGGCCACGAGTACTCCGTCGGGTGCACGGAGGACAGTCCCGCGGTTTTTTACGACCAAAACATGCGGAATCCGCACCGGTGGATCCGGTCATACATTTTGGATGAAACCACTGGAAAGAAGTATTCCGGGTCGTTGGATTGAAAGCAATGAGATTGAAATCAGCGTGCACGTGACCTGATCGGACATCTTCCGGGGATGGACCCCGATCGCCGGGGGCCCATCCCCGCGTTCCTGAAAAATTCCATTTTCGCGGGCCGGACCGATCGCCCGGGGCTTCACGGCGCCTGGCGCGGATTTGTCCTTTCCTTCACTCTTGGAAGCAGTCTGATGAAATGCTCGAAATGAATGATATGCGTCCTTTCGGTTTTGATTCTGCTGTCATGCAAGAAGAGCGCCACTGAATCGGACGGTTCCGATTCGAACAGTACGGTTCCGGTCGAAATCACCCGTGTCACCATGGATCTCGCCGGTGTATCGCTCGGTGAAACGGTCCTCCTCACGTGCGAGACGGAATACCCGGGCGGCCTCAATACCCATTGTGACCTGGCGCTCGGAAGCACATCGGATGACTCCGGGATCATCGAAAAGGCCAATGCCTCCGGCATTTTCAATCAGGGCCGGTGGATCCGGTGGTCGCCCGCGATTCCGGGCGAATCTGACAGCGAGCGCATTCCCCGCGGCTTGCCGCGGGGTAAGCGAGCGAATACCAGATGTCTCTTCTCTACAGATGGAGGATTCGACGCAAAGCGGCACCAGGCTATTCTATCTGTATGCTATTGAAGGCCCGCCGCTTGTCTTCAATTATTCATAAATATCACTAGTGTCCGGTTAAACTCTATGAAATAAAGAAAAACGGTCCGAAAAACCTAAAGATTTGTTATATTTTAGTGCTACCTAA
>JAFGAX010000074.1 GCA_016933415.1 bacterium
AAGCGCTACTGGCGCGATCCGGAAACGAAACTGGTTCATTTCATCGGCAAGGACAACGTGGTGTTCCATGCCATCCTCTTCCCGATGATGCTGATGCGGGTGGGCGGATACGTCCTGCCGGACGCGATCCCGGCCAACGAATACCTGACCATCGAGGGACGCAAAATCTCGACGAGCCAGAATTACGCGATCTGGGTCGACGATTACCTGGACGCCTTCCCGCCGGACCCCCTTCGATACACGATCGCGGCAAATGCGCCCGAGACCAAGGACACCGATTTTTCGTGGAAGCAGCTCCAGAGCCGCAACAACGACGAACTGGCCGACATCCTCGGCAATTTTCTGAACCGTACCTTCACCTTCATTCACCGGTACGAGGGCGGCAGGGTGCCGGCCGCGGGAGCCCTGGACGGCCGGGACAGGGCCATGCTCGACGAATTGAAGGCTTCGCCCGTCGTTCTGGGCGGTTTGTTCGAACAATACGAAGTGCGCGGCGCAGCCAAAGCGCTGATGGACCTGTGCCGGTCGGCGAACAAGTATTTCAACGATCAGGCGCCCTGGTCCACGCGGAAGTCCGATCCCGGGAAATGCGCCACCACCCTGAACGTGTGCGTCCAGATCGCGGCCGGTCTCAGGACCCTGATGGCCCCGATTCTCCCCTTTTCCGCCGAGGGGCTGGCCGCGCAACTGAACCTTCCCGGAACCCCGGCATGGGACAGCGCCGGAGAGCCCGGCGTGACGGCCGGGCATGCGCTGGGCGATCCGAAAATTCTCTTCACCAAGATCGAAGACACGGACATCGCGCCGCAGATCGAGAAACTGAACCGCATGGCGGCCGGAACGGCGCCGTCCGCGCCCGCCCCTGCGGTTGCGGATGGACCGGACCGCGTCACATTCGAACATTTCAAGACGGTCGACATCCGAACCGCGAAAGTCCTGTCCGCGGAACGGGTTCCCAAATCGGACAAATTGCTCAGGCTCCAGCTGGACCTGGGCGGAACAGGCCGCCAGATCGTGGCCGGCGTGGCGCAGAGTTACACTCCTGAACAGATCACGGGAAAGACCATTCTCGTCGTCGCGAATCTCGAGCCCGCGAAGATCCGGGGTATGGAATCGGAGGGCATGCTGCTGGCGGTCAAGACCGGCGGCGGCCATGTCCTGCTGACGACGGACGGTGAAGCCCCCTCCGGCGTGCGGGCGGAGTGAGCGGATTGCTCGTCGATACGCATGCCCATCTGAGCGGTGAGGAATTCGACGGGGATCGCGACGCAGCCGTCCGCCGGGCGCTGGAGGCGGGCGTGGAAACCATCATCGACATCGGCACGGATGTCTCATCGAGCGTTTCAGCGGGCGGGTTCGCGGAAAAGCAGCCCGCCGTTTTTGCATCCGCGGGCATACACCCGCATGAGGCGGCCAAGGCGGCGGCCGGGGATCTGGAAAGAATCGAAACCCTGCTCGAATCGCCGAAAACCGTCGCGGTCGGCGAGATCGGCCTGGATTACCATTACTCTTTTTCCCCCCACGACGTGCAGAAAACCGTTTTCATGCGGCAGATTGAAATCGGCCTCAGGAAGAAGAAGCCGCTGATCGTGCATGTCCGCGAGGCCATGCGGGACGCCCTGGCTGTTCTGCGCTCAGCGGAGGCGGCTCCGTACCGGGGCGTTTTTCACTGCTACGGAGGAACGCTCGGGGAAGCCGAAGAAGTGCTGGCACTGGGGTTCCATATCTCGTTCACGGGAGTGGTCACCTTCCGGAATTACAAAGGCCCGGACATTGTCCGGGCCGTCCCCCCGGATCGGCTTCTGCTTGAAACCGACGCCCCGTATATGACCCCGGTTCCCCTGCGGGGCAGAAGAAACGAGCCCGCCTTTATCACGCACACATTGCGGAAAATCGCGGACATGCGCGGCGAAACGGCCGAAAGCCTCGCCGCTTCCACGACCCGGAACGCCAGAACCCTGTTCGGCCTCGGATGACGCCGTGTGCCCCACCGTTCGGCCGCTCAAGCGGTTCAGCCAGAATTTCCTGAAGGACGCGTCTTTCGGCCGCAGGCTGGTCGAGTCTTTGGATATCCGGCCCGGGGATGTGGTGTTGGAAATCGGTCCGGGCCAGGGCACTCTTACCCGGTGCATTCTGGACAGCCCGGCCGCGTCCGTCATCGGCGTGGAGATCGACCGGCGTTGCGCGGAAGTGCTCAGGCGGGATTTCTTGGACGAACCCCGGTTCCGCCTGATCGAGCGGGATTTTCTGAAAACCCGCCTGTCCGGCCTGGCGCCCGAAGGCACGAAACTTCGGATCATCGGCAATATTCCATACGCCATCACTTCCATGATTCTGTTCAAGCTTCTCGATGAAAGGCCCCAGGTCCGCGACTTCGCCTTCACCATGCAGAAGGAAGTGGCCCTGCGCGTGGCCGGAAGGCCGGGGACGAAGGATTTCGGCATTCCCTCGGTTCTGATCCAGATGGCGGCCGATGTCCGGATTTTATTCGCGATTCCGAGGGGCGCCTTCAGACCCATCCCGGGTGTGGATTCCGCGGTTCTTGCGGGGGTCTTTCTGGACGGGCCCCGGTTCCCGGTGAGGGACGAGGCTTTCTTCCGGGCACTCGTGAAAAAGGGATTCGGACAGAGGCGGAAAATGCTCCGGAATTCGCTGAAGCCGTACTGGGGCGGAGGTCCTGATCCGGCCGGGCTGGAGCGGACGCTCGATCGCAGGCCCGAGGACCTGTCCGTGGAGGAGTGGGCGGGGCTGGCGGATGCGTTATATAAAATGGAACACGGATGACACGGATGAAGCGGATTTTCACGGATAAAGAATGTGTGATGGGGTTATTTGTTGAGCCGGTTTCGGTTGAACGGCCGAGGATCGAATGGAACACGGATAAAGACATGGAACGCGGATGCCGCTTCGCGGCCCGCGGATCAGGCGGATTGGCGCGGATAAAGAATGAGGAAGAGGATTAATTATTGACCTGGTTTCGGTTGAGCGGTAGAAGAACGAATGGAACACGGATGACACGGATTTTCACGGATAAAGAATGGGTAATGGGGTTATTCATTGAGCCGCATCCGTTTAATCGGATTGAGTGCTGGGGCCGGCTGGTTCCGTCGCGGCCGGAGGCGGATCAGTGGCCATCCTGAAAACCGAGGGCGTGGTGCTCAGGGGATGGCGGCTGAGCGAGACCTCCAAAATCCTCTCCGTTTTCACCCGTGATCACGGAAAGATACGGGTGGTGGCCAAGGGCGCGCTGGGCCCCAAGAGCAAGTTCAGGGGATGCGTCGAAAGCCTGGCCCATATCGACATGATCTATTACGATAAACGAACGCGGGATCTGCAGCTGCTCAGCCAGACGGACCTGAAGGACGGCCACATTCGCATTCTCGGGAACACGGCGCGGACCGCGCTCGGCCTGGCGGCTTGCGAACTTCTGGACAAGGCCGTGCTCGCCGAAGAGCCCAACCCGGCGCTGTTCGACATGATCGTCCGATATCTCGGAACCATGAACGAAGCGGACGGTTTTCTCGAAGGCTGTCTCTGGTATTTTGAAGGACACTTTATCGGCATGATGGGGTATCAACCGACATGGGACCGGTGCCTGGACTGCGGCGGTTCACTCGGCGCGGGCGGCGGGTTCTTTCTGCCGGTCAACGGCGGCCTGCTCTGCAGGGAATGCGGATCCAGACGGGGCGGACTCCGTATCGAGGGGGAAACCCTTGAAATTCTGTTCTGGCTGCAGGGAGCGGCGCTCGAAGAAGCCAGCCGTCTCAACCCGCCTTCGGGGCTGAAGGCGGAGATCCGGAAAATGTTCGATCTCTATTTCAGAACACATATCGAGCACATGCGGCCGCTCAAATCACTGGCCGTTTACTACGGCATCGGTGGATGAACCTCGGTCTAAATGGCTATGGAATTTGATTTGAAAATATCGTATACTATAACCGGGGTGGCTTAAAAAAGGCCGATGAAACGGTATCCGGATCGGTCAAAATCGAGCCTGCATCGGACGCATCACCCGAAGAAGAATTGAGGTTGTCCCGGTTTTCTTCGAAAAAAATCGCATCGATGATCCGGAATGGAAGTTGCACGCATTCCCGTGTAAGGACTCAATCGGGCGGCCAGAAGCCCTGTCATTCTGGTTCCAGTGTTTCTGGATGATTGGAGATTTGGCTTCTGGCCGCTCCGACGGGTCTGATTCCCCGCCGCTTGCCTTCAACCAGAAGGCATATAATTGCTTGGTCCCGCGCAGCGGGGCGGCGGCCATCATCCAAGTTTCCGGTGATACCCCGCTGCTTGCGGCGGGGTTTTCAACCGCAAGGGGGTTTTCATGCGCCGAGGGGTCCGCGTTTCAACCATCTTTCTATTATCCGGCCTTCTGATTTTTCAAACCGCCCGATCCCAGTCCGCCGCTCCATCCGGGACAACCGGGGACATGCAGACCTGGGCCGGCCGTATCAGAAAAAATCCCAGGGACATTGAGGCGTTGAAGGGGCTGGGCGAGGCTTGTTTTCACGCGGGCAAATATGCCATTGCCAGCAAATGCCTTCAACGGGCGCTGAAATTGAGTCCGGACGATCCCCTGTGCCTGTACTATCTGGGCCGGATGCTCGAAAAGCAGGACTTGAAGCCGGATGCGCTGAAACTGTATGCCAGGTACGTTTCAGCCCCGGCCGGGCCCTTCCGCGACCGGGTGGAGGAGCGCTACCTCGTGCTTCAGCGGGAATCCCTGAAGGAGGAGGCGGTTCGTCTGGCGGAACAGGAATCCGCGATCGGAGCGGTCAGGGCCGCGCCCGGAACGATCGCGGTTCTGCCTTTCCGCGTCGAATCCGCGGATCCCCAGATGTTCCCCGTAGGCAAAGGGCTTGCGGAAATGCTCATCACGGACCTCAGCCAGATCCCCTCGCTGAAACTGGTCGAACGCGTGCGCGTCCAGTCCCTGTTCGACGAGGTCAAGCTCGGACAGACCGGACTGGTGGACGAATCGCAAGCCGCCCGGTTCGGCCTCATGCTCAGCGCGGGCCGCG
>JAFGAX010000075.1 GCA_016933415.1 bacterium
AATGACGCAGAGGCTGGAGTTTCTGGCCGGAGATGAAAATGTCCGATAGCCTCGCTGAGAAGCGCTCGGCATATCGGACCTACAACTGGAACCCGGAACCCGGCACTGTTTATTTCACCGCTTCCACGCCCGTCCTGAAAATATCAAGTCCGTCCTCGCATCCCAGCCAGGGATAAATCGCACGCTCCGGGTGGGGCATGAGCCCGAGAACGAGGCCCGTGGGGTCGCATATGCCCGCGCGGCCATGCAAGGATCCGTTCGGATTGGCGGGGTAATCCTCCGTTCCCGCGGCGGACCCGTACCGGAACACGGTGTTCCGATCGTCGAACCCGTCCGGGACACAGAGCCTGCCCTCGCCATGGGCGGTCGGCATTCGCAGGCCTTTGCCTTCCAAACCCTTCGTCCATACGCAGGGCGAACCGGCCTGGGCATGCAGGGTCACCCATTGCGACACGAAAACCGCGACCCGGTTGCGGTCCAGCAAGGCGTCCGGACTGCCAATTTCCGAAGTGCCGGGCAGAAGGCCGGTGTTCACCAGCACCTGAAAGCCGTTGCAGACCCCGATCATCGGTATCTGTTTCCGTCCGGCTTCGAGAAGCCCGTCCCTGAGCCTGTGCACCAGGTCGAGGGCGAAGATGCGGCCGGCCGCGATATGATCGCCGAACGAGAATCCGCCGGGAATGGCGATCAGGTCGCAGTCCGAAAGCTTCGTCTTACCTCGAATCAGATCGTCCGTCAGGAGCCGGAGCGACGGCTCCGCGCCAGCGAGACGGAAGGCGTCGATCATCTCGAAATGGCAGTTGGTTCCGGGCGCGTACAGCACATGCACTCTGGGTCTGCTCACAGCGCCACCTCCGCGAAGGGTTTGGACCACGACGCGGCGAGCGATTCCACGTCCATTTTAAACTCCGCTGGACCCAGACGGAAAGACAAATAGGGTTTGTCGGTCACGCGTCCCACGACCACGGCTCCGGTTTCCCGTTCCACGGCCGCGGCCCGGCCGGAGGGGACCCCGATGAGAACAGCGCCCGTCATTTCCCCGAACAACGCGGGCTCCGCGGTTTCCAGACCCAGCCGCCCGACCAAAGCGCCGGTGTCGACCCGGCATCCAAGGCCGGATCCCAGCGACATTTCGAACAGCCTGCGGACGATTCCGCCTTCGGCGACTGCCGACGCGGAAACGATATCCCCCTTCGCCTGAAGCGCGGCCAGCTGGTCCCATCCGCGGAGGAGCGCGTCCGGGTCCGGATCCGGCGGCCGGTTTCCCGGTCTTCCGGTGACGTTGACGTACAGGGACCCGCCCAGTCCGCCGGAGGCCGGCCCCAGCAGAAGCAGAACGTCGCCTGCCTGACTGAACGGCTTCGGCACGCGGCGCCGGACGTCCGGCATCCGGCCGAGTCCGAGCACGCACAGGGTGGGCGGCACTTCAATGCGCACGCCGTCCTCTCCGACGAAGGTGCCGCTCGAGCTGTCCTTTCCGGAGATGAAAGGTGTTCCGAACCTGCGCGAGAGATCGCAGCACGCGTCCACCATGGATTTCAGGGCCCAGGCTGATTCGGGCGTGATGCGCGGCGTGTAGAAATTATCACAGAGCACGATCTCTTTGCGGCTGACGCCGGCGGCCACGAGCTTGGTAATCGACTCGGCCATGGCCATTTTGACCATCCCGGCCGGGTCCGCGTCTCCCCAGTAGGGAGAGAAGGAGAGGGCCGCGGCCGCGCCATAGGGTTTACCCCGCAGGGGCGCTGAAATCCACACGTCCTCAGGCATGCGGCCGTCGCGTCCTCCGTACGGTCCGGTCACCGTGATTCCCTGAACCGTGGAGTCGAACTGCGTGCCGGCCGCGGACTGGTCCGCGAGATTGGGGTGCGTCAGGACCTTTTCGATCGCTTTCTTCCAGTCCGCGTCCGTATAGGGAGCTCCCGGCCGGCCTCCGGACCTCGGGACCCCGGTCCCTCTGCTTTTAATGCCGGGTTTCTTCGGCTGCAGGTCCGGAAGCGGGCATCCTTTCCGCAAATCATCGAAAGTGAGATCCACGGCCCGTCTGGAAGCGTCTCCTTCCAGGCCGGAGGCCTTTTCCGGATCAGAAACAGAGGCCGGTTCATACACCACGCGGCAACGGCCGGTATCCGTGAACACGCCGATCACCGAGGCGCGCACCTCGTACCGGTCGAGTATCCGCATCGCCTCGGCCAGTTTCTCCGGGAGAACGGCCGCGAGCATGCGCTCCTGGCTCTCGGAGATCCATATCTCCCAGGGCATGAGGCCCTCGGTCTTGAGCGGCACGGCCGCGAGGTTGATCCACACGCCCGTTTCGGACCCCATCTCGCCCGCGGCCGAGGAGAGCCCGGCCGCGCCGAGGTCGGTGATGGCGCTGAGGCACCCGGAGTCGCGGAGCGCGGGTATGGCCTCCATGAACTTCCGCTCCTCGATGGGATGGCCGATCTGCACGTGGGCCGCGTCCACATCCGCGGTCTCGTGTGTCATGGACGCGGAACTGACCGTTGCGCCGTGCAGGCCGTCGCGGCCCGTGAGTCCTCCCAGCAGGACGACGCGGTCGCCGGGCCGCGGATGTCCCTTGGCCGCGGCTTTCGCCGGAATCAGGCCGATGGAGTGGCCGAGCGCGAAGCATTTGCCCGTGTACCCGGGATGGAAGCGGTACACGGGGAACATCATGGGAATGCCCATGGGGTTCACGTAATCGGCGGTTCCGCGTATGGACTGCAGCAGTATGGTTTTGGTGTGCAGTGCGCCCCCGGGCACCGCGTCCCACGACAGGCACGGGTCGCCCAGGCCCATCACCGTACTGCCGCCGATGGGCCATGCCCCGAGCCCGCAGCCGAGTGTGTCGCGGATCACGCCGCCGTGCTTGGTCATGATGCCGCCGTAGGGTGAGACTGCCGTGGGCGAATTGTGCGTTTCGCCCTTCACGGTCAGCGCCCAGCCGTCATAGAAGGCCATGACCCCGGCATTGTCCTCGAAGGAGGAGAGCACCAGCGGGTGGTTGATATCAGCCGTCGCGCCGGACAGGGCCTTGAGAAGGCCGAGGCTTTTCCAGGTGGTGTGAAAGCAGTGGTCCGACCAGGTCTGGGCGAACATTTCGAGTTCCGCGTCCGTGAAAGGCCGGCCCATCGATCTCTCGATCGTCTGCAGGGCCGTCATCTGGGCCTGATCCAGAAACAGGCGCCTGTCGTCGCTGAGTTTCGCCAAAGCGGCGCTGTTCAGGCCCTGCAGGGATATCCGCTCGATGGGACCCGTATGCCCGTGCGGCTTGAGCGAGTCCCATTTATCATTATCGGAAACAAGGATCTGCACCTGGGGATTGTACAGGTGGCGGTCTGCGATGGCCATGGCGGTTTTGTCGTCCACACCCGTGAATTGGATGCGGTGATAAATACGCGCCCATTGCAGGCCGGATACGCCGAGCGATTCCGCCGCGCGCAGAATGGAGGGCAGTTCCGGGTCAGTGACGGCCCTCTGGTAGCCGATTTCCACCACGGGTCCGTCCACCGGTTTGAATCCGGTTGTTTCCGAGGCGGTTTCGTATCCTGGATGACAGAACAGGGGATGGAGCCGGTCGGCATTTTCCTGATGGATGCCTTCCAGTCTGTAAACGCGTTCAATGGAAAGGGATTTCAGATTTCCGAATCCTTCCAACCTCAGTCTTTTTAATAGGATATCAGACTCTGGGTCGGATTGGATTTTTTTCACATACAGAACGGATATCAAACAAGCCTCCGGGTCATGCGTTTTTTTATACTAAGCCGAAAAATGGGAAATGTCAAGGGGAAAAACGGGAATAATGCGTGGTGTATCCTCTATGTTGGTATAAAGTTTGCAAAATAAATATCGGATGATTCCGTATCAATGCCTGAAGGGGACCGTCATGCCTGAATCCATCGTCAACAGAATCAACCAGCTCAACCAGGTTTACCAGAACCTCATCGTCGGCGTCATCATGGGCGTTTTCGGCGGCTATATCATCCAGTTTTTTTACAGGAGAATCGGCGCTTCTTCCCTGGTCTGGGTGATTTTTATCCTCGTCGGAGCGGGCATCGGTTACCTGAGCGGCAAGGAGCGGGAGAAGTACGAGCGGCTGCAGGAGGAAAAGGGGCTGCTGGAAGAGAACATGGAAAAAGCCCGCGGCCGTCTCCGTAACCTCGAGGGCCGGTACCGGCTTCTTGTCGAGACGATCAGCGACGCCATCTATCTGACCACGGAAAAAGGACATTTTCTGCTGTTCAACGAGGCCTTCACATTACTCAGCGGATATTCGCGCGAAGAGCTGAAAAAAATGACGATGGACCAGATCCAGGTGGAAAACGAGTTCACGGACTCCCGGAAACAGGCCTGGCTGGACAACGGCATCTGCCGGTTCGAGGAGCAGTGGCGGAATCGGGACGGGCAGACGCTGCACCTGGACGTGAACGCCAAATGGCTCAAGCTGGACAAGACCCAGTGCATTCTCCACGTGGCGCGGGACATCAAGCATCGGGCTGACTCGAGGGGAAACGAGCGTGCGCTCGAACTGGCGGAATTCAGCCGGGCCAAATTGCGCGCGGCCGCGGCTGAAAACCAGCAGATGGTGCGGAAATTCATATCGCCCATGAACGCCACCATGGACGCGATCAACAAGGACCTGAAGAAACTGCCGGCCGAGGATGCCAAGTTTTCTCCGTTTTTCATGGAATGGGAGAAGATGCGCAAGGCCCTGCAGTACCTGGTCAGCCGCAATTCCCGGAACCTCGAAGAGGGAAGCGGAAACTGGACCCTGGCCGAGGTGCTGAGGCAGGAACTCTTCCACCTGGCCTTTCTCGCGGGATCGGACGATATCCTGAAGAACACCTCCTTCTCGAAGGAAGTCCCGCCCCTGCTGGCCTCGGGCCGCGATCTGTCCCTGGCCTTCGAGGTTCTTTTCCGCGCGGCGTATGAATCCCTGCCCAAGGCCGCGAAAGGCGATCTTTCGGTGCGGACTTTGATGGAAGACAACATGGCCGTGACCGAGATACGGGCTCCGGGCGCCATTCATTTCCGCTATTTTCTGGCGCGCGCCGTGGACCCGACCGTGACCCAGGAGAATGCCGGGAACAGCGATCTGGGCGAGAGAGCCCTGGCCGTGCTCGCGGACGCATTCGGCGGGAAAACGGAGATTGTGCAAACCGAAGGCGGCGTCCTGGCGCGGGTGAAGATTCCGGTGGCGTGAAGCAGGTGCGACGCACCTGAAGGCGCGTCGCATCTGAGATATCCTCCCATAGGCTCGGAGCCTCCGGGAGGTTTGTTTTTTACCCCTGGATTGTGTATATTTTTCTCCTGACTGATTGAATCTGACCGCGAGCGCATTCCCCGGTCCCGCAATGCGGGATCAAGCTACAGATGCCGGCGATTGAAGGCTTCGCCGGACCAATCTATCTGATTTTTTCACTATTGAAGGCCCGCCGCTTGTCTTCAATATTTCATTAATGTAATAGCTTGATCCCGCGCAGCGGGCGGCGGGGAGCTTCAATCCGATTGAACAGCAACCGGAGGCCCTGTGCAGATCGACCAAATGAATGAAAAGATGCTCACCGCCCTACTCGAAGCCCTGCCCATGGAGCTCACCGTCATCGACGCCAACGACGAGGTGGTGGGGTGGAACAAACATGAAAACAGGCTTTTCAAACGGCCGCTGACGTCCATGGGCGTGAATTTCCGCAACTGCCACCCGGAAACCAGCCTGGACAAGGTGATTCAGATCGTGGATGAAATGAAGGCGGGAAAACGCGATTCCGCGCGGTTCTGGATCGATCTCAAGATCGGGCCAAACGGCGAGCCGCATAAGGTGCTCATCGAGTTCTTCGCCCTGCGGGACGAGTCCGGCAATTACCTGGGGTGCATGGAATGCACGCAGGACGTTGAGCACATCCGAAGGCTGGAGGGGCAGAAGAGGCTGCTGGATTAGA
>JAFGAX010000076.1 GCA_016933415.1 bacterium
ACCGTCGGGCCGAATGACCGTTTCCGTCTCGAATTCCCGGCACCCGGACAGGATCGCCGTCAGCAGTACGGAAAACGCCAGGATCCCCCGCTTCAGATACGATTCCATGACTTTCCTCCTCGTTTTTCCATTTGACGCACCCATTCAGATGCAATCGGATCCTTTTCCAGATGCCGTACAAGGTCCGGCACGGAAACACGCCCCCCGTCCCTGCCCCGGGTCAGCCTCTTCGCGCTTCCGGCCAGGGCCCTAACAGCCGGGTCGTCCGGATACAGCCGGACCAAAGCCTCCAGGTCGGAACGCCGAACGGTCACACGGTCTTGGTCCAGCGGAACCGATTCACTGATGCGGCTCCGGAGTTCCGTCCATGATTCAGTTCCCGCGGGCCGGACGGACGATCGGCCGGCCATGCGGTCCTCCAGCCTCGCCACCCGGCGAAGGACCAGGGCTTCCTGGCCCGCGAAAAACAGAACCGCGCAGGCCGCGGCTCCGGACAGAACCAGGCGGCCGGTCCGCGCCGGAAGGAACGGGACGGTCCACGGCCTCCGGGCCGGTTCAGGCCGCTTCTCCCTCGCAACGGCCGAGAGAATCCGATCCGTCATGCCCGCGCTCGGAATCGGCTGTGTCTGCCGCATCCGTTCAGCGGCAAGGGCCGCGAGCCGCATCCCCCGGTTTGTCTCCAGCCGCGCCGCGCGGCATTCGGGGCACGCGGCGAGATGCTGTTCCAGTTCCCGGCCGGATTTTTCATCCAGCTCGCCCGGCCTGTTCAGGAGCATCCATTCCCCGTACCGTCCGCATTTCATGGTTTTTTCCCCACTTTCTCCAGCGCTTCAAACCTCGCAGCCAGGGTCTTGCGGCCGAGGCACAGGTTGCTGATCACCGACCGCCTGGACATGCCGAGGGCTTCGGCTGTTTCCTCCACGCTCATGTCCTGCACGTCCCGAAGCACGAAAACCATTCTCTGCTTGGGGGGCAGGTCCGGGATGAAGCGCTCCATCCACCGGACCAGGTCGCGGTCCTCAAGCCTGCGGGCCGGGTCGTCGTCCGACACCAGGCGTTCTTCCGCGCCGGGCCTCATTTCCCCGGTCCGTTTCCGGTCCGCGGATTTGAGGCGGTCCAGGCAGACATTGGCCGTGATCCTGTTCAGCCAGGATTGAAACGGCCGGCCGGTGTCGAAACGGTGCAGGTGCCGCCAGACCCGGATGAACGCCTCCTGCACCGCGTCCTCCGCGTCCGCCCGGCGGCCCAGGATCCGAAGGGCCAGGCTGTACGCCGTTCCCTGGTGCCGCTCCACGATCCTTCTGAAGGCGTCCTCGTCGCCGGTCCGCGCCAGAAGCATCAGTTCCGTGTCCGTCTCTTCCAACGGCCTTCCCGCGTTTGGGGGTTCAGCGGACGCCTTCTCCGCACCATACAGGATACGACTGAAAAGCCTTCCGGTCAAATACAATTTCCGGCCCAGGCCGGTTTTTCACTTGACTATTTGAAAGGTTTGCCCTATAATAAAGAGGGAGGACAGCCCCGCCCCTTCGATCCCCTTGAAGGATTCCGTGTATGGCCCAGAAGACCATTCTCCTCGTGGAAGACGACCCCAACGACGAACAACTCGCAGTGCGGGCCCTGGCGTCGGACCCGGCCCGGCCGGGCGTGCGCGTGGCCCGGGACGGCCGTGAGGCCCTCGAGATTCTGTTCCGCCAGACCGAAACCGAGTCCGGCGCCGTGCGGCTCGGCCCGCTCCATCTCGTGCTCCTGGACATCCGGCTGCCGGGCATGGACGGCCTTGAAGTGCTGCGCCGCATCCGGTCGCACGAAAAAACCCGCCATTTGCCGGTGGTCATGTTCACGTCCTCGGAGTCCGGAAACGACTGGACGGAAAGCTACCGCCTGGGCGCGAACAGCGTGGTGCGCAAGCCCTCGGACGCGTCCCAGTTCGAGGCGAACTTGCGCCAGCTGGCCGGATACTGGCTCACGGTGAACATGCCCTCTCCGATCGGCGTCCGGGAGGCCTCATGAACGGCGAACTCCGCATTCTGCTCGTGGAAGACTCGGAGGATGACGCCTTTCTCCTGAAAAACGCGCTCGAAAAGGGCGGCGTCAGGCCGACCATCCAGCGCGTGGAAACGGCCGGTGCCATGCAGGCGGCCCTGGATTCGCAGGAATGGGACGTGGTCATTTCGGATTATTTCATGCCCAATTTCAGCGGCACGGACGCGCTCGCCGTGCTCAAGGCCAAGGGACTGGACCTGCCGTTCCTCATCGTCTCCGGCGCGGTCGAGGAGGAAACCGCCGTTCTGGCCATGCGCGCCGGCGCGCACGACTACATCATGAAGGACAATCTCGCGCGGCTGATCCCCGTCATCGAGCGGGAACGCCGAGAGGCTGAAATGCGGCGGAACCAGCGTCGCATCGAGGAGGAAAAGCGCAAGATCGAGGCCCAGCTCTTCCAGTCCCGCAAGATGGAGGCCATCGGCCGGCTGACGGGCGGCGTGGCGCACGACTTCAACAACATCCTCACCGCGATACGCGGATACACGGACCTGGCCATCCGCCGCACGGAACCGGGCTCGTCCATGCATGCCGATCTCTCCGAGGTGCAGACCGCGGTCGACCGGGCCGCGAGCCTCACCCGCCAGCTCCTCCTCTTCAGCCGCTGTCAGCCCATGGAATTCGAGCCGGTCGACGTGAACAAGTCGATCCGCAACCTGCTGGGCATGCTCCGCCGCATTCTCGGAGAGGACGTGCAGGTCGCGTACGAACTGTCCGAGGATCCGCTGATCACGATCGCGGACCCCACGTCCGTCGAGCAGATGCTCATGAATCTGGTCGTCAACAGCCGCGACGCCATGCCGGAAGGCGGCACCATCCGGATCCGCACGGAACCGGTGGGTCTCAAGGCGGCCGACGTTCGGAAAATGCCGGACGGCCGTCCGGGCCGTTTCATCCGGATGTCCGTGTCCGACACGGGATCGGGAATGGACGCCGCCGTGATTGAACACATTTTCGAGCCGTTTTTCACGACCAAGGACATGGGAAAGGGAAGCGGCCTGGGCCTGTCGGTGGTCTACGGAATCGTGCAGCAGCACAAGGGATGGATCACCGTGGACAGCCGGCCCGGAAGCGGATCGGAGTTCCACGTCTTTCTCCCGCGCTCGGACGCCAGGCCGAAATCACAGACGCCGGAGGGCCCCGTGCCCAGGGCGGTCAGGGGCCTCGGCGAACGCATCCTCCTCATCGAGGACGAGGAGAGTGTGCTGAATTACACCCTGCGGTCTCTCGAGGACAACGGGTACCGGGTCTACGCCGCGTCCGGGGAGAAGGACGCCCTGGACCTGTTTGCCGCCCAGCAGGGCGACTTTCACCTTGTCTTCTCGGACGTGGTGCTGCCCCACACGACCGGGCTCAAGCTCATCGAAAAAATGACCGCGGAAAATCCCGCGCTCCGAGTGCTTTTTTCGAGCGGATACACGGATACCAAGTCGCAGTGGAAGATCATCGAGGAAAAGGGATACCCGTTTCTGCAGAAGCCGTATTCACTCGACCACCTGCTGAAGACGGTGCATGAGGTTTTAAGCAAAAAAAGAAGTTCATAGTTGTAGGTCCGATATGCTCCGCATCTTTTCCACGGAGCTATCGGACATCCCCGAGAAGTAGTTGTAGGTCCGATATGCCGAGCATCCTCTCAGCGAGGCTATCGGACATTTTTTTTTAACACGTCCGAAAGGACAGTAGTAGGTCCGATATGCCGAGCATCCTCTCAGCGAGGCTATCGGACATTTTTTTAAACACGTCCGAAAGTAGTAGGTCCGATATGCCGAGCATCCTCTCAGCGAGGCTATCGGACATTTTTTTTTAACACGTCCGAAAGGACAGAAAAAATGAGCCGTTTCGGAAAAAAGTCCGAAAGCCTCGCCTTCCCGCTTCACGGGACCAATCGACAGATTCCCGCTATTGAAGGGCTTCGCGGTCTCGGCATTTCGGACCTATAATAAACTTTCCGGAAATGTCCGATAGCCCCTTCGGGGCATATCGGACCTACATCGAACTGTTACCCTCCCCCTCCACCACCCCCTCCACCTCCGCAATATCCGACAGCACTTTCCACGCGCCTTCGAACCTCCCGCCCCGGGACAGCCCGCGGGGAATGACGACGCAGCGAATGCCCGCGGCCACAGCGGACGCGAGGCCGCGTTCCGAATCCTCTACCGCGAGGCATTCCGCCTCGGACAGTCCGGACCTGTCCAGGGCCTTGAGATAGGGATCCGGTTCCGGCTTGTACCGCGTCGTGTCCTCCGCGTCGATGACGAAATCGATGTACTGCAGAATGCCGGTCTTTTCGTGTATGATGCGGAAATGCTCGCGCCTGGAGCTGGTCACGATGGCCATGGCCGCCCGGCCATGCAGGCGCCGAACCGTTTCCAATGCGCCGGGAACCGCGATGTCGGATTCGGTGATGAGCTTCGAATACACGGCGTTACGCTCCCGTTTCAGATCCGGAATCCGGGATTCGGGGAATCCCCTGTCGACGGCCAGGTGCCAGGGTCCGGTCGCGCGGACCATCAGCGTTTCAATGAAGGTCGACTCGGTCAGTGCCACGCCGACGCTTTCGAGAACGCGCCGCGTGGCCTCGAAGTACAGACGCTCGGTGTCCACCAGAACGCCGTCATTGTCCCAGAATATCGCGCGGATCATTTTTCCCCACTGCGCCCGGATTTCGACCCCGGGGTCATTGGATGACATGGGTTTGAGGTTGTTCCGAAAATGACAATCAATGCATTACCCCAACAACCATTTTTTTATCCGTGTCCATCTGTTCCATCCGCTCAATCCGTGTTCCATTTCTTTTACTAAAAAAAAACCCCGGCGGGCTTGCGCCCCCGGGGAATGCCCTGGTTTCCGGAACGATCAGTTGGGATACACGCTGATCACGCGGCGGCCGCCGAGGTTCTCGAACTTCACCTTGCCGTCCGCTGTGGCGAACAGGGAGCAGTCTCCGCCCTTCATCACATTGACGCCCGGGTGGAACTTCGTGCCCTTCTGGCGCATGAGAATGTTGCCGGCTTTCACGGCCTGTCCGCCGAAGCGTTTGACGCCCAGCCGCTGCGCCTGGCTGTCTCGCCCGTTCTTGGAACTGCCGACGCCCTTTTTATGTGCCATGACTGAAATCTCCGTGGTTTTAAAAATGAGGCGCCTGTTCAGGCGCTGATCTTGTCGATGCGGATCTCGGTGAACGGCTGGCGGTGGCCGCGCTTGACCTGGTAGTTCTTGCGGCGTTTCTTCTTGAAAATCATGACTTTATCAGCCTTGCCTTGCGAAACGACCGTGGCTTCGACCTTTGCGCCCGAAACCGTGGGACATCCGACCTTGACCTGGTCACCGTCGGCAACCAGCAGAACCTTTTCGATCAGCACGGATTTGCCCGGCTCGGCTTCGAGTGTGGGAACACGCAGGGTCGACTTTTCCTCGACTTTCCATTGCATTCCGCCCAATTCCATGATGGCGTACATGAGTATGAAGATCCTCCTTTGGGAGCGGTGGTATCCAAAAAGCCATGTAATTTAATGAATTGACCTCAAGATGTCAAGCCGAAAAAGCGGCGCCATCCCTTTTTCCCTTTCTTTTTTTCCTCTCCGGCGGGCGTGCAGGTGAAGTCCTCCTCCCGCTGGGTCTCGTCGCGGACCAGCTTGATCATGACCAGGTATTTGGCCATGAACTGCTTCACGCGGCTCTTCAACCCCCCTTCGGAAAGATAATCGGCCAGTTCGGGATGGACCTTCATCACCAGACGCCGCGCGCCGCTTTCGGTCTTGACCTGCTGAATGCGGCGTTCGATCTGGGTGATCAGCATGCTCTTGGTCGGCACGCGGCCGAGGCCCTCGCACCGCGGGCAGTTCTCGCTGAGCCGCGCGAACAGGCTGGGCCGGACGCGCTCGCGGGTGAGCGACACGAGCCCGAAATCGTTCATCGGCAGGATGTCGAACACGGCCTGGTCCTTCTTCAGCTCCTTGTGCAGCTCGTTCACGATGCGCTTGCGGAGCTTCTCGTTGCGCAGGTCGATGAAGTCGATCGTGACGATGCCGCCGATGTCGCGGAGCCGGAGCTGGCGCCCGATCTCGCGGGCCGCCTCGAGGTCGGTCTCGTAGGCGTTGATCTCCTGGTCGCGATGGCCGACGGACCGGCCGCTGTTCACGTCGATGACGGTCATGGCCTCGGTCTGGTCGAAGATGATGGACCCGCCGCGCCTCAGCCAGATCTTGCGCGCCAGGCTCCGCTCGATCTGCTCCTCGACCTTGAAACGGTCGAACACCGGCACGTGGTCGCGGTACAGCTCGACCTTGGGCAGAAGGCCTGGCGACACTTCGGCGAGGTACTCGCGTATCTCGGCGTGCAGTTTCTTGGAATCGATCAGAACGCGGGTAATGTCGGGCGTGAACAGGTCGCGCATGATGCTCGACGTCATGCCCATGTCCTTGTGCAGCAGCATGGGTGCGCGGTTCGCCTTGGCGGTCGCCTCGATCTCCCGCCAGGTCTGCGTCAGATGGTCCAGATCGGCCTTGAGGGTTTCGAAATCCTTGCCCGCGGCCACGGTGCGCACGATCAGACCGAATCCCGGGGGACAGAGCTGGCGCGCGATTTTGCGGAGCCGGTGACGCTCGTGGTCGCTCTCGATTTTCTTGGACACGCCGACCGTGGCATCGTTGGGCACGAGGACGCAGAACCGGCCGGGCAGGGACACCATGGCCGTGAGCCGCGCGCCTTTGGTGTTGATGGGCTCCTTGGCGATCTGGACGATGATTTCCTGTCCGGGCCTCAGGTGAAAGGAGCGGCGCTCGTGACGCGGGCCCCCGCCCTGTCCTCCGCCCCGTCCGCCGCGCCCGCCGCGGCGCCGGGGCCTCCGCTGGGGCGGCTGTTTGCCGTCCGCGGATGCGGGCTGGGCCTTGGGATCGGCATCCGGATCGTCTTCGTCGTCCGTTTCAACGGTCTCGGCCAGCGCGGCGAATTCCAGCGGCCCGCCGCCGAGGTCGGAGAAGGAGAGAAATCCGTTCTGCTTGAGGCCGATGTCGATGAAGCCGGCGTGCACGGCCTCCACGACATTGACGACGCGGCCCTTGTAGATGTCGCCGACCATGCGCTCGTTTTCCATGTTCTCGAAAAACAGCTCGACCAGACAGCCGTCCTCCAGGATGGCGATACGGGTTTCGGTGGACGAGGCGGTGACGACAATTTCCTTTCGCACGTTATGCATGCGGCAATACCTCCATGGGGGTCAGACGCTGACCCTGCTTCTCGATGAAGAGCCCGGTCCGCTCGATCCGGAACGTCAGCGGCGGCTCCTCGAATGACTCGAACAGGGAGTCCAGAACCTCCTTCACCTTCGCGGTGGCGGGGGTTCCCAGACGGACGGAAAGGACAAGGCCGTTTCCCTGGACGGACAGGTCCCCCACGGACAGGCGGATGTCGACGTCCTTTTCCCCGCGGCGGACGCGGTAGGCGTTGTTCGAAAGAAATGAGGCGACGGCCGGCCGGAGGGAAGCGGCCTCCGGTGCGCCTTCCCACTCGATGCGGTAGACCGCCAGGCCCACGGATCCGTCGAGGGCCGGCGTGCGCTCGGGGACCGGGGCGTGCCGGAGCACCTCGATGCCTGAAGGCAGGTGGGCGTTGATGATTCTTTCGAACGCGGCGGGAACATTGTCCACGACCTCGAAATCGATGTATTCGGCCCGGCTCGTATACCCCAGCGGCAGCGGGGGCCCGGGTGAAAGCCTGGGATGCGCGTGGAATCCCTGCGACAGGGCGAGACGTATTCTGGCCCGGCGGAAAGCGCGCACCAACAACCGGAGCAGGTCCAGGTGCGACGTAAACCGGGCCTCCGGGCCCTTGCGCAGGGCCATGCGGATGCGGAGCGGGGGCGTCGTTCTCTGAAGCGGCATCCTGCGTACCGGCGGCCTTGCGGCCGGTGCCGTGGACCGCGCCGCGGCCGGGGACCGTCCGGCCGTCCTGAGGCGGCGGGCCGGGTCCGCGCAGGGGACCTTTTTCGACATGCCGCAGTCGGTGCAGGGTCCTGTCGCGCAATCTTCGGTGACCTCTCCGGCCAGGGCTTTATCGCGTTCACGAATCAGAAACGACCGGTTCAGGCCCTTGCTGAGATGATCCCAGGGCTGGGGCGCCGAGGGGTCCTTCGCCGCGAGCAGGGATTGGATGTCCACGCCCGCGGCCTCAAAGGCCCGGTCCCACAGAACCGGCCTGAAATGGTCCGTCCAGGCGTCAAAACGGGCCCCGGCCGCCCAGGCGCCGCGCACCACGGCGGCGAGCTCGCGGCCGCCGCGGCCCAGCGCGGTTTCGAGCCGCGACACCCGGGGGTCTCGCCACGACAGCCTGACTTCCTTCCACCGCATGCGTTCGCGGATGAAACGCACCTTGGCGTCGATGGTCTCGATCGAATCCTGCGCCTCCCAGGCGAAGGGCGTGTGGGCCTTCGGCGAAAAGGGCGAGAGCGAGACCGCCACCTCCTTGCGGCCGAACGGCCGGCCCAGGGCCACGACTTTGCCCACCAGATCGGCCAGGCCCTCCAGGTCCTCCTGCGTCTCCGTCGGCAGGCCGATCATGAAATAAAGCTTGACGTGACGCCAGCCGCGTTCGTAGGCGAGCCGGACCGCGGCCAGCAGGTCCTCTTCGGTGTTGTTCTTGTTGATGACATCGCGGAGCCGCTGGGTGCCCGCCTCGGGCGCGAGCGTCAGTCCGGACTTGCGCATCACGGACGCGAAGTCCGCCATTTCGGGCGTGAAGGTGTCCGGCCGGAGCGAGGGAAAGGAGACGGAAATCGGGTCGTCGCGGAACAGCCCGGCCAGGCCGTTCAGCAGTTCGGGCAGGTCGGGGTAGTCGGAGGTGGACAGCGACACCAGAGAGATCTCGTCGTAGCCGGTGCTCTGAATGGCCTCGCGCGCCTGACGTACCAGATCATCCACGGGACGGAGCCGCACCGGCCGGTACACGGAGCCGGCGTTGCAGAACCGGCAGCCGCGCGTGCAGCCGCGCATGATCTCGAGCAGATACCGGTCGTGCGTGGCCTCGACCAGCGGCACCACGGGCTTCACCGGGTAATGCTCCGGCTTGAGCTTCCACACCACGTTCGCGGTCACCCGGCCGGGGGCGCCTTCGGACAGGGCGGCCGTTCCGAGAAAGGCGCCGTCCGGTCCGCGCTTTTCGCCGTACAGCGAGGGCACATACACGCCGTCGAGCGCGGCCAGGCGCTTCAGCGTTTCGGCGCGGGTCCACCGCTCCCGCTTCTTCCGGCGCACCGTTTCCGCGACGGCCACGGCGGACTCTTCCCCGTCGCCGAGCACCACGGCGTCGAGGAATTCGGCCAGGGGCTCCGGGTTGAAGGCGCAGGGCCCGCCCGCGATGATGAGCGGATCGCGCTCGCCCCGCTCCGACGCGGCCAGCGGAATGCCCGACAGGTCGATGAGGTTGAGAATATTGGTGTAGTGAAGTTCGTACTGAAGCGTGATGCCGAGGATGTCCGCGCGGCGGACCGGAGTCTTCGATTCGAGGGTGAACAGCGGCGCGTTCTTCTTCCGCATCCACGCCTCCAGGTCGGGCCACGGGGAGAACACGCGCTCCGCCCAGCACCACGGCTGCTGGTTGAGCACGTGGTAGAGGATCCCGAGACCCAGATGCGACATGCCGATTTCGTACACGTCCGGAAACGCGAGCACGAACCGGACCTCGATAGGGTCCGTTTCCTTGTGGATCGCGTGCAGCTCGTTGCCGGCGTAACGGCCGGGCTTCATCACCAGGGGAAGCACCGGTTCGAGGATGTCCCAGGGACCCGGAGCGACCGGCGACGGATGGGGCGCCGCGGACGGATGCGTGCCTGCGGTCGTCACCATGCCGCGCCTATCCTGCGGACACACGGCCGCCGGGCTGGGTGCATGCGGGAGGAAATTTCGAAAGAAGAGGCTTTAATCAATGAAACCGGTCTCTGATTCTTTCCGGCCGACGGACGCCGTCCGGCCGGGCGGATGAAAATACGGAAAATATCCGGACAGGAGGGACAGCGGCAAGTGCCCGCTGACGGAGATCCGAACGGATTCACCGGACACCCGTTTTCCCCATCCCTGCTATTATCATGAAATAACAGCGTTTAAGATAAGGATTTTTTATGAGAAAATCAATATAAATTAATCACCGCCGCCCATTCAAAACCGGAAAACAGCCTATTCCCTGAAAAGAGTCTGATTTAAATCATCACTGGACGAAAATATTCAACTAATAAACGGGTTAATGCTTGTATTTTTTGTGTTTAGCGTGTTCCAGGCAGCTCCTGCACAATCATCCGGTTATTGACGAAGCCCAGGTTTTTTCGTACATTGCCTCCCGGATGAACACGCATTTCGACGACATCCGCTCCAAGCTGTCCGATCTCAACCCTCCCCTGCCCGAGGACATGATCCGTGACTATCTGGCGGAACTGGAGAAGGCCCGTTCCGCGTTTCCGCTGACCGGCCAGACAGCGCTTCTCGTCCGTCTGCTGGCGCAATGGGAATCGGAACGCGACCGTAAAATCGTCGCATCCACATGCAGGGAATGCCCGGGCGAGGGCAGGGAATGCTTCCACCTGTTCGGCATCCTGAGCGCGGACTGGCCCGGGCTGTCGAACGCGTGCCTCGGCGTGGTGCACGACATGGGCTGGAACGTGGACCACATCACTGCCTTCAACCTGAACCGCGGGAACGAGAATCTCGGCGTCGTGCTGATCGGCATCCGGGTTCGGGAGGAGGATCGTCAACCGGACATGGCCGGCCGATCCGAGATGCTCCTGACGCGGCTCCGGCAGGCCGCCGTGGGCACGGGCGCCAAGGTCTCCCTGCTCTCCGAGGAAATGCGCAAACTCGAAATCTACAGCCAGGTCATCGCCTCCATCGAACCGCAGGTGGAGCCGCAGGACTGGGAAGCCGTTCTCGGGCCGAACGGGGAGGCGGTGAAATATTTCGCGGCACGGTCGCGGGATTACATCGAGAACCGGAAGGTCGAGGACATCGGCCGCCAGATCCTGCTCAATTTCGGTTTTCTCAAGGCTGTCCGTGAATCCGCGGATTCGATTCAGCTGGACATCACGAACATCGAAACCCGGACCGAGGGTGTGTTCACCAGTGTCACCGTGGCCGGGCCCGCCAAATGGCTGAACCTCGAAGACTGCCTGAAGACCATCGCCCTCACCATCCCCCGATTTTTCCTGAAGCACAACCGGGAGTTCACGACGAACGAGGGAACGTCGCTGTTCCGCATCGAATTCACGGACTCGACGGGCCAGCCGCTCCGTGAGGCCGACCGGGAAAAGCTTCGGAAAGCCTTCACAACGCTGGTGCTGAGCAAGCGCCAGAGCCACTCGCAGTGGATCGAATCCATCGGCGGATTCGAGCACTACGCGCGCGCCATCATCCCGCTCCTGGTCCGGGAGGCCCAGTCCACGGGCAGGGCCCAGGTATACCAGAGCGTCGGCCAGACCACGGACCTGTTCATCGACTTCAAGATCATCGTGGTGGTGCCCGATTCCAGGGAACCGCGCCGGAAACTGGTCACCCGGACGGTGGAAGGGCTCGAGGGCGTGCCCGGACTCGAAATTTTCGGGGTCAAGCCGCCGAAAACCTACGAGCACGCCGAAGTGTTCATTCTCGACCTGCGGGCGAGCCTCACGGTGCTCGAAAACGCGGAGACGATCTACCGGACGATCAAGGAAAACGTCGCCAAGACGCTCGGCGAGTTCCGGGACTTCGACGAGGGCATGCGCACCCTGGACACGGAGAAATTCAAGTCCGTCCGGCGCATGCTCGACGGCGTCGACAAGAGTCTCATCCGGGAAATGTACTATGCCATCGAGGATTTCTTCCGTGTGGGCGCGTCGATCGACGAAATCGTCGCGCACATCCGGCTCATGGTCGATATGCTGGCCGCCATCGACCGCGCCGACAGGGGAATCGCCGTTCTCACGCGTCAGACCGGCCAGACCCTGCCAGACGGTTCGGTTCTGCCGCGCGCGAGCCTGATCTGCGCGGCCGTGCCCCAGCCCCGGAACCTCCTGCGCGACATTCTGGAAATCCTCGAGAACGAGGACGTGACGCTGAGCCGCCTCGAGCGGCCCTCGTGGACCCTCCTGCTGTGCCGCATCACGCGGAACGACCAGGCCCTGCCGGAATCCGAACTCGCGGATCTGGCCGAACGGATCCGGGCGCTGGGCGCCGCCAAACCCGCACACTGAAAGACAAGGAACCACCCTCATGCACCTGCTGACCGACGCCCTCGCCTGGATGGGCAGAACCGCGATCACCGTCATCTCCTCTCTCGGATACGCGGGCGTCTTCTTTCTCATGGCCGCCGAGAGCATGATCATCCCCATCCCGGCCGAGCTCGTTATGCCGTTCGCCGGATTCCTCGTCAGCCAGGGGAAATTCGGCATGGAATGGGTCTTCCTGGCCAGCACGGCCGGAAGCCTGGCGGGGTCCCTCCTCTCCTACTGGATGGGCCGGACCGGCGGCAACCGGCTCGTGCTCCGCTTCGGGAAATACCTCCTGCTCGACGCCGCGGATCTTAAGCGCACCGAGGACTATTTCAGCCGCAAGGGCGAAGGCACGATATTCATCGGCCGGCTCATCCCAGTGGTGCGGCACCTGATTTCCATTCCGGCCGGCATCGGCCGCATGAACCTGAAAAAATTCACGCTGTACACCGCGGCCGGGGCCACGATCTGGAACATGTTTCTTGCCTGGATGGGGTACATTCTCGGACGGAACTGGCGCGCGATCCGGCATTATACCGAGCCCGTGTCCGTGATCGTGGCCGTCCTCCTGCTGGCGGGATTCGTCTGGTTCGTGTGGCATCACGTGAAAAGCAAGGCCCGGAGCCGGGAGGCGGAGGAAGCGCTTCAAAAATAAGTTCATAGTTCATTGTTCATGGTTCATAGTTGAATTGTAGGTCCGATATGCCTCGCGCTTTAGCGCGGGGCTATCGGACATCTCGACGAAAGTGTCCGAAAGGCCCGCAAAAAGAAGCGGGCCATTTCGGACCTACAGACTTCAGCCTTTCATCCGTACGAATGAATCCCTGAAGGGTGAATTCCGGTTTTATTTTGTTCCTTTGAACTTTGAACCCTGAACTTTGAACTTGAGATAAAATCCAAGGCAATAAAAAAGCCGCCCCTTTCGAGGGGCGGCTTTTTTGATTGGAGAAAACCGCTCTAGTCGATCCGGATGAACTCGATGCGGCGGTTCTGGGCGCGGCCTTCCTTGGTGTCGTTGGACGCCACGGGTCTGTCGGGACCGAAGCCCTTGGTCTCGATCCGGTCCTTGGCGATACCCTTGGACACCATATATTTCGTCACGGATTCCGCGCGGCGGATCGAAAGCGCGGTGTTGGCTCTCTTGCCGCCCACATTATCGGTGTGCCCGCTCACCTGCAGTTTCATCGCCGGGTATTCAACCAGCGTACGGACCACCTTGTCGAGCACTTCCTTCGCGCCCGGCGTGAGCACGGCGCTTCCGGTCTTGAAGTTGACGCCTTCGAGCACGATCGGGGCCGCGCGTTCGATAACCACCTCGGGCTTCTTGTCCGGGCAGCCGTCGTCATCTTCGAACCCGTTGACGGTCTCGGCCTGGTCCGGGCACTTGTCCTTCGCGTCCGGAATGCCGTCGCCGTCATTGTCGAGGTCCGGGCACCCGTCCTCGTCCTGGAACCCGTCCTTGTCCTCGGCCTCATTCGGGCACTTATCCTTGCCGTCGAGAATGCCGTCGCCGTCATTGTCCGGGTCCGGAATGCCGTCGGCATCCTTGAATCCATCCATGTCCTCGGCCTGGTTCGGCGCGCCGTCCTGGCCGTCGAGAATGCCGTCGCCGTCATTGTCCGGGTCCGGGCACCCGTCCGCGTCCTCGAATCCGTCCAAATCCTCCGCGACCTTCGGGCATTTATCCTTGTTGTTCGGGATGCCGTCCCCGTCCTTGTCCCGGTTGCCGCCGAAGAAGAAGTTCAGCCCGAGACGCACGTCCGCGAGACCGGTCTGAACATCGCCGGGTCCGGACATGTCCAGCTTCTGGCGCAGAATGCGTCCGTAATGCGCGGACAGGTCCAGTCCGAGCGCCTGGGTCAGCGCGTATTCCACGCCGAGCCCCAGGTCGGTCAGGGCGTTGGTCTCCTGGCCGTGCACCGATTCGCCGTCGTTCTTGAGGTCCCAGATCAGGGCGCCGATACCCCAGGTCAGGTACGGGTTCAGCTTGCACTCGGGCCTCAGGTTGGCCTGGACGTTGAACAGAACGGGCATCAGGCTCGTCTCGAACGGCGTATCCGGCAGTTTAGTATAGTACTCGGAAAGGCCGGACGCTTCGGTGTCGCGGGGATAGGTGAGGGCGTAGCCGCCGCCCAGCGTGAAGGACAGCACCGGCATCGGCGTGTATTCCAGTTTCACGCCGGCCATGGGTCCCAGCACATCCCAGTCACTATTCCGGTCACCCACCATTTTCTTGGCGCTGCCGTACACACCGATGCCCCACTGGCCCTCGGCCTTCTGGCCGAAGGCGGGCAGAACGGCCATCCCCGCCACGATCAGAGCGATCACCCATGCACTCTTCTTCATGTTGCCTCCTCCGTTAAAGGTTAATAAAAAATCCGTTCGCTTCCGATTCCCGCATTCCGCCGGGAATCCGGCCGAAATCATTTCAATCCGCGGCTCCCGGGCTTGACCGCCTGCCCGCCGGCTTTGCACATCGGGCAGTCCTCCGGCGGATGCGTTTGAACGTCCATCTGCAGCAGGGACGTGTAGGGCAGTCCGAACAGGGCCGCGGCCTTTCCCCCGCTCCGGTCCACGATGGCCGCGACCGCGGCCGGCCGGCCGCCCGCGGCTTGCACCGCTTCGATGACCTCCATGACCGATCCCCCGGTCGTGGTCACGTCCTCGGCCACGAGCACGGACTCGCCGGACCGGATCGCGAATCCGCGCCTGAGCGTCATGCGGCCGTCCTGCCGCTCGGTGAACATCGACCGGACCCGGAGCGCCCGCGCGATCTCCTGGCCGACCAGGATGCCCCCGACCGCGGGTGAAACCACAGCGTCGAACCGTCCGTCCGGAAGCCGGGCCGCCAGGTCGCGGCACAGGGTCTCGGCGTGCCAGGGATACTGGAGCACGCGGCCGCACTGGAAATACCGGTCGCTGTGAAGTCCCGACGTGAGGATGAAATGCCCCTCCAGCAGCGCCTCCGTCTCCCGGAACAGTCCCAGAATGAAATCACGCGTCAAGGCCATGCCGTTGTTCCCCCTGAAATCAGTCGATCCTCCCTTCCGCTCCGCTTTCCGCCCGTTACAGCCGCGCCGCCCGTTTCTTCTCCTGCGCCGCCGCGATCGCGTCCCGGAGCATGGACGTCTGCACGGCCGCCATGTCGGCGAAATCCGCGCCTGAAGAGGCGTACAGAATGGCGCGGCTCGAATTGATCACCACGGATTCCCCGGACGCGTCTCCGCCGTTCATCACCGCCGCCTCGAGGTCGCCGCCCTGCGCGCCGATGCCGGGAATCAGGAACGGCAGATCGGGCGCGATGCGCCGCAGGCCGGACAGTTCGCGCGGATGGGTCGCGCCGACGACGAGGCCCACGTTGCCGCCGTCGTTCCAGACGCCGGCCCGTTCGGCGATGTGCTCATACAGGCATTTTCCCTCGGCCCTCAGATACTGAAAATCGTGCGAACTCGGATTGGATGTCAGGCAGAGCAGAAAGCATCCCTTTTCGGGATCGCGGACAAAAGGCGTCACGGTGTCGCGGCCGAGGTACGGATTGACCGTCACGGCGTCGAAACCGAGGTCGAACAGGGCGGATGCGTATTTCTCGGCCGTGGACCCGATGTCGCCCCGTTTCGCGTCCCCGATTTTGATGATCCCCTCGGGAATGAGCCGCAGCGTGCGGCGCAGAAGGTCCCAGCCTTCGACGCCGAGGCTCTCGTAAAACGCGAGGTTCGGCTTGTACGCCAGCACCAGTGAGGACGTGGCCTCGATGATCCCCTTCAGGAAACGGAAAAGCGGATCCGGCTTGTCCCGGAGCGGGGCCGGCAGCCGGGCGGGATCGACATCCAGCCCGACGCAGACCATGGACTTTCTCTCCCGGATGCGCCGGCGCAACGTCTCATTGAAAGGCATGGTTCAGGACCCTCTCTGGGTTGTCCGTTCCGCGGGAAGCTCCACCTGCACGGCGGTTCCGTCCATGGGCCGGCTCGTGACGCGCACGCGGCCGCGGTGAGCTTCAACAATTTTCTGGACCACGGTCAAACCGAGTCCGGTTCCGCCGCTTTTCCTGCTGAAAAAAGGCTCAAACACCTGCGGCAGATCGGCGGGCTGTATCCCCTCCCCGTTGTCCGTCACTTCGATGCGGACGGTTTCGCCGTCGGGCAGAAGGACGCTTGCAAGCCGCACGCGCCCGCCGACCGGACGGACGGCCTGAAGGGCGTTGAGCAGGAGATTCTGCAGTACCTGCATCATGCGCTCCGGATCGACCGCCACGGCCGGAAGATCGCGGCCGATGTCACGCTCCAGCGACGCGCCCCTGTCGCGGAACTGGCATTCGAGCTGGTCTGCCGCGCGTTCCAGAATCGGCCTCAGGTCCTGAACAATGAGCCGCAATTCCTGGGGCCTGGCGAAATCGAGCACATCCTTGAGCAGACGCTCGAGCCGCTGTCCCTCCAGACCGGCGAGCTCGAGCACCCGGCGGTCGCCTGCGTCGAGCTTCGCCCGTTTGAGCAGCGTGGACACGCCCATCTTGATGGACGACAGCGGATTCCTCAGCTCGTGCGTGAACGCGGCCACGGTTTGGCCGACCGCGGCCAGCTTCTCGAGATGCAGTTTGCGCCGCTCGAGGTTGAGGATCTCGTCGGTTTTCTGCCGGACGGCCTTTTCCAGGTTGTCCGAGTAATTCCAGAGTTCCTCCTCCAGCGCGACCCGCCGGGTCACGTCATGGAAAAGGCCCTCGTACACACCGTCGGTCCCGTCCGCGTTCCGCTTGCGGTGAAGGGTGAGGCTGACGTACCGGACATCCGCTTTCGGAACGGACACGGCCACGAAGTGGTTCTGCACGCGGCCGTCCGTGGCCATCAGGACGCGGATGCGCCTGCGCTCCCTGCGGTCCGTAATGACGGACCGGACATTCACGCCCGCTTCCAGAACGGCCTCTGGCGAATCGTATCCCATCAGCTTCGCGCCCGCCCGGTTGATGACCGTGAAACGGCCCTCCGGATCGAACTGGAACACGCCCTCGGTGGTGGCGTTGAACAGATCGCGGTACAGCTCCGATTCCCGTCGGAGGGCGTCGCTCTGCTTCAATTCCAGGCGCAGGCGGTACGCGTAATAATAAACGGCCAGCAGGGCCAACGCCAGAAAAAAGAAATTGACCAGCTGGAGAAGCCGCGTCGACGACTCGCTCACGAAACGCCCCCGGTCAAAGCCGGCGCTTCGGCCGGGAGCGGGTAGCGCTCGTGAATCAGGCTCAGCGCGACCATCAGCAGACCGTACAGCACCGGAAGGCCGAAAAGGCCGTCGTAACGATAAACCAGGTTCGGCATGGGATCCCACAACAGGGGAATGAGAAAACGGCCGAAAAAGGCCCATGCCGTGAAACGCATCCAGCCATGACTCCCTGCGGTCGATCGGATGACGGTCGTGAGCACCGCCGTGAGGAGGGAGTAGGCGGAAAAAATATAAAGTGTAGAATTCTCAATAAATAATAAGTTTTTGTCAATATATAAGCTGACTTTTTCCAAGAAACTTCCATTGATGGAATTTCTAAAATAGCTGAATATATTATATGTCATGATCGTAATTGTGCTGACAGCAAGATAGGTCATCCACCATTTTTTTAAAAAAAATCTGGACCGATCTTCTATCGAATAGGTCACCATATAGAGAACAAAAAACAAAAATGCGCTACCGGCCGCCAACAAGAAGGTCATTGGAACCATCCCAATGCACATCATGCCGGACGTCATCCACAAATCAAGAGTGAAGAAAATAACAAATAACAAGGAAAAAATTTGTGACCGGTTCAAATGTATCATCACATGATTCCGGAAGAATCACATTGTATGATAAATGTCATCGCGAGGGACTCCGCAGGGCGGAGTCCCGAAGCGATCCCCGTGGATTGCTTCGCCCCGCAATGCGGGGCTCGCAAAGACAACTTCTGGAACGACTGAACTATAAAACATTCACTGTTGCACTCTTGCGGACAGAAGATTCTACACTAGCAATACCGCCAATAAATGCATCGCCAGCACCACTTCTGCCCATCCCCTGACCCCAAACATGCAGGTTTGCGCTGGCCTGTTTCAGCATCCAACGTGAACCCGATGTGCGCTTCGATGAATGCATCGAAGTCAACGGCGGTGCCGTCGTTCCACAACCCGTCCAGAACCTGCTTGTCCATTCTCCCTCCCTTGGGTAAAATGGGATCCGTGCGTGATGCAGCTAATTGAATACGTCCCTGAAGACGCCGATGGCCTCGTCTGTCTGGGACACGGAAACATCGAGATGAAAAACAACCCTGAGCCGGTCCGGGCTCGTGGCGATCACGCGGACGCCTTTCTCCGCGAGCAGGCGGACCGCGTCAGCGGCCTTCATTTTCAACGCGCGGATAAAAACCATATTGGTCTGAACGGTTTCGAGGTCGATTGAAAGCGCCGGCAGGTCCGAAAGCGCACGCGCAAAACGGTTTGCGGCCGCGTGATCGTCCTTCAGCCGTTCCATGTGATGATCCAGACTGTACAGGGCCGCGGCCGCGAGAACGCCCGCCTGCCGCATGGCGCCTCCCATGCGCTTGCGGTTTCGCCTGGCTTTCGCGATAAAATCCCGGTTTCCGGCCAGCAGGGAGCCGACCGGCGCGCCCAATCCTTTGGAAAAACAGACTGAAACGGAGTCAAACCGCGAAGCGGTTTCTGAAACAGGCACGCCCGAAGCCGCGGACGCGTTCCAGAGACGCGCCCCGTCCAGGTGCAGGAACAAACCGTGACGGTCCGCGACCGAACGGATATCCGATATCCATTTTTCAGGCCATACCGTGCCGCCGGCCCGGTTATGCGTATTTTCGATGCAGATGAGACGGGTGACCGGATGATGCGGATTATCAGGCCGGACCGACTGCTCCACGTCCGAGGCCGTGAAAAAACCGAATTTTCCGTCCAGGGGAAAAAGCTGGACACCGGAAAAAATCGCCGCTGTCCCGCATTCATAGGTGAAAATGTGGCTGTCCCGGTTCAGAATGACTTCATCCCCGGGCTGGGTGTGGGTTTTCACAGCCACCTGATTGCTCATGACGCCTGAAGGCATGAACAGGCCCGCATCCAGGCCGAGCATGGCTGCGACCCTCTCCTCGAGGCGGTTCACAGTCGGATCCTCGCCGAATACGTCGTCTCCCACTTCCGCCCGGCTCATCGCATCCCGCATGCCGGGCGTCGGCCGGGTGACCGTATCGCTTCTCAGATCGATCATCGCCTCTCTCCCATATGACATAAAAATATGGATTTCAGCGGTAAAAAACAAGAGGAAATATACGAAAACCGGTTCCGAGTTCCGGGTTCCGGGTTTCGAGTTTCGTGTTCCGGATTGAAAGATGATAATAATCTGTTTTTTTAATGTGGAACCCGAAACCCGGAACTCAGAACTGTCTCAATGTTTTAACGCGGAACCCGAAACCCGGAACTCGGAACCATTGATTGGTTTCAACCCCTATGATTCCTTGACATTAGCCCCTGCGTTCAGTACATTGGCCTAAGTGCTCGGTCCTGCGCCGACCGGTTCCGGACCGTAAAAATCCGTGTTTCCGAGGAGTATCAATGGATATTCGATTTCACAATGCGGTCAGGGAAGTCACGGGTACCATGCATCTGCTCACTGTGGCGGGCAAGCGCATCCTTCTGGATTGCGGACTCTCCCAGGGCAGACGGGCCGAGGCGGACCGGAAAAACCGGAATTTTCCATTCGACCCGGCGTCCATCGATGCGCTGATCCTCTCCCATGCCCATATCGACCACAGCGGCAATATCCCCCAGCTCGTGAAGCAGGGCTACATGGGGCCGATTTTCAGCACGCACGCGACCTACGACCTGGCCAGTATCATGCTCCGCGATTCGGCGCACATACAGAAAAAAGACGCGGAATTTCTCAACAAACGCGCACGCAAGGGGGGGTCCCCGCCAATTCCTCCGCTCTATTCCATGCAGGACGCTGAAAAGGCCCTCCGCCAGTTTGTGGGCATGGGATACGAGCGGACATTTCTGGTCACACCCGAGGTCCGCGCGACTTTCTTCGACGCGGGCCACATTCTCGGGTCCGCGGTCGTGCAGATCGACGCCAGCGAAAACGGACGCCCGTCCCGCATCGTTTTCACGGGCGACCTGGGCCGCGCGAACCTGCCCCTGCTCCGCGATCCCGTCCGTCTCACCGAGGCGGACGTGTTCATCACGGAATCCACGTACGGCAACAAGGTTCATGACGAAATTCTGGACATGGAGGAGGAACTGCGGGACGTGGTGAGGCGGACCATGGACCGGGGCGGAAAGATCATCGTGCCTTCGTTCTCCGTCGGCCGCACCCAGGAAATCGTCTATTTTCTGCACAAGCTGATCAATGAAGGCGCGCTTCCGGAACTGCCGATCTTCGTGGACAGTCCGCTGTCCATCAGCGCCACCGAGGTGTTCCGCATGCACTCGGAGCTCTTTGACGAGGAAACCCAGGAGGCCTTTCTCGACAGACGCGTGGATCCCTTCGGATTCCACCGGCTCCGCTACGTCCAGTCCGCGGCGGAATCGAAAACTCTGAACAGCATCCGCGAATCGTGCGTGATCATTTCGGCCTCCGGCATGTGCGAAGCCGGCCGCATTCTCCACCATCTCGCCAACAACGTGTCCGACCCGAAGAACAGCGTGCTCGTCGTCAGTTTCATGGCAGCCAACACGCTCGGCCGGCGCATCGTGGAGCGCCAGCCCGTGCTGAAAATATTAGGGGAAACCCATCCGCTCCGCGCCGAAGTGGCCACGCTGAACGGATTCAGCGCGCACGCGGACCGGAACGCGCTTCTGGAATACGCCGGCGGCCTGAACCGGGCCCGGCTCAGGCAGGTGTTCGTCGTGCACGGCGAAACGCCGCAGTCCGAAGCGCTGGTCTCGGGTCTGCAGGACCAGGGGATCGAGAACGTTCTGATTCCGGAGGAAGGGAAGGCGTATACACTCTGATCCTGAACGGAAGGATTGCATGGTAAAAAGACGCTCCGGGAGGTTCGGAACCTCCCGGAGCGTCTGCGCAACGGAAACGCAACCTCATGCGGAGGGTCGGAAACCCGCGGGAGGTTTTTTATTTTTCCGTGGTGATTGTGGTGTCCCCGTTACCGGTCCCCGGCCATGCGCCTGTACACTTCCGCGTGGCCGGAATCCGCGGCCGCCAGCCGGCTCAGGGCTTCCGGATCGTTCCGGAACAGTTCGGCGATGCTCATGTGGTGCGCGTTCAGAAAATCCTTTGTTTCCTTGTGTTCGGGATCCCGCTTCCGAACGGATTCGAGCAGCGTCAGTCCCTCGATTCCGAGCCGGACGGCCGCGGTGTCGGCCTGCGCGGCCGCGTCGAATGCCGCGAAAAAGCAGTACTTGCTCCTGCGGAACGGCTGGGCCTCCAGATCGGTCAGGGACTGGAGCAGTCTGCCCCGCTCGTCCCATCCCCAGATGAAGGCCGAGTTGAACCGGGCCTGGTCGTAAATGGCCTTGGCCTTCTCGTACCAGGGACTGCCGCCCAAAGGCGAATACTTGTCGTATTCCCCCGCGATGATGAGATACACGTAAAAATTGATGAATCCGGTGAACGGCTCGTACAGGTTCACGTCATGGACGATCCTGTCCCCCGCCATGTACGGGAACTTCCAGTACTTGTCGTAGAATTGCCGGTCCGACATGTTCGAGATGAGGCAGATGCCCGAATAGCGATCCTCGAAACTGACACTCACATCCTGCAGATAGATCTGAAGGTTCAGCGGGAGTTCCCAGCTCGTGTCGCCGGTCCAGTCCGCGTCGGACAGATAAGTCGTGAGGGCCGATTCGAAATCCGTCAGCCTTTTCTGCTTTTCAAGAGGCAGGCGCTCGAGAATCAGCTTGACCTGCGGGGCGAGTTTCTGCGCTTCCAGCCGCGGCGTGGCCGCGAGCAGGACGGATAATATGAACATCCGGGTGAAAACGCGTCGCATCATTTCCTCCTCATGGCGATTTGTATGAAAATATATGATTTTTGGGCAGATTGTCAAGCCATTCCTCTGTTTCGGGCTTGACAATCGGTTGAAAAATGATATATTTCTCCTGAACTGCGGTCCCCGCCGCCGGACCGGCGGCCCTCCGCAGTGGTCACCCCTCACAAAACGCCCGCAGAACCGCATCCAGCACCGCTTCGGAGAACCGCTCTCCCGGGTTATTGAAGGAGAGTCCGATGCGGATCAACCTGCCCCCTGCGATATCCCCTTCCCCCGATTTAAAGGGATCCGAACCCGGCCGAATGCGATCCGCCCTGCGGAGCCGCCGTCTGCACCGCATCCCGCTCATCGTCATTCCCGTCTTGTGCATGAATGCCATCGGCCGTCCCGCGTTCGACGGACCGCTTCCGGGCGCGGTTTCCGCGGGAAACGGCGGCGCACGCATGGCGTCCCGTGGGCCGGAAGCGGTGTTCACGGATCCCTGCGGAATCGGTGACGCCGCGGCGCCAGCGCTCGGGTGTTCCTGCACGCTCCCGTACGGCATCCGGGAACTGGGCGTGGCCGCGGCTTCCCTGGTCCTGCCGGTATGGCATGGACACATCGGAGCCGGATGGCAGTCGACCGGCGGCGCCGCCTACCGGGAAACCGCGTCCTGCATCGTCTGGTCCGGTTCCGACAGGCGCGGGAGCCGGTTCGGCATCCGCATCCGCCTGTTAACACTCGCAATACCCCGATACGGTTCCTGGACCGGCGCGGCCGCGGACTTTTCCCTGCGCCTGCGGCTCGATGAAGCCTGGTCCTTCGGCGGCTCGATCGATAATGCGAACGGCGCGTCTCCGGACCGCAACGGTCCGACCGGTCCGGGCCTGAACGCCGGTCTCCGTTTCGAACCCGCGCCGGGCTGGCGCCTGCATGCCGAGGCCGGCCAGGCGGAAGGCCGTTCCGGGGAATGGCGGTTCGGCGCGGAAGCCGCGGTCCTTTCAGGCTTCGTCCTGCGGGGCGGATGGACGCGTCATCCGTCCACAGCGGCATTCGGGGCCGGTTTTCTGTGCCGGAGGCTGAAGGCGGATTACGCGTGCTCGGTGCATCCGGTGCTGGGCCTCACGCACCGGACGGACATCACGATCCCCGCCCGGACGGGCCGGTAGGCCGGCGATGCAAAGCGCCTTCCGATTTCCGGCCGCAGCGGCTTTGCTTCTGGCGGTGTTTCTGCCGGCGCGGCTTCACGGCCAGACCGAGTATGAGGAGAAAGTGCTCGACGATTCGGACGGCGGCGCCGACGCGGCCGCGTCCGCATGGGAAAGACTGGACGGATGGCGGAATCATCCGCTCGATCTCAACCGCGCCGGGCCCGATGAACTCCGCCGCCTCCCCTTTTTCACGCCCGCGCTCGCGGAAGCGGCGGTCCGCGACCGCCGTCAATCCGGGCCGTTCCGCGACAAGCGGGATTTCATCGAAAGGCTCGGGTTGGACCGTGCCGCCGCGGAAGCCGTCGAACCCTATGTCACGGCCGCGCCCGATGCGCGGGGCGCGGACCGCAGGACAGAGTCGGTCCGGGTGTCCGGTCGTCTGGGGTTTCCGGAGCCCGCGGGCTTCAGGGACGGCCGGTATGCCGGCTCCGCCCTGCATGTTCTCGTGAAAGCGGAGACCCGAAGGCGCGGCGGGCCGTCCGCCGGCATTGTGACTGAAAAGGATCCGGGTGAAAAACACTGGAACGACCGTTTGTCCGGATACGCCGCTTTTCCCGTATCGGACGGACGTCTCCGCATCACAGCCGGGTGTTTCGAAGCCGAGGCCGGCCAGGGCCTGGTGTTGTGGGGTCCTTACGCTCCGGTTCCGGCAGGCGACCCGGTCGGGTCCGTATGCCGCGCCGCGGCCGGCGTGTCTGGTTCCGCGTCTTCGGGCGAAAACGGACGGTTCTCCGGATGCGCCGCCGAATGGAAAAGCGGAACGTGGAGCGCGGTTCTGCTCGGCTCGCGCTCGGCCGTCGACGCTTCGGTGGACGGATCCGGAACGGTCACCGCCTTCCGGACTTCGGGACTGCACCGGACCGATTCGGAGATCAGGGGACGCGGCGCATGCCGGCTGAATGAAGCGGCCGGCCGTGTGACGGTCGGGTCCGGCGGATGGTCCGCGGGCGGCGCGTGGTGTCTCACGCGTTACAGCCGGACCGTGGATCTGCTGGACCGGGAACGCCGGCCGTACGGATTCCGCGGAAGGGAAAACAGCGTGTGGGGTCTGAATTGGGACCTGTCCGGCCGGCTGTTCCGTTTCTGCGGCGAATGGGCCCGCAGCCGGAAAGGCGGCGCGGGTTTCATCACGTCGCTCGCGCTGCAGTCCGGCGGGACCTCGCTTTGTCTTTCCGGCCGTAAAACGGACCCGGACTTCCACAGCTTCCGCGGCAACGGATTCGGGGCCGCATCGAACGAGACCGGCTGGACCGTGGGATTCAAAACCGGGCTTTCGAAGAACATGGACGCCTCCGGTTACATGGATCTGGTCCGTCATCCGGTCCGCACCTGGTTTTCCCCCCTTCCTTCGGCTGAATCCACGGTCGTGGTGTATGTGGAACGGAAACTGTGCCCGAAAACCACGCTCCGGGCCCGTTTCCGTTTCCGGGACGGCCAGGATGCCGGGGTGCCGGCTGAACCGGCGGCCGCAACGGACCTCGGCGGCATCCGCTCCGTCCGCCTCGATCTGGACAGCCGTCCCGTGCGCGGATTCCGGATCCGATGCAGGGCCGAATCCACGGCCCGATGCGGGGATGGCGCATCTTCGGCCGGCCGGGAGCGCGGCAGCGCGCTCTCCGAGGAAATCCGCTGGGAACCGGGACCCAATTGGTCCGTTTCCGCGGGACTCATGCTGTTCGATGCGGATTCATGGGACACGCGCATCGTGGTCACGGAAAGCGACTGGCCGGGCGCATTCTCCATGATCCCGCTTTACCGGGAAGGCCGGCGGTGGGCGGTCCGCATGCGCGGCGCGTCATTCCGCGGCGCATCCGTCACCTTCAAACTGGCCCGGATCATTTATGAAACCGCCGCCGCCCGAGGCAGCGGGCCGGAACGCGTGGAAGGAAATTCGGAATGGGACGCGGGAGCGCAGATCGAGTGGAGGATAAAATAAAGCCGTCCCGGATTCGGGGCGGCTGGAAACAAACTATGGGATCGTTCAGATGGCGCGCCGGCCTTCACGCCGGAAGGGCTGTCCAGCGCGCGGCCAAACGCGGATTTCGCGGTCCTGCGGAATATGAAGGGGTTCGAAATGCCGCTCTCTTAGGAGCGGCCCCTTCTCAGTACTCTTCCTGCGTTTTTCTGCTGCGCGTATCCTTCACAACCTTGCGGCCGACCAGAATGGCGGTGAGTGCGAGTGCGAATCCGATCAGGACTTTCAGAAAACCCCTGCTGTTGTTCGATCCGGGCATGTATGATAACCTCCGATTGGCATGTTTAGGATACTGTTCTTCAAGAAATAACGTACAAATTTCAGGCCATCATTCAGACGGTTTTCCGGCTTCTTTTCAGCCGTAAAACCATAATAATGAACTTCCCGGCTTCAGCCCGGGTTCCTGCCTGTACAGAAATCAGGCATTGGGTGGCGGACCCGTACCGGAGAACGTTCCGGGTTCATCCGAATAACCGCATGAATCCGTCGTAAGGCACAAGCGGAATGACGTCGAAACGGATCCTTTTTTTACGGACCAGCGGCAGGCTGGAGAGGACTCGTTCCGCTTCTTTCTCATCCGCGCATTCGAGTTCCAGCACGGCCATCCGCCTGTCCTTGCGGAAATGAATCTGCCGGATGACACCCGTTCGAACCAGCTCCCAAACGCGTTCCGCCTCTTCCTTCAGCAGTCCTTCCGAAGCGGCAGACCCGGCCGCCTCCGCCATTTCCTCTTCGAGCGCCAGTATTTTCACTCATTGTCCTCTCTGATGTGCGGAACCTTCCGGAGTTCGTCGAGGGATTTCCTCGAGGCGGCACCTCCGGATCGACAGGGTTTCACTTTTGACCGCCGCTTGATAATGTTCCACCACGGGATGCATCATGCGATTTCACATTCTTTATCCGCGATATCCGTTTCATCCGTTTGATCCGTGTTCCATCTTACCGACGCGTCCTGCGAACAGTTTGTACAGCGCAGGCACCACGAGCAGCGTCAGCGAGGTCGAGGTCAGCAGTCCGCCGATGATGGTCCACCCCATGGGGGCCCAGAAAGAGCCTCCGGTCAATGTGAGGGGAAGCAGCCCGCCGACCGTCGTTGCGGCGGTGAGCAGAATGGGCACGAAACGCCTCTCCCCGGCGGCCTGAAGCGCCCGGCCGAGGGGCATGCCTTCAACCCGCAGCAGGTTGGTATAATCCACGAGCAGAATGGAATTCTTCACCACAATGCCCACCAGGCTGGTCAGGCCGATAAAGGCGGAGAACGAGAACGTCAGGCCCGTGACCAGCAGGGCGAATACGGATCCGATCACGGCCAGGGGAAGCGCTGAGAAAATGATCAGGGGCTGAATGAAAGACTTGAACTGAAACACGAGCACGGCGAACACGCCGAACATCGCGGCCAGCACGGCTTTTTCCATTCCGCCGAAAGCCTCCTCGCGGCTCTCGATCTCGCCGCCCATCCCGAACCGGTACCCCTTCGGCCAGGAATACGCCTTCAGCTGTTTCATGATCCTTTTCGTGACCCTGTCCACCGAGGCCCCGCGGGCCACGTCCGCGGTGACCGACACGCACCGTTCCAGCCCGCGATGACGGATCGCCAGCGGGCTGGCCGTCATTTCGACCGCGGCCAGATGCCGGAGCGGAATCGGCGCGCCCGAGAGCGACGTCACCGTGATGCGGTCGAAATCCGAAAGCGACGGCATGCCGCTCCTCGGCAGGCGCACCGTGACGTCATAGGCCCTGCCCTTCGCGTCGCGGTATTGCGTCACCGGAATGCCCGCCAGGCCGGCCCGCACCGTGCGCTGAATCTCGGTGACCGGCACGCCGAGGCCGCCCGCCTTGCTGCGGTTGATTCTCACCTGCAGGTCGCTTTTCACGGAAACGAGCGGATTGTTCACGTTCACGGCGTCCGGGTCGGAGCGGAGAACGGCTTCCACGTCGCGGCTGAGCGATTCGAGGGTTTCCAGCCTGTCTCCGATGACGCGCACCGAGATCGGCGCTTCGATCGGATGACCCTGTTCCAGCTCCTTCACCTGGACGCGGCCGCCGGCGAACCCGGCGTACCTGCGCCGGAGCCCGTTGACGAACCGTTCCATTCCGGCCGGCGTGTATTTCTTCAGCTCCACGAACAACTGGGCATGCGAGCTCTTCTGCCGCTCGGGGAACACGTTGTAGTAAAGGCGCGGATTCCCGTGCCCCACGTTCGCCGTCACGTTCCGGACCTCGGGCATGGCCATCAGATCGCGTTCGAGTTCACGCGCCGCCGCGTCGGTCCGGCTCAGCGCGGTGCCCGCGGGCATCTCGATGTTCACGAACAGCTGGGGCTTTTCAGCCTTCGGGAACAGGCTGAATCCGACCAGGGGGAAAAGGGCCAGGCTGACGCCGAAGGCCAGGGCCGCGATGCCGACAGTGCGGCGCGGCCTGGCCAGGCACTTTTCCAGCGCTGCGCGGTAACGGGTTTCGATGAACCGGTCCAGCCTCCGCCGGGCCGGGGGGACGCGGTTTTCACGGTTCACGTCGAGAAACCGGACACCCAGGTTCGGCGTGACGGTCAGGGAAACCAGCAGGGACACCGTCAGGGCGTAGATCACGGTCAGCGGCATGGACCGGATGAAGTCCCCGGTGATGTTGCGCATCAGAACGATGGGCATGAAAGCCAGCAGGGTCGTGACCGTCGCCGTGGTCACCGCGCCCGCGACCTGCTGCGTGCCGAGAAGCGCGGCCTCGCGGCCGGGCTTTCCGCTCCGCGCGAAACGCGAGATGCTGTCCGTGACGACGATGGCGTCGTCCACGAGCATGCCGAGCGCGATGACGAGCCCGGCGATCGAAATCTGCTGGAGGCCGTAGCCGGTCCAGTCGAGAATCAGAATGCCCGCGACGCACGAGAGCGGAATGGCGAGCATCACGATCAGGGCCGACCGGCCGCTGTCCGCCAGCAGAAGAACCAGGCCCACGAGGAAAATCCCCTCCAGCAGGTTCCGCAGAAAACCGTTGACCCGCTCCTTCACGCTGACCGACTGGTCGAACACGGTCTCGAGCCGCATGCCAGCCGGGAGCCGGCTTTGCGACTCACCGATCACGGCCCGGAGCCTGCCGAAAATCCGGTAGATATTGGTGTCGTCCTTCTGATTGGCCGTGATGAACACAGCGCGCCGGCCGTTGAAGCGTCCGAGATGATCCGGGTCCGCGTGGCCCCATGCCACATCGGCGACGTCGCGGAGCCGGATCACCTTGCCCGCGGCCGAGTGAACCGGGGTCGTGCGGATGTCCTCGAGACTCCGGAACGCGCCCACGGCCTTGACCGAGAGACGCCGCGTGCCCATCTCCACCAGACCGCCGGGGATGTTCGTGTTCGCGTCCTGGAGTGCGGCCATGACCTGGTTCAGGGGCACGCGCAGCCGGGCCAGACGGCCCAGGTCGATCGAAACCAGCACCTGCCGCTCGGGCAGGGCCCACAAGGCCGTGGTCCGTATGCCCGGCACGCGTTCGATGCGCTTTTGAATCGCCTCGGCCTCGGTTTCGAGTTCCGCCACGGACGCCGAGTCGCTGATCAGCGCGAGTTGAAGCACGTACACGTCCGAAATCGACCACTTGATGATTTCGAGCCCGAGCAGATTGTCGGGGAGCGCGCTCCGGATGGCGTTGACTTTCTGCGTCACGTCCGCGTATTTCTTGTCCGGATCGCTGCCCGATTCGAACTCGATTTCCACGACGGCCAACCCGTCGGACGCCTCCGACTCGAGGGCCTTGATGTCCTCCAGCTCATTGAGGACCTTTTCGACCGGTTCAACGAGGAGCTCCTCCATGTCGGCCGGAGAACCGCCCGGGTAGATGGCGATCACCGAAGCGCCCGCGGGCTGGACCGCAGGATCCTCCGACCGTGGCATGGTCACGAAGGCGAACGTCCCGAGCGCGACCGTGAGGAGCGTCATGATCCAGACGAACTGGGGGTTGCGGACTGAAAATTTTGCGAGGCTCATAAACGGATCCGGTTCATTGGAGTGGCGGGACGGGCGATCCCGTTCCCGGTTCGATGGCGTGTTTTTGGCGTGCGCGCGTTCAACGGACGGGCCCGATCACCCGGACGGCCGCGCCGTCCGCGCAATACGCGGCCCCTTCGGTGATCACGGCCGCGACCGTGTCCAGGCCGGAGACGATCGCGGCGGAATCGTCCGTGAAGAACCCGACCCGGACGGCGATGCGGCGGGCCGTTGAATCGGGCGACACGGCGTACACGGCGGCATCCCCGCCGTCCGCCTCGACGAGCGCTTCCACGGGCACGAGCCGGTATTCGCGGGTGCCCGCGGGGAATACATCCGCGTCGGCCATGAGCCCGTCCATGAATGCGTGTCTCCCGCGCCGCACGGACACGGCCGCCTCGAAAACGCCGCTCATGGGATCGGGCGCTCCGGCCACACGGCGCACGCGGCCCGAAAACCGGACGCCCGGAAAGGCGTCGAACGTCACGGACGCGGAATCGCCTTCGGAAACGCGCACCGCGTCCCGGTCCGAAAGCCCGATCTTCACCAGCCACTCCGGTCCGGCCGTGCCGAACAGGAAAACCGGGTGTCCCGGGCCGATCAGCTCGTGCGGCTCCGCGAGCCGCTTCAGCACGACTCCGTCCGAGGGCGCGGTCACGGCCGAATGCGCCAGGTTGTACTCCGCGATTTTCAGGTTCGCGGCCGCCACGTTCAGGCCGGTTTCCGCGTCCTGCACCTGTTCCAGCGTGGCCACGCTGTCGCGGAACAGGCTGTTCGCCCGCTCGAAATCGCGCGACGCCTTTTCGAAACCCTGCCGCGCCTGGTCGGCCAGGGCCCGGATCTCGTCGAGTTGAAGCGAGGCGAGCACTTGGCCCGCCCGGACCCGACTGCCTTCGTGCGCGTCGATCCGGCCGATGACACCCCCGGTCTTGAACCCGAGCCGGATCTCGGCCTGGGAGGACAGAAAGCCGCTGGTCCGCACCGGCTCCGCGAGCCGCCGGACGGACACCGGCGACAGCCGGACGGGAACGGCCTGCCGCGGGTTCCCATCGGGTCCGCGCCTGCCGCATCCGGACGCGATCAGGAGGAGTATGAGAACGGAAAAGGTCGAGCGATGCATGGGATTCTCCTGTGTGAGGGGATTATTCGGCCGGACTCCAGGACACCACGTACAGACCGGCGTCCGGATCGGACGGCGGAGGCCCGGGGACGCGGCGCCACCGGCCCTTCAGGCCCGTGGCTTCAGCCGCAAGGCTGAAATGACAGGCCGCAATGCCCATGTCCACGGCCTGAAGGTTGACCGCGCCCACCCATTTCAACTGCCGCTGGTAGGCGGCGCTCATGCGCAGGAAGAAGTGAAAGGATCCGTCCCGGTCATCCCGGACGATCCTCCAGGGCTGGCGGTTCGAAGCGGACGGCCCGAGCCGCACGGATTCCAGCGCGACGGCCGCTGTTCCGGCCGCGGCCGCGGTCAGGGGATGGCTGAAATCGCCGTCGAAGAACAAGTCCTCAAAGGGAAGCCTGGCCGCGGATCCGGCCCCGGCCGTCACGACGCGTTCGATCCAGCTTTTTTTACCGGACGGGACCCCGAAGGAAAGCACGGAGGGAACGATTTCCCCTTCCCGCGACCCGATCCGGCCGGCAAAACGGCTTTTCCGGAAGGAGCCGCCGAGCCAGCAGGAACCCAGCCCTAGATCCAGGAGCTTCAGGCAGGCCGCCTCCATGAGGAAACCGAAATCGAACAGGCCGTCGTCCGAAGGCTGCACCGCCCCGATGATGAAACCGGCCGGGTTCCGGATGATGCCGTACGTGCCGAGACCCTTCAGCGCGTATGGATCATCGGGATCCGCTGAAACGGCCAGTAGACGGACCGCGGATCCGAAAGGCGGCCCGGGCAGGGACCCGAGGAAGGATTCCAGTGCCTGACGGCTTTCCGGCGGAACCGGCTCCCTCTCGTACGTGCGCACGGATTTGCGGCCGCGGATGAGGTCGAGGATGGGGTTCGAGAAGAGCATGGTCCTCCAAGTCTTGCTTAAGTTCAAGGTTCAAAGTTCAAAGTTCAAAGAAGTTTACTGGATTTCAGGCCCCGCTTTCGCGGGATCAATCAACAGATGCTGATTATTGAAGACTTCAGCCTTTCATAATAAAATCCTGAAGGGTTAATTCCATGGTTTCGGTATGACTCACATTTTTTTCTTTGAACTTTGAACCTTGAACTTTGAACTGATTATTCCGTCAGCCGCCACTCGCCCACCGCCGTCACCTTCTCGAGCTCAGCCGCGCGGATGTGAAGGTCGTATTCCGCGACCGCGGCTTCGATCTCGGCCTGCGTCCATGCGGTGCGTGCGGCCAGCACTTCGATCTGGGGCGCCATGCCTTCGCGGTATCTCCGCTCCACGAGTTCGAACGCCTTGCGGCCGGCCAGGCGCTTTTGCGCCGCGGCTTCGAGGGTCCGCCGGCCGACGGCGACAGCCGTGGCCGCGTCCCGGGCCTGAAGCCGTATCCGGTTGCGGGCGTCCTCGAGTTCACAACGCTTCTCCATCCGCTCGAGCTTCGCCTGATCCACCCTGTGCTTGTCCTGGAATCCGTTGAACAGGTTCCAGCTCGCGGCCAGGGAAGCGGTCCAGAAATCGTGCTCATTGTCGAAACGGTACATCTCGTCCCAGTACCCCCAGTCGAAAACCGCCGCGACACCGGGAAGAAAGGAGGTCCGGTTGAGCGAGACCTTGTGCCGCATCAGATCCACGGCCCGCTCCAATTGCTTCAGCTCCTCGCGGTTCGCGACGGCCAGCGATTCCGCCTCCGCCGGTTCCGGGGTCAGCACGGGAAGCGGCATCGGGCCCGCGGGTTTTTCAATGGGCGCGTCCAGCGGCCGGTTCAGAAGGCAGTTGAAATACGATACGGACAGAGACCGGTTCTTCTCCGCCTCGGCCGCGGCGCGCCGGAGTTCCGCCAGGTCCGCGCTTGCGCGGAGCACATCGGCGCGGGTGACCTTGTCGTGCCGGAAAAGACTTTCGGCGACGCGCGCGTGTTCCGTGACCAGGCCCCCGGTCACGGTCAGCAGGGAACACACGGCGTCGGCCTTCAGATAATTGTAATAGGCCGTACGGATATCCGAGACGAGCCCCCGGCTGAAAACGGAAACCGACAGCCGTTCGACGTCCCTCAGGGCGGAGCGGATTTTATAATTGTACATGATCGCCGGCTGCAGGACGGGCTGGACCACGTGAACCTTGGTCTCCTGCTCCCGCTCCCGGAGAAACGGGATCGTCTGATTGGGCAGCGTGATCGGCACATGCAGGGCCTGATACACGGGATTCATCAGGTCGCCGATGGGCAGGTCGATGACGCGGCCGCCGCCCGCGGCCGTGTATCGGGCTTCAACGCTCACGGTCGGCAGGAACAGGCCGGCCGCTTCATGCAGAGCGGCCGCGCTCTTTTCGCCGGCGAACCGTTTTTGGGCCAAGGCCGGATTGTGCCGGAGCCCCTCTTCGACATACCGGTCCAGGATGTCCCCGCCGGTCCGGGCCGCGAGGGATGCGGCACAGGCCGCGATGCATGCGACGCCGACGACTCGTCTCATTCGATCTCCGTTCGGGCGGCCGGTTTCAGCGGGCCGCGTTTTTGTTTTCGAGAAAACAGCGTGTGAACCTGAAATAATCGTCCGTGATGGAACTGAGATCGATCCCGTGCCTCCGTTGCAGATGATCCCCTTTCATGGCCATGACCTGGATGACGCCCGCGGCCTGGCCCCACAGAATCACCGCGGCTGTGCCGGGATTGATTTCAGGATTGATGGACCCATCCCGAATTCCCTCAGACAGCGCCCGGATCAGCAGATCGAGACACTCCATGCCTTCATGATCGCACATCGAACTGACCGTTTCAGCCGCGGCCGGATCCGTTTCCTTGATTTCGTAATACCCGAGGGCGTTGAAATAATCCGGGTGCTCCGATGAAAAACGGAAAAAGGATTGCCCCATGAGAAATACCTTTTGCAGGCCGGTTTCAGCCTCGTTATACGCCTTCTGAAAAAAATCCGTGAGGATTTTCAGACCCCGGAGCGTAATCGCCCAGTACAGCTCTTCCTTGGTCTTGAAATAGAGATAAATTGTGCCTTTGCTCAATTCCGCCGCATCAGCCACGTCATCCATGGTCGTCATCCAGTAACCTTTTGTAAAAATGACGCTTTCTGCGGCATCAATGATCGCGTTCCGCCTGAGTTCTTTTTCTCTTTCTTTGCGCTCCTGGATGCCCATTTGATCTATCCCTATTAAATGACCATCGGTCAGTTATTAGATGAAAATATAGAGAATTGTTTCGTGAATAGCAATAAAAAAGTTCCAGGTTCCTGTTTGAATCCCCCCAGCCGGCGAGGAACCGGACTCCTTGATCCATTTACCCGCAGGGGCGACGCGTTGCGCCGCCCCCGCAAAAACCCTGACGCAGTTGTAGGTCCGATATGCCGAGCATTCTCCCAGCGAGGCTATCGGACGCATTCATCCAGTTGTAGGTCCGATATGCCGAGCATTCTCCCAGCGAGGCTATCGGACGCATCCATCAAGATGTTCCGGGTTCCGGGTTCCGGGTTTCGAGTTCCGGGTTCCGAGCGGTGGTGTCATTCCCGCATTCTTTTAGCGGGAATCTAGGGGCAGGGGGGGTAGTTGTAGGTCCGATATGCCGAGCATTCTCCCAGCGAGGCTATCGGACGCATTCATCAAGGTGTCCGAAAGCCGCGGCTTCCCGTCCCGCTGTGCGGGACCAAGCAACAGATCCCGGTTATTGAAGGCTTCGCGTGACCAATCGACAGATTCCCGCTATTGAAGGGCTGCGCGGCCCCGGCATTTCGGACCTACAACTGGTGGTGGTGTCATTCCCGAACTCTCTTATCGGGAATCCAGGGGGTAGTTCCGAGTTTCGGGTTTCGGGTTTCGAGTTTCGGGTTCCGCCCCCCGCACACCTGAAAAAAAACTTGATTCTTACTTCTTTCGTATTTAGTTTGATTTTGACCGCCCGGACAGAAAGGAATCCCAGCCATGCCCGTTCAAAATCCCGCACCGCGCCGCATCCGTTCGTATCCCGTATGCCTGACCGCCTCCCTGCTGATCCTGTCGCTCACCATGGCCTGCGGCGGATCGGATCCGGCGGAAATTCACGACCGGATGCTCACACTGGATTCGCATCTGGACACGCCCATGCGCGTGTTCCGCATCCCGTCCGACCTGTCGGTCCGGCACGACCGCGCATCCGCGGCCGCCGGAGACCTGGATTTTCCGCGCATGCGTGAGGGCGGTCTGGACGCGGCCTTTTTCGCCGTGTATGTCCAGCAGGGAGCGCTCTCGGAAGCGGGCCGCGCCGGAGCGAAACGGACCGCATCGGACATGCTCGACATGATGGAAGGCTGGAAAATCCGTTACGCCGCGGACATGGCTTTCGCCCATTCGCCGGAAGACGTCCGGCGCATCGTCGGGAACGGATTGCGGGCCGTCTGCATCGGCATGGAAAACGGCTACCCGATCGGCACGGACTCGACTGCCGTTGCGGCCTTCCACGCGAGGGGCGTCCGGTATATCACGCTTTGCCATTCCCGGAACAACGATATCTGCGACTCGTCCACGGATCCGGCAGGCCCGACGTGGAACGGACTGAGCCCGTTCGGAGAATCCGTGGTCCGCGAGATGAACCGTCTCGGCATGCTCGTCGACGTGTCGCATGTGTCCGATTCCGCCTTCTATGATGCGCTCCGCATTTCACGGGCTCCGGTGATCGCCTCGCACTCCTGCTGCCGGGCTCTCATGGACAATCCCCGGAATCTCACGGACGACATGCTCCGGGACCTGGCCGCGCGGGGCGGCGTCGCGCAGATCAATCTGTGCTCCTTCTACCTGATCCGCACCGAGCCCCCGGCCGGCCGGCGCGCCGCCATGGACTCGTTGAAGCGGATTTACGGCGAGTGGGACCGGGTGCCCCCGTCGAAGCGGACCGAATACGAGGAGGCGCGGGCCGCGGTGGACCGCCGGTACCCGGTGCCGAAAGCATCCGTGTCCGACCTGGCGGACCACATCGACCACGCGGTCCGTGTCGCTGGGATCGACCATGTCGGCATCGGATCGGATTTCGACGGCGGCGCCGGACTCTCGGACTGCCCGGATGTCAGCGGATTCCCCGCGGTCACGGCCGAGCTCATCCGCCGCGGCTATTCGAAAAAGGACCTCGCAGCGATCTGGGGCGGAAATTTCATGCGGGTGTGGGGGGAGGCGGTGCGGGCGGCTTCAAAATAAGTTCAAAGTTCAAGGTTCAAAGAAAGACACTAAAATCTAGCAACTCCACTCTTTGAACTTTGAACCTTGAACTTTGAACCAGAAAGAATACAGAATGTCCCTGATCACTCATAACGTCCACCGGCTCCTGAACGAGCTCCCGA
>JAFGAX010000008.1 GCA_016933415.1 bacterium
GGAAAAAAGCCGGAGCGAAACCCGGCCGACAGCCGCTCCGTCCGGTCCCTGCCGCGAAGCGGGAGGCGACGGTCCCGGCCCGACAGGCCGGCGGGATCGATCCCGGGCCCGCGGCCATTCTGCTCGGCGCCGCGATTGTACGCATCGTGCTCATTCTCGGATTCCGGCAGGCGGTGAGCTTCGACGAGCCCCATTACCTGCGGCTCGCCGGATCGTTTCTCGATCGCGGATTCGCCGGGCTCCTGCACCCGTACTGGCCGCCCTTCTTTCCGCTGGTCATCGCGTTTTTCAAGCCGCTGACCGGCAATCTGGAAACCGCGGGCCGGCTGGTGAACCTGGTGTCCGCGTGCGTCACGGTGTGGCTGGTGTTCCGCATGTCCGGCGCCCTGTTCGGGAGAAAGGAATCCCTGATCGCGGCCGGATTCGCGGCCTTTTATCCGCCCGTGGCTTTCGCCTCCACCAATGTCATGCCCGAATCCCTGTTTTCCGCGCTTGGACTGGGAGGCATCTGGATCGCGTGGAAGGCGCTGGCCGAAGTCCGGAGGATCGGCCGCGGCGGGGTTCCGGCTCCGGGTCGCGCACGCCGGGGCCGCAAAACCGGCGGGACGGAGCCCGGACTTCAGTCCGGGGTTCGGCGCAGACTGAAAACCGCATCCCTAGCCGCACTCGCGGGTCTCCTCTGGGGCGCGGCGTATCTCGTCCGGCCCGAAGGCATCGGATTTCTCCTGGTTTTTCTGGCGGCCGCGGTTCTCATCTTTCTCTTCCGCCGGACGGACCGGAAACGCGCGGTCGCGGCCGCGGCATGCGCATCCCTGGGATTCCTCGTTCTCGCGGTTCCGTACTGGGCGTATCTGCACGCCGAAACCGGCGCCTGGACGCTTTCGACCAAGGGCTCGGTGAACCAGCAGTTCGAGTCCGCGGTCTATTTTCAGGACGAATCGAACCCGGATCCATTCTATCACCTGACGCCGGACAACCGGCATCTGCCGGTCGACATGGCGTATCATTCCGGCACGCTCCGTGAACTGGCGGCGGTCGAGGGCGGCCGCGGGCGCGTCGCGGAGATTCCCCTCTCGCGGACCGCGGTCAAGTTCGCGAAGAACTACTACCGCGTTCTCAAGCAGTTCATCCCCCAGCTTTTTTCAGCCCTTTTGCTGGCGCTGTTCGCGGCAGGCCTGGTCGGCGGCCTCTCCGCGCCCGGGCGCTGGCGCCTGGCGGTGTATCTGCTGGCCTTTCCGGCTTTTTTCTGGCTGGCCGTGATTCCGATGTTCCATGTGAACGAACGGTATTTTCTGCCCCTGTTCCCGCTCATGCTGCCGTGGATCGGGCGGGGCACGGTTTTTCTGGCGGAAAGGACGGCCCTTTTCCTGTCCGAATCCTTTCCGCGGCGTTTCAGCCCGAAGCATGGGCGGAGCGCCGGATCCCGTGCCGCGGGAAGGGCCGCGGCACTCACGACCGCGGCCGTGATTGTCGTTTTCGGCCTGCTGCCCGAAACCGCGCGCCTGGCGGGCATCCGGTCCGACTCCGCGGGCGCCTGGGCCGATCCGGTCGAGCTCAAGGAAGCCGGACGCTGGCTGTTCCGGGAGAACGGCCGGCCGCCGGTGCTGATGAGCCTCAACAAGGCCGTGGACTTTTACGCCGGACAATACGACATGCGCAAGGGCGCGTCCTTTTCCTATGACGATGTTTCGCGGAACCTGGCCTATGCCCGGAACCGGGGCGTGGAATACGTGGTGTTCAGCTCCAGAACCCTGTTCTGGTTCCCCAATCTCGCGCCGCTCCTCGAGGAGGGCGCGCCGCCGGAGGGGCTCCGTCTCGTGTACGCGTCCGACCGGCCGCGGGGCGTCCGCACGAAGGTGTACCGCGTCGAGCCCGTCGAAGCCGAAGCGACGGCGGAGGAGGGGCGATGATACGGAAAACGGCGTCCCTGTCCGTGCTGGCCGTGGTTCCCGCCTTCAATGAAGCCGGCGGCGTCGCGGGCGTGGTCCGCGAACTGCTGGCGGTGCGGCCGGCTGTCGACGTGCTGGTGGTGGACGACGGATCCTCGGACCGGACCGCGGAGAAAGCGGCCGCGGCCGGCGCGACCGTGGTCCGCCTGCCCTACAATCTCGGCATCGGCGGCGCGGTGCAGACCGGGTTCCGCTATGCCGTGCGGAACGGGTACGATGCCGCCGTGCAGGTCGACGGAGACGGACAGCACGTGCCGTCCGAAATCCCGGCCCTGCTCGCGGCTCTGGGGCGGGACGGAGCGGACGTCGCGATCGGCTCCCGGTTCCTGAGCGCCGGAGGGTACACGACCACGCGGCTGAGACGGGTGGGCACGCGCGTTTTCGAGCGCGTCAATTCGTGGGTGCTGGGCCAGACCATTACAGACAATACGTCCGGGTTCCGGGCCTACAACCGGAAGGCCCTGGCCTTTCTGTCGGAGCATTACCCGCAGGACTATCCGGAGCCGGAATCCGTGGTTCTGCTCGGCCGCAATGGATTCCGCATCCGGGAGGTGCCGATCCGCATGCGCGAGCGCGGTCACGGCCGCTCCTCCATCTCCTCGTTCCGATCGGTCTATTACATGATCAAGGTCCTGCTCGCGATATTCGTCGACTGTTTCAAGGCCAGAACCATTCGATAGAGGGATTATGCAGACTCGTATCATGGTCACCGCCCTGGGCCTCGGGCTCATTCTTCTGGCCGTGATCTTCCAGCTCATCCGGAAGAACCGGCTTCAGGAAAAATACTCCATTCTCTGGATCGCATCGGCCGTGGTGATGGTGGTGCTCTCGGTGTGGACACAGCTGTTGAAAAGCTTTTCCGCCTGGATCGGAATTTTCTACCCGCCCTCGGCCCTGTTCGCCGTGGCCGTGTTCTGCGGCCTGGTCATCGCCCTGCATTATTCGGTGGTGCTCTCGACCCTGACCAGCCAGAACAAGACGCTCGCGCAGGAGCTTGCCCTGCTCCGCGAGGAGGTGGCCCGTCTTCGGCTCGAACGCTCCGGCGGCGGAAAGCGGCCGGCCGTCCGGCGCGGAGCCCGCCGATGACGCGGATCCCCGAAAGGCAGGAAACGGACCGGACCCTCCGCGCGCTTGCGTGGATCGTCCTGGCGGCCGTCCTGATCCGGCTGGCTTTCGTCCTGTTCTTCTCCGGTTTCACGGAACAGGACCTCGGGGACTCGGTCCGCTACAACCGGGTCGCGAAGTTCCTGCTGGAGCGGCATGCGTTCTGGGAGTACGTCCGGAAACCCACGGCCTTCGTGCCACCGCTCTATCCCGCGTTCCTGGCCGGCGTCTATGGATTGTTCGGATTCCACGCAATCGCGGTCAAGATCATCCAGGCCCTGGTCGGCGGACTGCTCCCGTGGGTCGTTTTCAAGGCCGCCCGGCGCAACCTGGGCGACCGCACGGCCCTGGTCGCCGCGGCCTGGACCGCGGTCTATCCCGAACTGATCGTGATGACGGGTTACCTGTACACGGAAACCCTGTTCATTCTCGTGCAGGCGCTCGCGTTTGTCTTCCTGCTCGCCGCGTTCCGCGACGACCGGAGGCGCGACTGGATCGGCGCGGGCCTGCTGCTGGGGGTCAGCGTCCTGATCCGGAACATCCTCCTGATGTTCCCGGTTTTTCTGCTTCTGATCTGTCTCGCGGACGCGGAACTCCGGAAGCGCTGGAAACGCGTTGTTCTGTCCGCGGCGGTCATGGCGGCGGTCGTTCTGCCCTGGACGGCGCGGAACGCCCTGGTCTTCCATGAATTTATACCGGTCACGACGGGCGCGGGGAATGAGTTCTGGATCGGGAGCGACGTCAGCCGGGGCGGGCGGCACCGCCACGGCGAGTCCCTGGAGGCCATCCGGGCGCTGACGAAGGACGCCCGGACGGAGACCGAGAAGGACCGCATGCTCATCGCGGACGCGATCCGGAACATCCGGAGCCGGCCGCTCGGGTACGTGAGGGTGTGTCTCGGAAAGGCCTTCCGCGCACTTTTCCAGGTCTACGAGAACGTCCCGACGGGCAGGAGCCGGCGGATCAACCCGTTCCTGCTGCTGATGCTCGGACTTTTCTACTATCCGGTGCTCGTGCTGGGCGCCGCCGGCATCTGGATCACGCGCCGCCGGTGGCGGCTCTGGCTGCCGCTGACCGCATTGTTCGCGTACTCGATTCTCCTGTTCATGGCGGTTCACTTCGTTCCGAGGTACCGCATTCCGCTGATTCCGTTTTGCATCGTGTTCGCGTCGGCCGCAGCCGTCCGCGCCGCGGACCGCCTCTCCGGACGGTTGGCATCGCAAGGGGTTTCATGGATTTCTCGAAAATAATATTCATCGCCCTGTCCCTCGTCCTTTTCGGAGTCATTCCGGCTTTCCTCAGGGACGTGCGACGGTACTACCTGGGGATGGCTTCCTTCATGTATGTCTTCACGTCGGGATGGGTCTTCTACCATTACACCGGCCTGATGCTGGCCGACCTGCCCATTCTGGCCCTGCTGGCCGTCAGCATATTCTCCGGCCGACGGATCCGTTTTTCCCAGCCGCCCGTCGGGGGGTTTCTGCTGGCCATCATCGCCCTCGGCCTGGCGTCGGCCGCCTGGAGCAGACAGCCGGGATGGGCCATCGCGGAAATCTCCAAGTACATGCGCGGCTACCTGCTCATGGTGGTGCTTGTCCACAATATCCGCGACGTCCGGGACCTGCGGCTTGTCGTGAACGGAACCCTGGCCGGACTGCTCATCGAGTCTCTGCTCGGCATCTATCAGTGGAAATTCGGGGCGCTGGGCATCTGGTTCCTCGGGGAACGGCCCGCCTGGCGCGTGGACTGGAGGACTTTCGGCACGTTCTTCGTGCCCGCCTTTTACGCGAATTACGTGGCCATGGCGCTGAGCCTCTCGCTTCGCATGTTCCTCTACTACCGGCCGTCCAGGACCGGCACGGCGGTTTACTACGGATCCGTCTCGGTGTTCGGCCTGATCGCATTGTACACCACGTACGCGCGGGGACCCTGGATCGGCGCGGTGACCGGTATTCTCCTCGTGTCTCTCATCAGCATGACCCGCGCCCGGTTCCGGCCCCGGGCGAACTGGACATTCGCGGTGTTCGGAATCTTTCTGATGCTTTTTCTGCTGCGGTACAACCAGCATATCGTCGATCAGTTCGGGGCGGGCCGGAAAAAGGCGTACGAATCCCGGTTCTCCCAGGCCAATGTCGCCTATCGCATCATCGGCAAGAATCCGCTTCACGGCGTCGGGCTGGGCAATTACCAGGAAGTCTCGTGGGACTACCTGACTCCCGAGGAGAAATCCCTGGATAGCGCGTACGTTGTGGCCTGGATGGTGCACAATTCCTACCTGCTGCTCGCGTCCGAACTGGGGATTCCGGGAGGGATCCTCTTCATCTGCTGGTTCCTCAGCATTCTGTCCGTCGCCTGGAGGGTGCTGAACCACAAGATACAGCATCCTTTCATCACCCAGGTCTCGATGGGGATCCTGGGGGGGATTCTGTCCATGATGGTTTTTTTGATTCCGGGGCCGGACATTCACGAGTACTCGCTCATGTACCAGATCTGCCTGTACAGCGGCATGCTCCTGGCATCAAAGAATATCCTGGATCGTGCCGGGAAGGCCGGGGTCTTGAAGCGGCCCCAGGCCGGACCTGATGATGCTCCGAATCTGACAGCGAACGCGTCCCCTGAGGCCTGCCGCGGGGGATGCGGGCGAATATCAGATGTCTCTTCTCTACAGATGGAAGATTCGCCGCAAGGCGGCCCCAAGCGATTTGATTTTCCCAATATTGAAGGCCCGCCGCATGCGGCGGGGAGCTATAATCCCAATGGGTTGCCCGCCTGATTATCCCGTCGTTTTTTCTGGCAAGAGAATTGCAACATAATTAAAGGGTTACCATATGTTTAAAGTAATACACGACAGACTGATCAAGCTGATTTCCTGGTTTGAGAGGAATCGCCAAATTCAACCCGATCAGGAGGTTGCGAAGGTCAACCTCGGGGCGGGTCTCATGGTGGCTCCGGGGTGGTATAACATCGACGGCCACTTAAGGGCATTTTTTTCCACGTGGCCCGGATTTGTGATCGATTTGCTCTATCGGGTCATCCAGACGTCCAATCAACAGTTCTCCAAGGAGGAATACCGGCGCATCCTGCAATCGAACCGGTTCATTCACCATGACCTGACCTACGGAATTCCCTTCAAGGACGGCACGGTGGATTTTCTGTACGCCTCGCACCTTCTCGAGCATCTGCACCGGGACGAGGCGGAACGCCTCGTACGGGACGGTTTTCGGGCGCTCAAGCCCGGGGGAGTTTTCCGAATCTGCGTGCCGGATCTGGATTATGCCGTGTCCCTGTACCGGAAGGGTGAAAAACGGCGCTCCCTTCAGTATTTCTTCAACGAGCGGAAACAGGACGGGTACACCTATCACCGGTACCTCTACGATGAGGAACTGCTTTCGGGTCTGCTCAAGGATTGCGGATTCAGCCGCGCCCGGAAATGCGCGTTCCGCGAGGGAGGCACGCCGGACATCGGCGTGCTGGACAACCGGCCGGAGGAAACGCTGTACATGGAGGCGGTGAAATAGGCGGCCATGAAAATACTGATGTCCGACAAATTCTACTTCGTCCGGGGCGGGGCAGAGCGCTACTTCTTCGACCTGAAGGCCGTACTGGAGGCGAACGGCCATACGGTCATCCCGTTCTCCATGAAGCACCCGGACAATTTTCGGACTCCGTACGACCGATATTTCGTGGACCGCATCGAATTCAACGCCGGGAATCCGCTGCGGAAGGCGCGGGTCGGCCTGCAGTCGCTTGGCCGCATTTTCTGGTCGGCACAGGCCGCGGACCGGCTGGCAAGTCTGATCCGCGACACGCGGCCCGATATCGCCCATCTGCACATGATCGACCATCAGATTTCCCCTTCGATACTGCCCGTTCTGCGAAGGGCGGGCATTCCGGTCGTGCAGACGGTCCACACGTACAAGCTGGTGTGTCCGACCTACCGTCTCTACCACATGGGCCGGAACCGGGTCTGCGAGAAATGCCTCGGCGGTTTCTACTGCCGCGCGGTCGCGGAACGGTGCCACAAGGATTCCTTCTGGGCGACGCTCCTGCTCGCTCTCGAGACGACGTTCCACAAGGCGGGGAGGTTCTACGAGCGCGGCATCGACCGCTTTCTCGTGCCGAGCCGTTTCATGGGCGATAAGCTGGCCGAAGGCGGCATCCCGCGGGACCGCATCCGGCACATGCCCTATACGATAAACCTCTCCGAATACCGTCCCACGTTCCGCGCCGGACGGTACGCCCTGGTCATGGGCCGGCTCTCCGCCGAAAAAGGGCTCCTGACCCTTCTCCGGGCCGTCGCGGACGGATTCGAATGGCCGCTCGTCATCGCAGGGGAAGGGCCGCAGCGCGACGAACTCGAGGCGTTCGCGGCCAAACGGGGGCTGAAGCAGGTGCGTTTCGCGGGCCGTCTCGACGGGGAGAAATTGAGAAAGACGATCGACGGCGCGGGATTCGTCGTGGTGCCGTCCGAGTGGCACGAGAACTCGCCGCTGGTCATTTACGAGTCTTTCGCCATGGCCAAGCCGGTCATCGGCGCGGCCATGGGCGGCATACCGGAGCTCATCTCGGACGGCGTGGACGGCGCGCTGTACCCGGCCGGTGACGCCGAAGCCCTCGGCCGGCGGCTCTCCGAATTCGTCCGCCGCGGGGGCGGGCTCTCCGCCATGGGCCGGGCCGGCCGGCGCAAGGCCGAAAGGCTCTTTTCGCCGGAGCGCCATTACCATGAGTTGTCCGGCGTCTACCGGGAGCTGATCGATCTGGCCAAAACACGGCGCTGAGCGGGCGTCCGCGGGCCGGATTCATCGATTGAAAGATTCAGGCTTTTCATACCGCTCCGCCGCCGGCGGAGCCGCAACGATCCGGAGGAGATACTCATGAGGATGCGTCGCACCATCAGGGGGATACTGGCGCTGGGTCTGCTGGCCGCAGCGGGAACGGGTTCGGCCGCGATGACCCAGGAGCAGGTGTTTCAGGCCAAGAAGAGCGCCTACCTCGCCACCGACGGTGAAAACCTGCTCATGTACCACGAGCGGGTCTGGGGGTGGCTCGAAAAGATCAGGAACGGCACCATGAGCCCCTCCCAGCAGGTGAAGGACGTGGGCGGCGTGTACCGGCCCGTCAGCGAGGTCATCAGCAAGATCATCCGCTGCTGGGGCACCACTTGGACGGCCAGCGGCTACCCCACCTACGGATACGCGTGGTTTTTCGGAGAATGGTACTCCAATCTCGCGCTGATCTACATGTACCTGGAATACAACGCCGAGTTGACCAGCTCGGACCGGCTTTTCATCCAGAATGTATACAACAACGCGATCGCCTCCCGGGACTTCGGACCCGGTTCCGAGAACAGCCGGATGTTCGACATGGTGGGCCGGTATCTCTGGGCGCAGTACTACAAGTCGACCAATGTCACCTATTCGTACAACCCGCCTCCCACGACCAACATCTACGCTTTCAGCTGGGGCGGACGCTCGTACACACCCGGCAGCACCTACAACGCCTATCAGCTGGCGACCGACTGGATCTATTACTTCATGGACAAGTGGGTGTCCAGCGGAAACGCCGAGCTGGACAGCCCGCACTACACCTGGTGCCTTTTCTATGCTTATTGGGCGCTCTATGATCACGCGCTGGACGAGACCATGCGAAGGAAGGCCCGGATGATGCTGGACTTTCTGTTCCTGGATTCCGGCATGGATTACAGCGCCAACCACTGGGGCGGGGCGCTGGGCCGCGTCTACGGGGTCACGATCGCGGGCGGACGGACGAGGATGTACTGGGACTTCTTCTTCGAGGGGGCCGTGGCCACCGGGTACGAACCGAGCTATTCCGTTCTCGCCTCCGACTACCGCCTTCCCGACGTGATCTGGGACGCCATCGATCTGAACGATGAGCCGGACAACTATTACCACATCAACATGGAGTACAACAGCAGCATCGTGTACTGCGTCGGCACCGGAAAGTGGAACTACGTCACCAAGTTCTTCAATCTCGGGGGCCGGATCGGGGCCGGGTGGCAGCTCTGCGTCAAATCGTCGGACACGCCCGGCTCGTTCAATCATCCGGGAACGCCCTTCATCGCCTGGATCAACACCTACGATACGGGCGGCGGGAGCGTCACGCCCGCCCAGGGCGAGACCTACATCACCCAGGGAGAATCAGGATTTCAATACCGCAACGCCCTGTTCAGCTGGGGATACAAGTGGCATGAGGCCATCTATCCGAACAGCTGGGAGCTCAACCAGAAGGAGTGGAACTGGCAGTTCTTCAAGGAGGGCCGGACCATGGTGGCCGTGATCCGGGACAGCATCAACAAGGTGTCGGGCCTGGAAGTGGGCATCGAGGGCGTCGATTACGCCACTTGGGACGACTTCAAGCGGGCGGTCCGCGGAAACGCCTCCCTGGCCGTCTGGAGTTTCACCACGAGCCGCGGCAACAAGATCAGCTGCAAGGCGCTGCCCGGCAGGACCGACTGGGACGCCGTGGTCATGAGACCGGGGGACGCCGACTACTCCTTCGTCTGGCCCTACCCCTTCCAGCGCATCCAGACGATCGACTACCGCAACCAGTCAATCGTACGCTGGGAGGGGAACAAGATGATCGTCAAGAAGCACGGCCGGCAGCGCACCTACGACTTCAACTCCTGGACATGGACGGACTCGGCCGCGGGGGACGACGCGGTCCCGCCCGCGGCGCCGACCGGCGTCAACGTGCGGTAGCCGGCCGCGGGCCCGTCGTGACCCCGTCGACGGCCGGGAATTCCCGGCTCCCGGCGGCCCGCAACGCGTGGCCGGCGGACAGGCGGCGGCGCTTCGCTGCCTCGGCCGGCAGGTGAATGCGTTTCATGCGCTGGTGATGGAATTTCTTCTTTCGTGAGGTGAGATATGATCCGAATGCCCGCAACTGATCGATCCGCGCCCGCCCCGCGCTTCGCGCGGAAGGCGGCCGCGCTCATGGCGGTTCTTCTTTTCTGGGCGGCGCCCGGGCTACGGGGACAGGACGTCAATCCCCCCTATCCGCGTTTAGGGATTTTCACCTTCAGCGGGCAGACCTACGCGAGCCTCGACATCCTGAAGGACTTCGACATCATCGGCATCACGCCCAACAACGCCCAGGCCCGACGGTTCAAGGCGCAGAATCCGAACGTCATCATGCTGGCGGCCGCGGCCATGTTCATCAACGAGCGGCTCAGCTACAACGGCGTGAACAACCTGCCGGAATCCTGGTTCTTTCACGACGCCTCCGGGAACCGGTTCGAGACGTGGGACAACGTGTACCGGATGAACATTTCGCCCTTCTGCCCGAACGCGGACATGGGGGACGGATACGGTTCCGGACAGTACGCGGATTATGCGCTCCGGTGGGTGAAGTCCAACATCGACTTCACCGCGTTCGACGGCATTTTCCACGACTGGTGGTGGAACCAGGTCGGATGGTCGCAGGCCAGGACCGGCGACTTCAACAACAACGGGATCGCGGACATGGACGAGTGGGGGGGGCCGGATTCCGTGAACGCGGTCTGGTGGCGGTCCATCCACGCCTACCACGAACGGGAATACGCCGTGCCCGGGCTGAAATACGTGGTGGTGCAGCTGGGCGGCGTGCCCTGGCCCGACGTGAACGGCGGCTGTTACGAGGATTTTCCCATGTACAACGGCCCCTTCGCGTACTGGCTGTCGCACTACACGGACGAAATCACGACGAAGCGGACGCCCGCACTGACCCTGATGAACGCCTCGCACCGCTTCTACCACCTGTATTATCCGGTCGAACCGTACAAGAACAACTACCGCTCCGTGCGATACAACCTGGCGGCCTGCCTGCTCACGCAGGCGTACTTCCATGTCGACGAGGGGAACGAACTCGGGCACCACGGCAACGTGCACATCTACGACGAATTCGAGGCCAAGGGCAAGCTCGGCTACCCGAGGTCAGCCCCGATCCAACTGACCGGGAAGACGCTTGCGTCCACGCCGTGGGCCAGCGGCGTGTGGGTGCGGTTCTTCGACAACGGCGTCAGCATCGTCAACGCCACGGGCCTGCCCCAGACGATCACGGCCTCGGAGCTGGCGACGGTCGATCCGTCCGGCGGCCAGCCGTACTACCGTTTCCTCGGCGGCCAGGATCCCGCGACGAACAACGGACAGCAGGTGACCGACGCGAATCCCGTCTCCCTCTGGGGCGACATCAAGACCACCGCCGTGACCAATCCGGAGGTGTTCGGCGACGGCGCCATGCTCTTCCGGACGCGGAGAACCCTGATCACGCCCATCGTGGTCGACAACAACGTGAACAACCAGACGTCCCCGGGATCGGATCCCGTGCAGTACTCGGGGGGCTGGGTGCTGAGTTCGGACGGGGACAAGTTTTACGCGTTCTACACCGACCGGAATTACGCCTCGTTCGAGCCGAACGGTTTCGCCTGGTGCCCGCCCGGGAGCGGGGAGAACACGGCCGCGTACGTGCCGACGATCGGCACGCCCGGCATGTACGAGGTGTCCGAGTGGCACGGCTACCGCGGAAGCTCGGAGACGAGCTATCCGCTCTCGGCCGCCGTTCCCGTGCGTGTCGTCTGTTCCGGAAAGGACACTTCGTTCACGATCAACCAGACCCGGAATTTCGGGCAGTGGAACAAGCTGGGCGTCTTCCCGTTCGACAAGGGCACTTCGGGCAGGGTCACGCTGTCGAACCAGACCTCCGGTATCGTCCTCTCAGACGCCATCCGCTTCACGTACAAGGGCCCCGTTTCGGGGTACGACACCACGCCGCCGTCTCCGCCCCTGGACGTCCGCGTCGTGCCGATACAGTGACGGGGCGCGCGTGATGGCGTTCGCGAAACCGTGATCGCCCGTTCGGACGGGATGCCATCCCCGGTCCGGACGGCCTGGATTTTCCGACCGCAAAGCATCCGGTTTTGACATTTTAGCTTCCTCCCCCTCTTGCGGATCGAAGCGCCCAGCGGCCCCGTCGCGCGTCGCGGGACCCATCCACCGCAATGGATGTCGTCTTTTTGACCGCTTCAAACAGATTATTCCCAAATTAAGGACGAGCCGGAATGAGTTATTCGTTCTATTCATTCAAAAATCCAAATGAGCATAATCTGGAACAATGGTCCCAGAGAACCGTGGAAGGCGAGCTTGGGAGTATCCGCGGCCGGACGCTGGAAGGCATATTCGGACGCTATCTCCGGGATCGTTCCATCAATATTCTTGAAGCGGGATGCGGGCTCGGCGGATGGGTCATTGACCTGAAAGAAAAGGGGTTCCAGATCACGGGCGTTGATTTCGACCTCCGAATCGTCGAACGCGTCAGGGCCCATGACAAGCGGATCCCGGTCGAAGTCGGGGATGTGTGCAGTCTTCGTTTCAAGGACGGCTCCTTCAACGCCTATATCTCCCTGGGCGTCATCGAGCATTTCGAAGAGGGGCCGGAACAGGCCCTTCGGGAAGCGTACCGTGTGCTTCGACCCGGCGGCCTGGCGTTCATCACGGTTCCGTATCTGAACGGTTTCCGCAAACTGTGGGTCCATCCGCTGCGGAATCTGTATTTCGGGGTGCGCCGGCAGATTTTCGGGAAAAGGGACTATTTCTGGGAATACCGCTACACCCGGAGGGAATTGGCGGATTTTCTCGAGCAGGCCGGCTTTGAAATACTGGAAACCACGATTGACGATTATGTGGATGCCGACCGCAGGCATCATATCGGGCTCTACGCGGATTTCTTTTTCCTGAGAAAAAAGAAAGGCGATATCTGGGAGCTGAACGCCCTGGGCAGGCGCCTGCTCCGGATCGCGCGGAAATTTTCCCCCTGGCTTGTCTGTTCGGGGCTGCATATCGTGGCCCGCAAGCCGGTGCAACGGGTCAGGCCGGGTGGACGGACGGTTCCCCAAAAGAGGATACGCGTTTTACAGCTGGTCGAAGGCTTCAACCTGGGCGGTGCGGAAAAAAAACTGCTTGAGCTGGTCCGGATGATGGATCCCGCCCGCTTTAAAACGGTGGTGTGCAGCCTGGGTCTCGGAGACCGGATCCGGTCCGAGTTCGACCGGCTCGGGAGCGCGGGAGTCGAAGTGACCGTCCTTCCGCGCAGGAGTCGCGTGGATCCCATCCTGATTTTGCGGTTGATCCGGCTGATCCGGAAACATCGCATCGATGTCATCATGACCACGCTGTTCTACGCGGACGTATTGGGACCCATCGCCGGGAGAATCGCCGGCGTCAGGGGCATTTTCAGCTGGGAGACGATTTCGGCTCCGGAATGGCTGATTTCGCGAAGACTCTGGCCGTATCGATTCGTCATCCGGCTGGCGGATGGTGTCGTGTCCGTTTCCCGGGCCACAGCGGAGTGGCTGCATGCCAAAAGGGGGGTTCCCATAAACAAAATACGGGTCATCCCCTACAGCGTGGATCTGAATCGATTCGCGACCGGCGAAGGTGAAAGCGTGCGCAGAAGGCTGGGCATCCGTCCGCGGGATGTCGTGGTAGGGATGGTCGGACGGCTTCATCCCCAAAAGGGGCAGACCTATCTCATTCAAGCGGCGCCGAGAATCATCCATAGAGAACCCAGGGTCCGTTTTGTCCTGATCGGCGACGGGGAATCGCGACAGGAACTCGAGGCCCAGGTCAGGAACGCGGGCCTGGAGAAGCGATTCCTTTTCCTCGGTTTCCGGCAGGATGTGCATAAAATCCTCCACGCGATCGACATTTTCACGCTTCCCTCCCTGTATGAGGGCCTTCCGAACGTCATCCTTGAGGCCATGGCCGCCGGCAAACCCGTCGTCGCAACATCCGTCGACGGCACGAAAGAGCTCATTGAACACGGGAAAACCGGTCTGTTGATTCCTCCCGGGAATCCGGACCGGTTGGCCGAAGCGATCATCAAATTGATCCAAAAGAGGGAATGGGCGGCCCGGATGGGCCGGGAAGCCAGGAAAAACATCGGGAAAAACTATTCCATCGAAAATCAGATCCGGGCTTTTGAGGAATTGTATGAGAATGGCTGCCGGGAGAACCCCTGAGTGCTTACCCGTGTCAATTTCTGTTACAATTAAGGCAACCCCCGCCGCCCCTCCCGTTTCACGGGAGGCTCCCGCCCTTGCGATGCCGTATCCGGCGGATGCGGTCAGGCCGTAAAATCCGGAAAAACTTTTGCTTCGGCCCCGTTTTTTACGTAAATTGCCCACTGATGATTCCTTCCATCCCGAACCCATTTCTTGCGATTCCGAACGGGGAAACGCCCAATTGGCCGAACCCGCCGGCTTCCGTCCGGTGAGAGGTTCCGGCATGCCCAATCTCTTCCGAAACACATTCTACATTTCCCTCACCCAGGGCTGGCAGATGATCATGGCCCTGGTTCTCTTCAAGACGGCCACGGTGGGCCTCGGTGAATCGGGATTCGGGGTTTACACGCTGGCCATGACCCTGATGTATTTCGTCCTCCTGTTCGACGATTTCGGGGTCACCACTCTGGTCACGCGGGACATCGCCCGCAGGCCGGCTGAAAGCAGGCCTGTTCTGGCGGGCGCGATGGGCCTCAAGCTTCTCCTCATTCCGGTCAGCTTCGCCTTTCTCGGAGTCTACACCGCCCTGGCCCGGCCCGATTCCGTCACGTGCCGCGTGATCTGGATCGTCGCCGTGTACGGAATCAGTTCGTCTTTCACCCAGCTTGTCTTCGCCGTGTTCCGCGGACACGAGCGCATGCAGTACGAGACCCTGACCGTTCTGGTCGAGAAGACGCTGTCGACCGTCCTCTGCGTGGCCGCCGTCCGACTCCGCCTGGGTCTCGTCCCCTTCGCGCTCGCCTTCGCGCTGGCGGGAGCCGTCTCGCTGGGGCTTTCCCTGCTGATTCTGCGCCGCCGCTTTCACCCCGCGGACGTGCGGATGGACGTCCGCGGGAGCGGCCGCCTGTTCCGCGATTCGCTTCCGTTCGGACTGGCCCTGTTCGTCACCTATTCCTACGGCCAGCTCTCCGTTCCCATCCTCCGGCAGATGCGGGGCGACGCGGCCGTGGGCCTGTACGGCGCGGCCCAGAAGCTCATGAGCTTCACGAACCTGATCCCGATGATTTTTGCGACCGCCTTTTTTCCGCGTCTTTCCGCCGTGTCCGCGGACCGGGAGGAGACCTCGCGTGTTTTCACCCTGGGCCTGAAGGCGCTCTTCATGATCGCGGTGCCTCTCGTTCCCGGCGTGCTCCTGACCGCGGACAGGCTGATTCTACTGCTGGCGGATGAACGGTACGCCGCTTCGTCGTCGGCCCTCCGCGTCCTCGCTTTTGCCGCGGCGTTGAATTTCTTCAACGTTTTTCTGGCGAGCCTGTATAACGCGGTGAACCGCCAGCGCCTGTTTCTCGGCTTCGAGGCCGCGGCCCTGGCCGTCAATGTCGCCGTCAACATCGCGCTGATTTCGAGGTTCTCCTTCGTGGGCGCGGCCTGGGCGACGCTGATCACGGAGGCATGCATGTTCCTGCCGGCGATGGGGTGGGCCCTGGCGCGACTCGTTCGGATCACGGAATGGGCCGTCTGGCCCCGGGCGCTGGCCGCGACCGGCGTCATGACGCTGTTTCTCGCGGCCGTGCCCGGTCTGACCGTCCTCGCGGCCGTGCCGGCCGCGGCGGCCGTGTACGCGGCGTCCCTGCTGGCGTTCCGCGCGGTGTCGCTGTCGGAAATCAGGAACCAATGGGCGGCGTTTAAATGAATAGAGTGCGGGACTGGAAACTATGGGCCGGCGTCCTGATCAGCGTCCTATTCCTGTGGCTGGCCTTCCGGAAAACGGACCTGGACGAGGTGGGCAGGGCCTTTTCGCAGGCCCGTTACATCTGGCTGATTCCTTCCATTGCAGCGAATTTCATCGGACTCTGGATCCGGTGCGTCCGCTGGGGTCTGCTCCTCAAACCCCTGGCCGATGTCCGCATGAAGGATCTGTTTCCCGCCACCATGATCGGTTTCATGGCCAACAACCTGCTGCCGGCGCGTATCGGGGAGTTCGTGCGGGCCCTCGTGCTCGGAAGGAAAACCGGCATCCGGGTGTCCGCCTCTTTCGCCACCATTGTTCTGGAGCGGGTTTTCGACGGCATCACCGTTCTCCTCTTCCTGCTCGTGACGGTCGGACTGCTGGATCTGCCGTTTCCGGACTGGCTCCGCAAGGCGAGCCTGGTTTCGCTCGGCGCCGTCGGCCTGATGCTCGGCCTGCTGGTCGCGCTGAAGGCGAAAACCGGCGCCGTGCTCGGCTTCTTCGGCGTGATGCTCCGGCCCTTTCCGCACGCCCTGCGGTCCAGGGTGCTCGGTTTTCTCGAATCGTTCGCCGAGGGCCTGCACATGCTGCGAGACTGGAGATCCGTGGCTGCCGCGTCCGCGCTCTCCGTGGCGCTCTGGATTTTTCCCGCTCTTTCATTGCATTTCGGCGTTATGGCCGCGGGAATTCACCTGCCCCTGGCGGCCTCGGTTTTCGTCCTGGTCATTCTGTGCATAGGAGTCGCGGCGCCGTCCGCTCCAGGATTCGTCGGAACGATTCAGCTGGTGTCCGTGCTCGGGCTCGAACTGTTCGGCGTCCCAAGGCCGCAGGCGCTTAGCTTTTCCATCCTGTATCATCTGAGCCAGTACATCCCGGTCACTGCCCTGGGCCTGGTCTATTTCTTTTCCGAGGGGCTTTCTTTCTCAAAAATCCGGTCTGAGCAGGCGGGGGAAAAGAGTGACGGGGTGACGGAGTAACGGAGTAACGGAGTAACGGAGTAACGGAGAGAGACAGGCATCCAGCGCAGATAAACTTAAAATTTCCAGTTTATTGCGAGAATTGGCTTTTAATCCTACATTTTTAATGGTTTTATAGTAAATCAGGGTTCCGCAAACGATTGCGGTTGATTTATTCCAAGTGAATCGCTATATTATCCTTTCATTCCCGGAAAATATTATCCGATATACGGGTTATTCCGTGTTCTCATCCGTCCAACCAGGAGAAATGTCATGAGACTGGGTGTTGTGGACATCGGCATCATTATCGGCTACCTGATTCTGACCGTGATGATCGGTTTTATCCTGACCAAAAAGGCGTCCAAGGGCCTGAATTCCTATTTTCTGGCGGACAAGGGCCTGCCCTACTGGATTCTCGGCGTGTCGAACGCCTCGGGCATGTTCGACATCACGGGCACCATGTGGCTGGTCTACATCACCTTCGTCTACGGCCTCAAGTCCATTTTCATCCCGTGGCTCTGGCCCGTGTTCAACCAGATCTTCCTGATGGTGTTCCTGGCGAAATGGATGCGGCGCTCGAACGTCATGACCGGCGCGGAATGGATCAACACCCGGTTCGGACACGGAAGGGGCGCGGTGCTGTCGCATCTCAGCGTGGTGGTGTTCGCCCTGGTCAGCGTGATCGGATTCATCGCCTACGACTTCGCGGGCGTGGGCAAGTTCGCGGCCATGTTCCTGCCCTGGCAGTTCTCCGCGGACCCGGTCGCCAACGGCAACTGGTACGCGATCGGCCTCATGCTCCTCACGTCCGTGTACGTGGTGGCGGGCGGCATGTACAGCGTCGTGATCACCGAACTGCTCCAGTTCGTGGTCATGACCGTCTCCTGCGTGGGCGTGGGCATCGTGGCGATCATGCGCACGTCGCCCGACGCGGTTGCCGCGGCCGTGCCCGAGGGATGGAAGAACGTCTTGTTCGGATGGCATTTGAACCTCGACTGGTCGAACCTGATCCAGAGCGTGAATACGAAGATCGCGGAGGACGGATATTCGTTGTTCACCATTTTCTTCATGATGGTGCTGTTCAAGGGCATACTCGTCAGCCTCGCGGGCCCGGCGCCCAATTACGACATGCAGCGGGTGCTCGCCACGAAGGATCCGAAAGAGGCGTCCAAGATGAGCTGGTTCGTCTCCCTCTGCCTGTTCCCCACGCGCTATCTCATGATCACGGGCATCACCCTCATGGGGCTCGTCTTTTTCAGCCCCCAGCTCAATGCCATGGGCACGGGCATCGACTTCGAGAAGGTGCTTCCCTATGTGCTGGGCAATTTCGTGCCGGTCGGACTGCTCGGCCTCGTGCTGGCGGGTCTTCTGGCCGCGTTCATGTCCACGTTCGCGGCCACGGTCAACGCGGCTCCGGCCTACGTGGTGAACGACATCTACAAGCGCTACATCAACCCCAAGGCCTCGCACCGGAAGCTGATCGGGATGAGCTACGCCGTGTCGTTCGCGTTCGTGGTCATCGGCATTTTCTTCGGCCTGCACGCCCGGGACATCAACCAGGTCACCCAGTGGATCGTATCGGCCCTGTGGGGCGGGTACACCGCGGCCAACATCCTGAAGTGGTACTGGTGGCGGTTCAACGGGTACGGGTATTTCTGGGGCATGGCCACGGGCATTGTCGCGGCGCTGCTGCTGTCGAAGTTCCCGGGCCTGTACCTCTGGGTCTACCCGGAGATCGTGCCGAACCTCTACGCCCTGTACTCCTTCCCGGTCATCCTGGTTCTGTCCACGGCCGGATGTGTTCTCGGCACCTTCCTGACCAAACCCGAGGACGACGCGATTCTGATGCGGTTCTACAAGCAGGTGCGGCCGTGGGGTTTCTGGAAACCCATCCACGACAAGGTGGTCAAGGCTGATCCCAAGTTCATATCCGACGCGAATTTCAAACGCGATGCGTTCAACGTCGCGGTGGGCATCGTCTGGCAGACCTGCCTGATTCTGATTCCGGTCTATCTGGTGATCCGTAGCGCGGCGCCCTTTTTCGAGGCGGTTGCCGTGCTCGTCATCACCTCGCTGATCCTGAAGAAGACCTGGTGGAACAAGCTCACGGATTGAGGCCCGCGTCCGCATGACGGAGAAAAGAGCATCATGAACCGAAACCAGTTCAAACGGGCGATAGCCGCGCTCCGGTTCCGGCACGAGACGCTGATTCAACGCCGCAACCCGCCCCTGGCCGGCGGGAACGGCGTGTTCAAGCGGTATAAATACCCGGCGCTCACCGCGGAACACACGCCGCTGTTCTGGCGGTACGATTTCGACTTTGCGTCCAATCCCCATCTCATGGAGCGGCTCGGAATCAACGCGGCGTTCAATTCCGGCGCAATCGAAATCAACGGAAAGATCGCGCTCGTGGCGAGGGTCGAAGGGGCCGACCGCAAGTCGTTCTTCGCGGTCGCGGAGAGCAAGAACGGCATCGACCGCTTCCGGTTCAGGGACTATCCCGTCGTCCTGCCGGAAACCGAGGATCCGGACGTGAATGTGTACGACATGCGCGTGGTGCGGCACGAGGACGGATGGATTTACGGCGTGTTCTGCACCGAGCGCAGAGATCCGAAAGCGCCTCCCGGGGACCAGTCCTCCGCCACGGCCCAGGCGGGCATCGCGCGGACGCGGGACCTCGATCACTGGGAACGCCTCGACGACCTGAAGAGCCCGTCGCCCCAGCAGAGAAACGTGGTCCTGCACCCGGAGTTCGTGAACGGGAAATACGCCTTTTACACGCGGCCCATGGACGAATTCATCAGCACCGGGTCCGGTGGCGGCATCGGATTCGGCCTGTCGGACTCCATCGAGCACGCGGTCATCCATGAAGAGACCATCATCGACCCGAAGGTGTACCACACGGTCAACGAGGTGAAGAACGGCCAGGGGCCCGCGCCGATCAAAACGGCCGAGGGCTGGCTGCACCTGGCGCACGGCGTTCGGAACACCGCGGCCGGCCTGCGCTACGTGCTGTACATGTTCATGACGGATCTGAACGACCTCACGCGGGTCATCCGGAAGCCCGGAGGGTATTTCCTGGCCCCGGAGGGGGAGGAGCGGGTCGGGGACGTGTCGAATGTCGTGTTCAGCAACGGGTGGGTGGCACGGCAGGACGGTCGGGTGTTCATCTACTACGGTTCCTCCGACACCCGCACGCACGTGGCAACGACCACGGTGGAGAAGCTCCTCGACTACTGCAGGAACACGCCTCCGGATCCCCTCCGTTCCGCGGCCTGCGTGGCGCAGAGGAACGAGCTGATCGCCAGGAACCTCGAAATTCTAAAAAAGAAACGGTAACCGTCAGGCAGGCTCGAAGCCGGATACGGTTCGAAACGACTGAAATGCAATGTGTGATATTCAAGGCCCAGGGCCGAGTCCGGGGCCTTTTCTTCATGGGAAAATGGAAGCGTCGCTGTCCCAGGAAAGGAGCCTGGTCGTCTACGGCCATGGAAACCGTTGTTTCCGGACCGGAACCTCAAAGTTTTCCTTGATTTATTCTTCAGGGCGTTTTATATTAAGTCAACTAATTATTCCCCGGTTTTTCCATCCTCAGGCTCGCAACGGGAGGGATTCATGCCGTTCGATGTCAGGGAGTTCATTCCATCTTTCATCACGGACAGCGGCGCAGACCGGCGTCCAAGACGGGCGATTTAACCCGCTTTTTTCAGGCATGCATGCACGATTTAGAGTCGATCAAATACTCGTAAAACAGGTTCATTCCCATCCGTTCGCATCAGTGCATTCGCATTCCGGAGAAACCGTGGCGGGTCGGGCAGGCAGGATCAAACGCGCATTCGGGGCTGCTTCGCGGAAAAAGGCGGAGACACTTCCGTATGGACGTTCAATCCCCGGAAAACCCCCTCTGGATGGACGAGATGCGGGCGGTGCTGAGGGCCATGCATTACAGTCTGCGGACGGAGACCGCCTATCTCGGATGGGCGGCCGGTTTCGTCCGTTATCACGAAAACCGGCATCCCTCGGACATGGGGGAACAACAGATCAACGAATTTCTGAAACACCTGGCCGTGCATCGGAACGTCTCCTCCTCGACCCAGAATCAGGCCCTGTGCGCGATTGTTTTTCTGTACAAGCATGTTCTGAAAAAGAACATCGGGGAGCTGGAGCTGATATGGGCCGAGAAGCCCAGAAAGCTGCCGGTCGTCTTCTCTCCCGCGGAAATCAAGGCTGTCATGAGCCGGTTGAACGGCACCGCCTGGATGACCGCCATGCTTCTGTACGGCTCCGGACTGCGATTGATGGAATGCCTTCGGCTCAGGGTGAAGGACATCGATTTTGACTATCGCCAGATCACCGTTCATGACGGAAAAGGGTTCAAGGACAGGGTCACCATGCTTCCAGAGAAACTGGTCGCCCCTCTCAAGGATCATTTGGCGAAAGTGAAGAACCTTCATGAAAAGGATTTACTGGGCGGAACCGGATCGGTTTACATACCGTACGCTCTTGAACGCAAATATCCCCAGGCTTCGAAAGGATTCGCCTGGCAGTACGTCTTTCCGGCGCGGCAGATTTCGGTGGATCCGCGAAGCGGAATCCGGAGAAGGCATCATCTCGACGCGGCTGTTGTTCAAAAAGCCTTCAAGCAGGCGGTACGCGGCGCCGGCATCCTGAAGCATGCGGGCCCCCACAGCCTGCGGCATTCGTTCGCGACGCATCTTCTGATGCGGGGCAGCGACATCCGGACGGTTCAGGAACTGCTCGGCCACGAGAACGTGGCCACGACGCAGATTTACACGCACGTCCTGAACCGCGGAGGCCTGGGCGTGAAAAGCCCGGCGGACGATTTATAGGGAGTCAACCCCGGAATCAGCCAGAGATTGCACCGGAGCCGGCCGGGGAGGTCCGATTGCATGAAAAACAAATATGTGTATTGTCAAAAGGGTGCCGCCGGGGCGGCCCGGCACGAAGAAGTGGATGGAACGTTACGGCGACCGTTTCGTCTGCCTGCGGTACTGCATCGACGTTGAAAACAACAAACGCGCGAAAACCGTGGAAATCATCGTCGATGAATACGAATTGAAACGCGTTGAGAGGACCCCTTCCAACAAGATCGTGCATTTACGGATTGAATACGGGGAAATCGAGCTGGCCAGGCTGGTAAAAGGCGCCGGCGGCAGGTGGAACAGGGCGGGAAGATACTGGGAATTGGCGTATGGGGAGGCGAGAGCGCTCGGGTTGGAAGATCGGATCATTGGTACAAATACCTTTTAGTGGAAATACAATGCATTTGAGAATGAACCCATTAGTGGAACATTTCTACCCTATTTGCAGAAACATTTCCTATTCACAGACATTTGATACCTATTAGTGGAAATTTTGAGGGGTTGTGCGGGGCATACTAATAATAAGGTTA
>JAFGAX010000077.1 GCA_016933415.1 bacterium
GATGGCGCCCTGAAGCAGGGTGACGAGATTCTCCGTTTTTTCCCGTTTCCAGGGGTCCTTCCAGCTTTCCTTGTTGGCGATCAGCCGCGTGGTGGAGACGACCAGCTCGTCCACGATCCGCAGGCCGTTGGCCCTGAGGGAGCCGCCGGTCTCGGTCGCCTCGACGATGGCGTCCACGAGGAGCGGCGCCTTTACCTCCGTCGCGCCCCAGGAGAACTCCACCTCGGCGTGCACGCCCTTCTCCCGGAGATACCGGCGGGTCAGGTTCACGACCTCGGTGGCGATGCGCTTGCCCTCCAGGTCCCGCACGGACCGGATGGGCGAATCGTGGGGAACGGCGAGCACCCAGCGGAGGGGCCGGAGGCTCTGCCGCGAATACAGCAGGTCCACGACTTCCACCACGTCCGCGCCCGTCTCCAGAACCCAGTCTCTCCCCGTCAGGCCGATATCGAACACGCCGTCCTGGACATAGGTGGCGATTTCCTGCGCGCGAAGCAGAATGCCCTGAAGTTCCTCGTCGTCCACGGACGAGAAATAGGAACGCGTGTTGGTTGAGAAATGAAACCCCGCGTTGGCGAAGTACTTGAATGTGGCTTCCTGCAGGCTTCCCTTGGGGAGGCCGATTTTCAGAACGCGTTTGGACATGCCCGGTTCATCCTTTCTGATGAGTCATGTAATATACGAAAAATATTCGGATAATGAAAATTGACCCAATAAAAAACGCCCACCGGAACGGGAGGGCGTCTGAACCTGTGATCAGCCTTCGGCGGTCAAGCCGCACCCTTCCCATCGCGAAAGCAATGGCTTTCGTGGCGATGCGCGTGATGCGGGTGTAAGAAACAGCGGTTCATTTCGATGGCTCCTCTGGCTGGGGCGGAAGGACTCGAACCTTCGGTATCCTGGTTAACAGCCAGGCGCATTGCCAGCTATGCTACGCCCCAAAATGAAAGATTGAATATAATCGAGAATATAGATAATGTCAAGTAATAATTTTCAAAAAAATGTGAATTTTAACACTTTTCCTGACCGGATCAGCCGGTTCGGTGGTCTCAACAGGCAAAAATACCTTGCGAAATTTACTAATTATTCTTAACTTTCATACCTTGTTCCAAAAAAACAGGAGTTTTTATCCGATTGACCGTCACCGGCGGATGTTCGTATGCTCGAAAGCAGGGTTCTCATACTCAATCAGAATTACGAGCCGCTTTCCATCTGCAGCGCACGGAAGGCGGTTGTTCTCCAGGTGCTGGGCAAGGTGGAGGTGATCGAAAGCTCTGACCGGACGGTCCGTTCGGTGAGCCAATGCTACATCCTCCCCAGCATCGTCCGTCTGTCGCGCCTGATCCACGTGCCGCGGAAACGCATTCTGCTGTCGCGGAACAACATCTTCAAGCGGGACAACCACCGCTGCCAGTACTGCGGGACGGAAAAGAGCCCGTTCACGGTGGATCACGTCGTTCCGCGTGACCGGGGCGGGCAGGACACCTGGGAGAACCTGGTCTGCGCCTGCTCCCATTGCAACAGCCGCAAGCGCAACCGGACGCCGCAGGAGGCAGGCATGCAGCTGCTCCGCAAGCCGCGCAAGCCGGGATACCTGTTTTTCATCCAGACGCAGGCGCATATTCAGGACGAGCGCTGGAAACCCTATCTCTTCATGAGCTGACCCAGAGGCATGACCCGAAAACGCATCCTGAGCGGAATGAGGCCCACCGGCCGCCTGCACCTCGGCAATTACGTCGGCGCGCTTGAAAACTGGATCCGCCTGCAGAACGAATACGACAGCTTCCACATGGTGGCGGACTGGCACATGCTGACCACCGATCTTGAACACACGGCCCGGATCGCTGAAAACAGCCGGCAGGTCGTCATGGACTGGCTGGCCGCCGGCCTCGATCCCGTCCGGAGCCCCCTGTTCGTCCAGTCGCACGTGAAGGAGCATGCGGAGTTGAACCTGATTTTCGGCATGCTCGTCACTGTGCCGCGGCTTCAGCGCAACCCGACGGTGAAGGAGCAGGCCCGCGATCTCGGCCTCGAGGAATCCATGGTATTCGGCCATCTCGGCTATCCCGTGCTCCAGGCCGCCGACATCCTCATTTACAAGGCGGACGCGGTCCCGGTGGGAGAGGACCAGGTGCCGCATGTCGAGATCACCCGCGAGATCGCCAGGCGTTTCAACGCGCTGTACGGCACCGTCTTTCCCGAGCCGGAGGCCCTGCTGACGCGGTTCGCCCGCCTGCCCGGCCTGGAAGGGAAGAAGATGAGCAAGTCGCTGGACAACAGCATTTATCTGTCCGACACGGCGGCCGATCTCGAGTCGAAACTCAGGCAGGCCTACACGGACCCGCAGAAAATCCGCGTCAGCGACCCCGGCCATCCGGAAGGATGCGTGGTGATGGCCTATCACCGCAAATTCCACCCGCAGGACGCGGACACCGTGGAGGCGGAGTGCCGCGGCGGCCGGCTGGGCTGCGTGGCGCACAAGAAAAGTCTGACCGCGGCGCTCAACGCTTTTCTCGATCCATTCCGCGAGAAACGGGCGCGTTACGAAGCGGATCCCGGGCTCGTCGACGACATTCTCGCCGACGGCGACCGGCGCGCGCGCGAGGCGGCGCAGGCCACCATGGCCGAGGTCCGGGAGGCGATGCACATGGGGTAGATTTTCCCCCCGACGCAGACCGTTCCGACGCGTACCGGGTGCGGCTTCCCAATTTCGAGGGGCCCCTCGATCTCCTCTGCTTCCTGATCAAGAAGGAGGAGATCGACATCTACGACATCCCGATCGCCCAGATCACGAAGCAGTACCTCGCCTACGTGGATCTGATGCGGGAGCTGGATCTCGAGGTGGCCGGCGAGTTCATTCTCATGGCCGCGACCCTGATTCAGATCAAGGTCAAGATGCTGCTGCCCCGGGCCCCGGAGGAGGAGGCGGAGGAAGAGGATCCGCGGGCCGACCTGGTCCGGCAGCTGCTCGAGTACCGCCGGTACAAGGAAGTGGCGGAATCCCTGCAGAGCTACGAGGACCGGCAGAGCCGGGTGTTCCACCGCTCCTATTTCGAATGGCAGAAGCCGTACCGCCAGAAGGAAGTCGTCCTCAAGGACATGACGATGTTCGACCTGCTGTCCGCCTTCCGGGACGTGCTCTCGAACATGCCGAAGGTCCGGTACCACGAGGTCCAGCCCATCGGCGTGACCATCGAGGAGCAGATCGATTACGTGCTGAACGGGATCGGCGACAGGGGCCATGTCCTGTTCCGGGATCTGCTGTCGCCCATCACCGAACGCATCATCATGGTGGTGACCTTCATGGCCATTCTCGAACTGATCAAGTCCAGGCGGATCAGCGTCCGCCAGTCCGACGTATTCGGCGAGATTTTCATCATGCGGCGCGAACCGGCCGTTCAACTTGCGATCGAACCGGCCGGAGACGCCGCGGACAAAGGGGAGGCCGCCGGGCCGCCCGCCTGACGGGCCCGGCCCGATGAAACGCGCCCGCCGGCCTCTTTTCGCGTCCGGACGGGCATTCCGAAACGAGATGGGGATTCGGATTTCATGCAGATCGAGCAGTTGAAACAAGTGGTGGAAGTGCTCATATTCGCGTCCGACATTCCCCTGCCGGTGGAACAGATCCGCGCCACCGTCGAGGAGACGACCGCGGAAAACGTGGTGAGGGCCGTTGACGAGCTGAACGCGGAGTACCGGCGGACGGACCGCACCTTTCAGATCGTCCACGTCGCCGGCGGCTACCAGATGGTGACGCACGAGAACTACACGTCCTGGGTGCGCAAGCTGTTCGCCGGCCGGCTGAAGCAGAAACTGTCCCAGGCCGCGATGGAAACGCTTTCGGTGATCGCCTTCCGCCAGCCCGTCGGCAAGCCCGATATCGAGGCGATCCGCGGCGTCAACTGCGACGGCGTCATCCGCACCCTGCTCGAGCGGAAACTGATCACGCTGTCCGGCCGCGACGACGGACCCGGACGCGCCCTTCTGTACAAGACGACACGCGAGTTTCTCCGGTATTTCGGGGTGAACGACATTTCCGACCTGCCGAAGCCGAAGGAACTCGAAGAACTGTTCAAGGAGAACGGGGTTCAGCAGAACCTGCTCGCCGACCTGCCCGATCCGGAAGACGCACCGGAAGGCGCCGGTGTCACGGCGGGTTCCGGGGAAACAAGCGGCGGGGAGCCGCCGGAAGCGGGAACCGTGTCCGGAGACGTTTCGGCGGCCGCGGCGGACGCAGTCCCGGAGCCTGAATCCGCGGCGTCCGCTGATGCGCGCGCGGATGCGCCGTCCGGCGGTCCGGCGGAGGAATGGTCCGGAGCGTCTGCCTCCGGCGATTCGGAGGCGGTTGTCCCGTCTCGGCCGGAGACGGATGCAGCTCAATAAATACCTGGCCCTGTGCGGCGTCGCTTCGAGGCGGAAAGCCAATGACTGCATCGCCGCCGGCCGCGTCTCTGTCAATGGACGCAGGGTGGAAAGGCTCGGCGTCCAGGTGAAGGAGGGGGAGGACGCCGTGAAACTCGACGGCAAGGTTCTCCACCCGGCGCGGCGGTTCCGGTACGTTCTTCTGAACAAACCCGCGGACGCGGTCACCACGGTGCGCGACGACCAGGGGCGGAAGACCGTGCTCGATCTCGTCGGCGAGCCGCGCGGCCTGTTCCCGGTCGGCCGGCTCGATCTGGACACGGAGGGCGCGCTGCTGCTGACCAACGACGGGGAACTGGCTCATCGTCTGGCCCACCCGCGGTACGAAATCGACAAGCTCTACCGCGCCTGGGTGCCGGGTCTTTTCGGCGAGGATGCGGTGAAGCGGTTCCGCAAGGGCGTGGTCATCGAGGGCGGATTTGTGGCGCGGGGCGAGGCGCAGGCGGTGCGGCGGGTGGGCGCCAAGACCCTGGTCGAGGTTCGGATTCACGAGGGCAAGAAACGCCAGGTGCGCCGCATGTTTCAGACGCTCGGCTTCACGGTGCGGCGGCTGGCGCGCGTCAATTTCGGCGGTCTGACCGTCCGCGGTTTGGCGGTGGGCGAGTGGCGCGACCTGAAACCGGAAGAGATCAGGATGCTGTACCGGGCCGTGGGGCTCTCGAAGGAAGCGGGTTCAAAGCCGCAAAGCGGTTCCGGGTTCCGAGTTTCGGGTTCCTGGTTGTTGCTCTGTAAAACGGCATGGATTTGCGGGTAGAGTCGC
>JAFGAX010000078.1 GCA_016933415.1 bacterium
GCAACCGGGGGCGTCTCTCTTCCCCCGGAGACGGCGGACATCCGGCTCCTGGTCACGGCGCCGCCTTTCTCCCCGGCGGCAGGCGATTCGTTCACCGTGGCGTTCGGGCTCGTGCTCGGAAACGGGCTCGCTGAACTGCACGCGAACGCGGACACCATGGCCGCGCTGTATGAAACCCTTCCAACGGCTGTGGACGAAAAGGATGCCGGCATTTCCGCTCCCTTCCGTTTCGCGCTTTTCCAGAACCATCCGAATCCGTTCAACCCATCGACGTTCATCGGGTTCCGCCTGCCGGTTTCGGGACAGGTGTCCGTCAGGGTGTACGACATCATGGGCCGGGAAGCGGCGGTTCTGGCGGACCGTTTCCTGTCCGCAGGGGCGCACCGGCTGGAATGGGACGCATCGGGATTCGGGAGCGGCGTGTATTTCTGCAGGATTCAGACCGGGGAGTTCACTGCCGTGAGGAAGATGGTGCTGATGAAGTAATGCATGCAAGTGCCTGGCTTTTCGGAGGTGCCCGGCGTTTTCTCCGGAGGGTTGCCCGTAACCAACCTCCCGCAGGCTGATTCATGCCTGCGGGAGGTTTTTATCAACAATTGACATGCCGGCACCGGGAATCCCCATGTCTGGATCAGCCGTTAATGGAAAAGGAATTGAACGGCCATAAAATGTGATCTTGACTATGATATTGACAGTGAGTAAATTCAAGGGAGTCGATAAAACAGGAAAAATTATCATTATTCAATAAAGGCCTGAACCTGTCTTCCGCCGCCTGAGAATGACCGACCATCCGCTTTCAGGAAAGGGCCGTTTCCTGGTTCAAACCGTTTTATTTTCCGCCCCCATTCCATTCCGCTGGACCCTGCGCGCCGGGCATTCCCCTTGACCCGCACGCTTCGTCTGATGCGATTCCGTCCGCCTTGCTGCGGCGGATCCGGTGCAGTCGGGAGAGAGAAAACTGAAGAATGCATGAATCCCATGGAGAGGATCACCGGCATGAAATCAATCGCGCAAAAATCAGGTTTTATTCTTCTTTCCCTGGCTGTTTTCACAGCGGTCCTGAGCTGCGGCAGTCAATCGGACAAAGGCACCGGACCCACAGACCAGACCGATTGCACTGATCCGCCCGCGTACAACCTGTCCGGGACCTGGTCCATGAACGTCACGGTGACCGGCGGAAGCCAGCTTCAGGCAGGCACGCAGTTCGAGGTGATGGCCGTGATCGCTCAGGCCGACGGCGGGGAATTCACGGGTTCGACACAGACAGAGGGAGGGCTCACGGCCGAACTTTCCGGAAAAGTCTGCGGGTCGGACATCGTGTTCACGCTGACGCAGAACGCGCCCTGCGCAGGCACTTTCCGGGGAACCGGCAGTCTGCAGAACGGCTTTTTCTTCACCGGATCGTACTCGGGCAAGGACTGTAACGGCACTCTCGCGGCGGACGTCGAGGCGATGATAACGACTCCGGTCTCTCTCACGGCCAGCGCGGTCTGGAGCGGCACCACGGACCTCTACTCGAGCGTGGTCGTTCCCCCCGGAATGACGCTCACGATCAGGCCCGGAGCCCGCGTCCGGGCCAGGACGAACATCGCCCAGCTCGTCATTCTCGGGAACCTGTCAGCGAAAGGCACGCCGGACAGCGTGATCGTGTTCGACTTCGATCCCGTCAGAGGGGCCTCGGGTTTCTGGACAGGGGTGAGTTTGCGTTCCGCCGAATCGGCTGAAATGGAGCACTGCAGAGTCAGAGACGCGATGAGGGGGATCAACCTTTCCGGGGACTCCGGCGATATCCGCGCCCGGTACTGCCGTTTTGAATTCTGCCGCTACGGAGTGCTCAACAACGGGAAGCCTGTCCGGCTGGACCATCTCAGTTTTGTCGAAAACTGGTACCCCGTTCCGGGCGGCGCCGGATATTACAGGACCGGAGACGACGCGTATGCGGACACCCTGAGCGACTGCGTGTTCGACGGGAATGCCTGTGACGCCCAGATCATGGGCCGGGAGGGCGGCAATTCGCTTCGAATCGAAGGGAGCAATTTCATGAACGGAGTGAACACCCTGAGGGTGGACGACGTCTATACCGAAAACTCGACCATCTCCGTTACCGGCTCCTTCGGCCTCCTGGAAATGGATTCGACGACCGGCACGAACCGGATCGTCGTCACGGAGCCCCTGGCCGTCCCCAATCCCGCGGCGGGGTGCGGATTCTGAGGGGCATTGAGGCGGACGGCCGGCGCGCCGCAGGCAGGAAAAAAGGGGAGCCTTCAAGGGAAGGTTCCC
>JAFGAX010000079.1 GCA_016933415.1 bacterium
GACGAACGCGATCGGCAACCTGGTGATCAGCTCCTTCCAGACGTCCATTCTGGACAACCAGGCGACACTCTCGAGCGGCTTCGAGCCCGGCCGGGACGACTGGGAGTTCCCGAACTTCGGATCGTACGCCGCGCCCAAAGGCCACTGCGCGGGACAGTCCATGACCGCGATGTGGTACTATTACGAGAAGCGGCTGGCCGGAGAGCCGGCCCTGAACCACCTGTACGACACGCTGAACGACCCTGCGGACGGAAACAAATTCTGGTACGACAATCCGCGGGGATACCGTTTCGCGTCCACGATCCAGAAGGACCAGAATTTCGACCGCTGGGTCGAGAGCCTGGAATTCCAGGCGTCCTGGACGCGTCTGTCGTGGTATTCCTTCATCGCGGCCATGCTCCTCACCGGCGAGCCGCAGTACGTGCTGATCCGCGAGGCCGCCACGGGCGCGGGCCACGCCATGATCGTGTACAAGATCACGCCTTCCACGGGCACCCTGCACATCGCGGACCCCAACTACCCGAACAACAGGACGCGCGTGATCGAGTACCGGAACGGCCGCCTCCAGCCCTACTCGTCCGCCCTGCAGGCGGGCGGGCCGGGCACGGTGTTCGACCAGATCGGGTACGCGGCCAAGACCACGCACATCGAGTGGCCCGAAATCGGGGAGCGCTGGGCCGAGTTCCAGAACGGCGTCATCGGGGACGACTGGTTCCCGGAATACACGCTCTGGGCGCGCAACACGCCGGGCGCGGAGCTCATTGACACCCTCACCACATACGCGGACACGCTCAAGGTGCACTGCCGGTCTCTCGACACCCCGATCTGGCTGGCGGAAACGGACCATTACCAGGTGTTCGAGGCGGTCGACGAGGACGGGAAATATCTGGGAAAGGGCGGTTCTTCGAACAAGGGGATTCTGTCCATCCCGCTCGATCTCGGAGAAAATAAAATCGGCTTCCTGATCAAGGGGTTCACGGACAACCAGACGACCGATTTCGTGGATTTCAGGTGGGTGAAGGTGAAGCGGCTCAGGAACGACGTCGATTTCAGCCGGGTCAAGGAGGTCATCGGCGGCGTCATGGTCGTGGACACGCAGTGGAAGAATTACAGGGACGAGGAGAAGACGTATCCCTGTTCCTTCACGTGGGGCGCGGATGTCACGTGGGACGGAAACACGCTCTCGGGGGTGAACCGCACCACGGGCGACAGCGTGACCGTGGTCTGCAGTCCGGGATCCGTGACCTACAGGGCCGTCACGCGGGGCAACCTGGGCAGCCCGGGATGGGCCGACGTCACGATCACCGGAACGGTTGGCGGACAACCGGTCATCCGGGACGACGGTTTCCGCTACGAGGTTACGGGCGAGGCGGCCGTCGCAGGCGCGATATCGAGTCTCACGTTCGATCTCAGTTCCAGCTGGACGTTTCTGGAGTACACACTGCGGCCGACCACGACGTTCAGCCTCGGATTTTACTATCGATAAACGCCGGAAACCGGCCTCTTTTATATAAAAAAGGGGGAACCTTCCCTTGAAGGCTCCCCTTTTTTCCTGCCTGCGGCGCGCCGGCCGTCCGCCTCAATGCCCCTCAGAATCCGCACCCCGC
>JAFGAX010000080.1 GCA_016933415.1 bacterium
CTTGAACACCTCGCGCGGATGCACCAGGCTCGCGTTCAGTGTGCCTTCCGAAACCGTGCGGTCGGCCAGGATGCGGTTTGCGCCGTCGAGCAGGAGGACGCGGAAGGCTTCCCGCCGCATGTCCCGCAGCTGGGGGCCGTACCATCGGACGACATCCTCGGGAGAACGGACCTTCCTTTTTTCCCCGCGGGTTCCGCACGCGGTCCTGCGGCCGATCTCGAAGGCGGCCAGAATGCGCGCCGCTGCCGCGGCGCCGATGCCTTTCATGCGGGACAGTTCCCGCACGTTCCGCGAAGCCAGCGCCGCGAGCCCGCCGCATTCGCCGATCATTTCCCTTGCCATGTCCACGGCCGTTGCGCCGCTGATGCCGGACCCGATCAGCAGGGCCAGCAGTTCCGCGTCTGAAAGGGCCTGGGCGCCCGACTGGAGGAGTTTCTCCCTCGGCCGTTCTCCTTCCGGCCAGTCCCGGATGCTCAGGCGGCGCGGCGCGGTTTTGACGCCCGCTGCCGTTTCCGCGGAAAACTTCACGCCGGCTCCTGGAATCCGGCTCCGTCACCCGGCAGGGCTCCGTAACGGAGCCGGTAGGCCTCGCGGATGCGCGTCAGATAGGCGTATGGCACCTGGTGCCGGCCCACCAGAAACTGGCCGTCGCGGCCGCCGTGGCAGTCGGATCCGCCGGACATGAGAAGTCCCATCCTGACCGCGAGGGCGTGCAGCTGCTTTCTGCGGTGCGGCGGCAGAAAGGGATGCACGACTTCCACCCCGTCCAGCCCGGACTTGACGAAATTCGTGATCACGGTCTCGCTGATCGCGGCGCCCGGATGGGCGAGAAAGGAGAGCCCTTTTGATTCCGAGATGAGGCGTATGGCCTCGTCCGGATGAAGCTTGTATTTCTCCTCGTAGGCTTCCGCTCCGTACCCGATGTACTTGTTGAAAGCGGACTGAATCGTCTCCACGTATCCCCGGTCCATGAGCACCTCGGCGATATGCGGCCGGCCGATGCACCGGCCCCGCGATTTCGCCTCGACCTCGTCGATCCGGATATCCACCCCGCGGCTGTTCAAAGTCCGGATCATTTTTTCCGCGCGCCTGAACCGCTCATCCCGGAAAAGCTTCAGGTAATTCATGAGCTCCCCGCAGGACGGATCGATGTAGTATCCGATGATGTGGACATCCTTGCCGTTGTACTGGCTCGAAAGCTCCACGCCGGGCACCACTTCAATGCCGGCCCCGGCTCCCGAACGAAGGGCTTCGGCGATGCCGTCGACCGTATCGTGGTCCGTGACGCCCAGTGCGGCCAGGCCCCCGTCCCGCGCCCGATCAACCATCTCGGAGGGGCTCAGCAGACCGTCGGAATACACCGTGTGGACGTGGAGATCAGCGCCGTTTTCGCCTGAATGTTCTTGCTTTTCGTCCAATTTTTCCTTTTATTGATGGCGATGAAAATCCGCGATGGGATGATTCTCTTCTTTGTCCTGGCCCTTCTGCCCTCCTGCGGCGGAGGACATCAGGAACGGCTGTCCCGCGGCGACCGCAGATTCGCCCGCGTCGTGGCCGAGCTGACGCTTCTCCGGGAGCGCGTGCCGTCGGAACCCGCCTACTCGGATTCCGCCCGGGCCCTGCTGATGCGGCGAAAAATAACACCCGACGCCTTCGCGAAACGCTACAGGCGTCTCGACTCCAAACCGGAGCGCTGGGCCGTCTTCTATTCCGAAGTCCGGGCCGCGCTCGACTCTAGCAAATCCTCGGCAGCTGCTCCCCGCTGATCACATCCACGATCCGACGGCTCCCGATCCGCGTTTTGAGCACCACCCGGTGACGCGATTTTTCCGTCACCCGGCCGATCATGGCCGCCTGCTTTCCGTAGGGCGATTCGGCCATCATGCGGACCCATGCGTCCGCGTTTTCTTCCGCCACGCAGGCCGCGACCACGCCTTCGTTCGCCGCGTACAGCGGGTCGAAGCCCAGGATCTCGCACGCGCTCCGCACGTCCTCCGGAACCGGGATGCGATCCTCCTCCAGTTCCATGCCCACACCGGACTGTTCCGCGATCTCGTTCAGCACCACGCCGAGCCCGCCCCGTGTGGCGTCGCGCATGGCGTGCAGGCCCGGAACGGATTCCAGCGGCTTCCGGAGCATGCCGTTGAGCGGCGCCGCGTCCGACTGAATATCGGACGACAGGCCCAGGTCCTCGCGCGCCAGAACCACGGCCATGCCGTGACGGCCGAGCGGTCCGCTCACGATGACGGCGTCCCCCGGCCGCGCTCCGGATCCGGTCACGGGCGTCCGGCCTTCGGGAAAGACCCCGATTCCGGCCGTGTTGATGAAAACACCGTCCCCCTTGCCTTTCTGAACGACCTTTGTGTCGCCCGTGACGATGCGCACGCCTGCCTCGGCCGCCGCTTCCGCCATGGAACGGACGATCCGCTTCAGGTCGTCGAGGGGCAGTCCTTCCTCGAGGATGAATCCCGCGCTGAGCGCAACCGGAACCGCGCCGGTCACGGCCAGGTCATTCACCGTGCCGCATACCGCCAGCCGGCCGATGTCTCCGCCCGGAAAGAAGAGCGGCTGGACCACGAAGGAGTCGGTGGTGAAGGCGATGCGGCCGGCCGCCGTGTCGAGCAGGGCGCTGTCGTTCAGACGGGCCAGTTCGCTGTCCCCGAAAGAAGCGAGAAAAACGTCGCGCACGAGCGCCTGGGTCAGGCTTCCCCCGCCGCCGTGGGCTAACCGAATCGTTTCGTCTTGTCTTGAGGGTGACATCTTTAACAGTTCAAAGTTCAA
>JAFGAX010000081.1 GCA_016933415.1 bacterium
GGATCGGCAGACTGCTGATTACTCTCTATCTGGTCGGGAACGGCCTTCTTTCGCGGCCGGTTCTGTACCTGTCCGCGTTTTTCGAAAGAAACAGGTCCCACTATTATGACAATCTGGACCGCGTTCGGACGCACCACGACATGACCCGATGGCTGAAGTTTTTCCTGGAGGGTGTCTGTCAGACCGCGCAGAATTCCATCGAAACGTTCAGGGCCATCATCCGCCTGCGGGAGGAAGTCGAGTTCCCGGCAGTGGCCGCGCTCGGCAAGAAATCGACTCTGGCCCGTCAGTTCATGCGGATGCTTTACGGTAAACCGGTTGTTGACAGCCAGGAGACCGCCGGTCATTTGTCCGTGAATGCATCAACGGCGCACCGCTTGATCGAAGATTTCATCCGGCTCGGCATACTCGAGGAAACCACCGGGCGGAAGAGAAACCGGATCTTTGTATATCGGAAGTATTTGCGGCTTTTTGAGTGACACGGATGGGCCGGGGTTGACCATTCCGGGCCATCACATCAATAATATGCATGCAGGGAGGCGCACCATGAAAGCAATGATTTTGGCAATCAGTTTTGGAATGACTGCGGCCGCGGTGCTGACAGCCCGATCCGCCGGGGTTCCCGGCGCGGAAATCAAACAGTCCGAACCGGAACCAACAGCGGATCCGTATCTCTGGCTCGAGGAGGTTCACGGCGAGCGGGCGCTGGAATGGGTCCGCGAAGAAAACGCGAAAACCATCGCGGTCCTTGAAAAGGATCCCCGGTTCCCCGGGATTCGAAGCGAGGCGCTCCGGATGGCGCAGGCGGAGGACCGCATTCCCTACGCCAATTTTACCGGAGGAGCCCTGTACAACTTCTGGCAGGATTCGGCGCATGTCCGCGGTGTGTGGCGCAGAACGTCGCTCGAGAGCTACCGGACGAAAAATCCCGTCTGGACCACGGTGCTCGACCTCGACTCACTGGCGGCCGCGGAGAAGGCCAACTGGGTTTGGGCGGGTTCTCAATGCGAGATGGCCCGCGAGCGGCGCAGTCTGATTTCTCTGTCGGACGGCGGGGAGGATGCCTCCAGCATCCGCGAATTCGACCTGATCACGCGCGCCTTCGTTCCGGGAGGCTTTTTCCTTCCGAAAGGGAAGCAGAACGCGGCGTGGGTCGGCGAGGACACCCTCCTGGCCTCGCGCGAGTGGAATACCGGCGAGGTCACGGAATCCGGGTATCCGTTCATCGTGAAGCGGCTGGTGCGGGGTCAGTCCCTGGATGACGCGGTTGAAATCTTCCGGGGTGACGCAAAGGACATGGGCGTTTTTCCGTTCACCATGATGGACGGTCAGAACAGACGGGTCAGCATGATCGTGCGATCCGTGACGTTTTTTGAAAACGAATACGCGATCGTCCGTCGCGGCGGCGTGACGTGGCTCGGCTTGCCGAAGAAATCGGAAGTGCAGGAGTTTTTCGAAGGCCAGATCATCGTCCGCCTCACGCAGGACTGGGTCATGGGCGGCCGGACATTCCGTTCCGGGTCGCTCGTTTCCTTCGACGCGGAGGCTTCGGTGAAAAATCCGGAGGCCATCGCACCCGTGCTGATTTTCGAACCGGGACCCAGGGAAACGGTGTCCGGCGTGTACACGACGGCCGATCGGGTCATCGTGGCGATCTATCAGAACGTGCAGGGCCGGATTCTGGTCTTCCGCAGGTCCGCGGGTGACCGCTGGACGGCCAACCGATTGCCGCTTCCGGACAACCTGTCCACTTCCGTCCGGAGCACCGAAGCGAAAGGAAGCCGGTTCCTGATCAGCGTCACCGGCTTTCTGACGCCGAGCAGTGTGTGGCTCGGCGACGCCGGCACGGAAACCGCCGTTCCGATCAAGACCCTGCCGCCGCGATTCGACGCGTCCGCCTGCGCGGTCGAACAGTTCGAGGCTGTTTCAACGGACGGAACGAAGATTCCCTATTTCATCGTCCGCCCGAAGGGTATGAAACCCGACGGGAACAATCCGACCATTCTCTATGCTTATGGTGGATTCGAAGTGGCCATCACGCCGTCGTACAACGAGAACGCGGGCAGGCTCTGGCTCGAACGCGGAGGCGTGTATGTGATCGCGAACATCCGGGGCGGCGGAGAGTTCGGGCCGGCGTGGCACGAGGCCGGGCTCAAGACCAGGCGGCAGATCGTATTCGATGACTTCACCGCTGTCGCGCAGGATCTCATCCGCCGCGGGTTCACCACGCCCCGCAGGCTCGGCATCATGGGCGGGTCGAACGGCGGCCTGCTCATGGGCGTGCAGATGACCCAGCATCCGGAGCTGTGGAACGCGGTGGACATCCAGGTGCCGCTCCTGGACATGCTGCGGTACGAACAGATCGCGGCAGGCGCGTCGTGGGTCGGGGAGTATGGAAGCGTCTCGATTCCCGAGGAACGGGCGTTTCTGGCCTCCATCTCGCCCCTGCACAACCTGAAGCCGGGTGTCCGGTATCCCATGCCGCTGATCTGGACGACGATCAAGGATGACCGGGTCGGGCCGCAGCACGCGCGGAAATTCGCAGCGAAGATGGCGGACATGAAACTGCCATACCTGTACTACGAGGTCGTCGAGGGCGGGCACGGATCAGGGGCGAACATAGAGCAACGCACACACACCACCGCGCTGGAATACATTTATTTCATCCGGCAGTTGATGGATTGACAAGACGGGACTGCTCGACGTCTTATCCGAAGCGGAGCGGCGGATAAAGAACATGGCTGCAGGGGCTGTGGGCAAGAGAAATGTGAGCCCATATCGCATCGAGGCGGAGCCTGGGGCGATCAGGTTGACGGAAAAATGATTTGAAATCAGACATAAAGCATCAAAAATAAGGCATAATACTATTATTATACAATTAAAACCTCTTTTAAAATGCAATATATAGGTTGATTTCATGAAATAAACACATTATCTTATACCAGCAGGTTATATCCGAGGGCATCATTCATGAAATTCATGGACATGACAGACAAGGCTGTAATGACCGAATTGGCTGACCGGATCAGACGGGAACGACTGAACCGGAATATAACCCAAAAAGACCTGTGGGAACGGGCTGGGGTCTCGAAGAAAGTCATTCAGCAATTGGAAACCGGCAACGGTTGCACTCTGGACAGTCTGATTAAAATCCTGCGCGCTCTGGGGCGGCTTGACCAATTGGATGCATTCCTGCCCGATCCGGGAATCAGCCCGATACAACTCGCTCGCATGGCGGGCCGGCAGCGCCGCAGGGCGTCCGGCAGTCGGGGTGCCGTAGAAAGAAAGTGAATACCTGATGGCTGGTCGAATCCGCAGAGTTCAGGTGGCAAGAGTGCTCCTGTGGGACAAGGAAGTCGGAGCGGTCGCGTGGGATGATGTTCGCGGGATTGCCGCATTCGAGTACGACGGAACCTTTCTTGGAAGCGGCCTGGAAATCGCCCCCCTGACCATGCCGCTGGGCCGGGGCATATTTTCGTTTCCCGAGTTGAGCCGTGAAACCTATCGCGGGCTCCCCGGACTTCTGGCCGATTCCCTGCCCGACCGGTTTGGAAACAGGCTGATTGAACTCTGGCTTCGGCAAAAAGGCCGGTCGGTCGATGATTTTTCCTCCATTGAAAGACTCTGCTATATCGGCTCCCGCGGAATGGGGGGGCTGGAATTCAAGCCCGCATTGACGCGCGAATCGAAAAAATCCATCCCCCTGGAAGTCTCGGAACTGACCACCCTGGCCGGAGAAATACTCTCAACAAGATCCCGATTGAAGGTGAACCTCAAGGCCAGGGAGAGCGAGGCGCTGAATACGATCATCCGTGTCGGCACATCAGCCGGAGGCGCCCGGGCCAAGGCCGTGATCGCCTGGAATCCCGAAACCCGGGAAGTGCGTTCCGGGCAGGTGCCTGCGCCCGAGGGGTTCGAGCCCTGGATTCTGAAATTCGACGGGGTGCAGGACCGGGAACTCGGATCGACGCAGGGATTCGGGCGCGTCGAACTGGCCTATCATCGGATGGCCGTCGCCTGCGGCATCGAAATGACGAAATGCCGGCTGCTTGAAGAGGGAGGCAGGGCGCATTTCATGACACGGCGTTTCGACTGGGACAGACAGGGGAATAAAATACACATGCAATCTCTCTGTGCCATGGGGCATTATGACTTCAATATGGCAGGCGCCTTCGGATATGAGCAGGCCCTTGCCGTCATACAGCGTCTGAACCTCGGATATCCGGCACTACGGGAAATGTTCCGCCGCATGGCATTCAACGTCATCGCCCGAAACCAGGACGATCATACCCGCAACATCGCTTTTCTGATGGATCATAAAGGCCGGTGGCGTTTATCACCCGCTTTCGACGTGATGTGGGCCTTCAGTTCCGAGGGACCATGGACGAACCGGCATCAGATGCGGATCAACGGGAAACAGGATGATTTCAAGCGCAGCGATCTGCTCGAGGTTGCGGATGGATTCGGGATCAGGGAAGGTTCGGATATCATTGAACAAGTGACGGAAGCCGTCGGCCGGTGGCC
>JAFGAX010000082.1 GCA_016933415.1 bacterium
AAAAATCCCCCAAGAAAAACATTCTCTTAGGGGAAAAACAGGAATACAAAAATCGTTGTTTGTCTACTTTTAACGACGGGAATTCTGTTCTATTTGTCCATTTTAGAGGACACCCCTTGAATTTGATACTTTTCCATTTTCCTGTACAACAGCGACCGCGGCATGCCCATTGACGCCGAGGCTCTCTGGATGTTCCACCCATCCGCCTCGAGCATGCGGATAAGGTAGGCTTTCTCGAACTGCTCCTTGGCCTGCCGGTAGGACCGGCATGTTTCGGAGGGAACGGACAGCGGCCCTCCCCCGAGCACCTGGGAGACCTGGCCGCCCGTGATCTCGTCGGTTTCGCTGAGCACCGTGATCTTTTCGATGACGTTCCGCAATTCGCGCACGTTGCCCTTCCACGCGTGCGTCAGCAGGGCGGATTCGGCGTCGTGCGTCAGCCGCATTCGCCGCCCGGCTCCCTGACTGTCGAACTGGTTCAGGAAAAACTCCGCCAGCGGCAGGATGTCCTCTTTCCGGTCGCGCAGGGGCGGAATCGCGATTTCAATCACGTTCAGTCGATGGTAAAGATCCTCGCGGAAACCGCCCTTTTCGATCTTGGTTTGCAGGTCCTGGTTGGTGGCGGTGATCAGCCGGATATCGATGTGTTCGGCCGTTTCCGATCCGACCCGGGTGACCTCTCCGGTCTCCACGACACGCAGGACCTTGGCCTGTCCGGAAGGCGAGAGATCCCCGATCTCATCCATGAACAGCGTTCCCCCGTCGGCCCGCTGGAACTTGCCCCTCCGTTCGGAGAGCGCTCCCGTGAATGCGCCCCGCACGTGTCCGAACAGTTCGCTTTCCATCAGGCTGTCAGGCACTGCGGCGCAGTTCATGCTTTCGAAGGGGCCGGCCGCGCGTTCACTGCGCAGGTGGATGGCCCGCGCGACCAGTTCCTTTCCCGTACCGCTTTCACCCGTGACCAAAACGGTCACCTGCCGGGGCGCGATTTTATCGATCAGGCTGAACACCCGATTCATGGCCGCGCTGACCCCGACCATCCGATAGCGCGTGCGGATGTCATCCAGAAGAATCCGCCGCTCGCGCAACAGCTGGTTCTTTTCGATCGCGTGCCGGATCGTATGCAGCACCCGTGTTTTCTCGAGGGGTTTCTCGATCCAATCATAGGCTCCCAGCCTCACCGCCTCGATTGCGGTTTGAATGGAACCGTGCCCGGAAATCATGATCGTCGCGGCGGAGGGCCGGCTCTCCACGACCCATTTCAGGATTTCCAGCCCGTTCATCCCCGGCATCATGAGGTCGAGCAGCACGACGTCCACTTCGTTCTGACGGAGAAAATTCTGCGCGTCGATCCCGTTCGAAACCCAGTGCACGCCGTACCCCTCGAGCACCAGGATGTCGCGCAGCACGTCCCCCATCACGGGGTCGTCGTCCACGATCAGGATGCGGCTGGAACGGGTCATGAGCGTCTCCCTGAAACGGGAAGGGAGATGAACACCGTGGTGCCGATGCCCTCCTCGCTCTCGATCCGGATGCGTCCCCGGTGATCCTCCACTATTTTCTTCACGATGACCAGACCGAGTCCCGTGCCGCTTGGGGATCTTGAAAAGAACGACTGGAACAGCTGGGGCTGGTATTTCTTGGGGATTCCCCTCCCCGTGTCCGCGATTTCAATCTGCAGAAAGTCCCGGATCTTGTGCGTGTTGTTCTGCAGGGACTGCGCCAGTCTCGTGGTGATCGTGAGCAGTCCCTTGCCCTCCATGGCGGACAGCGCATTGTCGATCAGGTTCCCGACAGCCACCCCGATCTGCTGTCGGTCCATGGGGATCGCCGGGATGGTCGCCTCCAAATGGGTCTGCGTTCTAATGTCCGGGCCCATCCGGGGCGTCGCGTCCGCGAGGCACTCCCCGATGATCTCGTTGATGGAACACGGCTCCATTTTGGGCTTCTCGATCCGGGCGAATTTCAGGAACGCGTCGGTCATCTTTCTGAGGCGCTCCACCTGTCCCAGGATGTGTCCCAGGTACTTATCATAGCGCCGGGATTCGTCCGGATGCTTCTCGCATTCCATCTGGATCCTCTGCGTGGAGAGCATCACTGAAGACAGCGGCGTCTTGATCTCATGCGCCAGCCGCTGTGCGATCCCCGCCCAAACCGCCGTGCGTTTGGATTCGGAGATTTCCGTGATGTTTTGAACCAGAATAAGCCTGCCCGACGCTCCTCCGTTCGTTTCCCGGGGCACTGCGGAAACGCTGACCAGAATGTCCAGATAATCACCGTGACGGTTCAGCACGTGGGTTTCCTTTTCGATATAATCGCCCGCGCCCTGATACGAGGAACGGATGATGCCCGTGAGGGATTCGTAATCCGTCTGACTGAGGACGGTCTCGTAGCCGACGCCGGTCGTCATCGGACGCTTCCCGTCCAGCAGGCGCCGCATGGACCGGTTCAACACCACCAGCCGTCCCTTGTCGTCGAGCAGCAGAAGGCCTGTGGGAATGGCGTCGATCCACTTGCACATCAATCCCCATCGCTCTCCCGCCCGCCCGCTCCGAAGCCGGGTCAGGCCCCAGACCAGCAGGCCTCCGGCGAGTATCCCCGCGGCCAGCCATCCCCAGGGAACCGTGACAGTCGCCAGGACCTGCTTTTCAAATGAAACCAGATGACTGGCTTGACGGGCATCACCCAGGAGCAACAGCTGTTTCCGCTGACCGAATCCGGGACTCAGCACGGATTCCTGCTCGCTCCCCGGCAGATTGCCCCCCCTGTCGAACCGGGCGATAGGCCGCAACATTCGATCGAGCGCGAAGACGTGCGAATGCTCGTCGATAAGGCCACTCACAAGCAATTCTTCATCCCCGTTCGAATCGAGGTCGGTCACGGCCAGCATCCGTATCCACAGACCGGCCAAGCGCGTGCCAAAAATCCGGTCCAGGTGCCCGTCACGAATCTCTATCGTGCCGTCGTCCCACCCAACCAGGATCTCGTTCAGTCCATCCCGATTCACGTCGACAAACGCCACGTTGTCGGAAGGCCGTTTCTCCATCACGACTCTCGGACCAATAACCCCGGTGGCGGGATTCCATAAACCGATCCACCCGGGTTTCTGCGGCTGTTTGTGCGAATGGGAAACAAGCACCATCTCATCCGCCCCGTTGCCGTCCAATTCTCCGGGAAAGACGGTCAGGGACTCGAACTCCCCGCCGACCGGCTGTATCCTGAGAAGCCTTCCCAGCGAATCGAGAACGGTCAGATACGTGTGCCGGTCATCCGTTCCGTTGACGACGCCTCCCGGTCCATCCGGCGCGTTGCACGGCGAAGAGGACCCGAATAGTATTTCCCTGCGGCCATCCTCATCGACGTCCAACAACCGTATCGGAGTGGAGACCGTTCCCATTCGGTACTCCCACAGCCATTTTCGATTCCGGATATCCAGGCACCGAATGGCCCTGGGCTGGTATCCGTACGTGGTCTGGACGTTGATCAGCAGGTCCCGGTATCCATCACCGTTCACGTCCATCGCGGCCTCGGCCCACGCATAGCACTCCCAGCTGGGGCCGGCTCCAGCCGGTGCTCTCGCAGCCTCCATGTCCAGAAGGCGGTCCCCGAGGCGACTCAATACGATGAACCGGCAGGAACGCGGCTTCACTTCCTGGGCAAAAAGCTCCTTCTGACCGTCCGCGTCGATATCCGTAAGAAACCAGGAGACAAACAGGGGATTGTCCGCATTGTGCCTGAACAGAACCGCATTGGAGGCGATTCCCAGAACCTGCAGAGCGTATGGATCCTTTCCGGACGGGGGTCTGGAGACAGTTTCGATGATTTCATCGGTTCCGTCGCCGTCCAGGTCGCAGATGGAGATACCGTTGATCGGATCGAAGGATCGGCGGATCTCGAACCGGTACGGCATTCTGGCCGTATTTATCCGCGTGATATCGATGACCTCTTCTCCGCGTCCGGAAGCCGTTCGTCCGAGGATCCAAAAGAGGCACATGAACAACTGAATGTTTAGATTGTTCTTTTTCATGGATATCCGGTATTGGAACGCACGGAAGTCACCGGTCCGAAAGCGACATCGAGCGGGTTCGGTGTCGCGCATGAAATTCCAATGTTCATCAGCGATGTTTAACCGGAGGGAACCACAAAATCACACCCTCCCTTGTACGATATAATTTGGCAACATTCCGGCAGGATGTCAAGGGGAAAACCGGCTGGACGGATACCCCGAGTGTGACGGAATCCCGGGGAGGACTACCAAATCCCGCGCACAGTGGGGGGGCGGGGGGGGAAATCCCGGAGCCCTAAAAAACCTCCCGCGGGCTTTTGTTAACCGCGCGGGAGGTTTTCGACAAACCGGAACAGGACCGTCTATTCCAGCCCGGCCAGAAAATCCAGGGCTTCCTCGCGTGTGGAACACACCTTGAAATCCCGCCCGCCGACGCGCTCCACGGCCTGCAGGGCGATGGTCAGAAGGCCCGTGATGCCCACAACTGTGGCGTATTTCATGAACGGGGTGTTTTTCTTCACGAAATCGCCGAGCGCGGTGAGCGATTCCATGTCGAAATTCGCGTCCGTGGCGTCGAAAACAGCGAGAACGGATTTCGGGGGTTGCGATCGAATGACCAGTGCGGCCTGATCCAGTGTCTGCTGGAATTCATCCCCCGGCTTGACAGTGGAAAAATCCTCGAGCAGTATGCTTTTTCCTTTGTGTTCAATGAACCGGATTCTTTCCATGAGTCGGCCTCCCTGCTGCGAATCGCGATTGATGCCAATTCTCTTTACGTCGCTTACAAGTTAAACAATCAAAAAGCTCCGGACAAGCACAAATCTGCATGGATCGCGACCGTCTTTTATACTTCGGGCCCCTGCTGCCGGGCGGACCTTTCGGCGCCTCGCCGGCCTTCCCGGAACAGCAGGAATCAGTTCCGGTTTTTGACGTCCGCCAGCTCCATGACCGCTTCAACGTCCCGCCGCGATCTCACGACCACGCGCAGACCCCTGCCCTCCATGTATCGCTTGGACTCCCGAAGGTCCTTCTTCATGCGGGCTGGAATCCCGCTCCGCTCGACCGCCTCGACGGCCCGGTCTCCGAAAGTGAACCCGATCTGGAACCGGCCGTCCAGGGGGGCGAAGAAAAAGAGATTCCTCTTGCCGAGAAGCATTTTCATGCTCCACCCGTATTTGCGGCCGTAGAACTTCCATTCCTCCCGCACGGACGGAAAGGCATCGGCCAGGCGGGAACGCAACTCCGTCAACAAGGGCATGGTTTTTCCCAGCATGCTCCGGAGCAGCTCTTCGTCCGGCTCGCGGCTTCCGTCGTGCATGGGATCGGGCGGCACATCGGGTTTCGCGGATTTTTTCACCCCGGGCTTCGACTTTGCGGTGCTTTTAACTGCTTTCGATTTCACAGGCATGGAGGATGCTCCTTTATCGCTGGGCACTGAGCGCTACCAACCCGGAATCGGGATTGGATGTCCGATAGCCTCCCGGAGAAGAAGGACATTTCGAATGAGTGGTCCGAAAGGTCCGCGAAAAGAGGCGGACCATTTCGGACCTACATATGTTCTTGAAACTCCATGCACTGTTCAACCCGAAACTCTGAACCCGAAACCCGGAACCCTTTTCTACACCGTTCCCCTCCGCTTCTCGAGATCACAGCGGATGTCCGCGCATTTCTCCCGGGTCAGGATCAGGCGCGAGACCAGCAGGATCACGGCCAGAAGACCGGCGACCGGAATCCCTGCCAGCATGGCGCGTATCCAGAAAATCGTCTTCGGCGTCTGCATCGCGGCCGCGGAATTGAAGCCCGCCCATCCGAGAATGAGACCGGATACCAGATATCCCCCGGAATTGCCGAGCTTCAGGATGTAGGAGGAACAGGCGGTAAAGGACCCCTCCCGCCGCTTTCCCGTGTGGAATTCGTCGTAATCGATCACGTCCGCGCCGATGGAGCTGTGCACCATCCACAACCCGGCCGAGGCCATGCCCATCAGGCCCGAAGCCACGGTCTGGAGCCACGGGATCGCGGGATTGTACAGGAACCAGGATCCGCCGTACCCGGCGATGCCGATGCACGCTGCTGAAATCATCGCGTTCTTCTTGCCGGCGCGGCCGGCCACCTGCTGGAGAATGGGCGCGCCGATCAGACCGCCGGCCATGAACGCGATGCCCATGAAGAAGTTCCAGTTGTCACCCCGTATGGTGCTGCCCCCGCACACATAGTAGACCGTGGCGTAATACCCCAGCGCCCCGACCATGCTGGTGCCGAGCGTGAACGCGCCGCCCGCTCCGAGCATCAGGCGGAACGGCTGGCACTTCAGGGTCTCGTAGAACGCGCTCTTGATGGAGATCTTGTCCTTTATCTTAAGCACCACTTTGTCGTAATAACGCTCCTTCACGCGCACAAAGATGATCACCGCAAACACCGCCATCAGAACGCCCAGGATGGACGTGTATACCTGCATGCCGCGCAGGGTATTTTTCCCGCTCCCGTCCGCCAGGAGAAACCAGGAGAGGTTCGTGAAGCGCAGGGCGTAGAAATTGCCCACCTCGAAGATCTTCTGCATCACGCTCCGGTAGGTCATGATGGACGTGCGCTCGTCGTAGTCCGGGCTCATCTCCGCGCCCAGGCTGTTGAAGGGCACCGAGAACGCGCTGACAATCGGAAAATAGATCAGCGTGGACAGCGTCATGTACCAGAACACGACCGAAGCGCCGAGAAACGTGCGGTCCGCCCACGCGGGCGACACGGCGAACAGCAGGGGCAGGCCGAGCCCGCTGGCAATACCGGCGAACAGGATGAACGGCCTGCGCCGGCCGTACCGTGACCGCAGATTGTCGGAAAGCCACCCGATCACGGGGTCCATGACCGCGTCCCAGATCCGGACAATGGTCAGCGCCAGGCCGACCAGCCACGGGCTGACCCCGAGGTAGATATTGAACACGGCGAACGCGACCCCGGGGTACAGCCACAGCCCCCACATGTCCACGGCCGTTCCCAAGCCGTAGGTCATTTTCGTGACAGCGGGGATGCGGTCCGCGGCCGGACCTTTATTCTTTTGATCTGCCTGCTTCATGAAGTCTCCCGACTGAAGAGGATGGGATGCGGATCGAAACCGCGTCGGCGGCATCCTGACCCGGCGGCACGGCCCGACGGTTCCCGCGGACGGCCGAAGACGCTGAGGCTCCGGCGGCTCATTCGGCTTCCCGGCTGAAAAACATCCGGAACAGGACGGTATTGGAATACACGGCCGGCGCCCGGTCGAAAGGCTGAACCCATGCCCGGGCGGCCATGTCCACAGGCGGGTACCGGATACGGCCGTTCTCGCTGACGGGTTCGCCCGCCAGCGTCCAGACCGGCCGGCCCCGGTCGTCCAGCCAGGTCCGGCACACTTCGGCCAGCCGCAGGGAATCTCCCGGGCTGAAAATCAGAAATCCGTCCCACTGGATCGCGTGCGTCATTATCTCGTCCGACCGGTTCAGCACGATCGTCATGAAGACCGAGGGTTCGTCCCGCGACCAGATCTGCAGTTCTCCGAGCGGCTCTCGGACCGTGTCCGCCAGGGTCTCGTCGAACACGTTCCTGAGGTCCATGCTGAATCCGAGTCCGCCTTTCCCCATGGAAATGTCGTCCAGGTCGCGGTGCACGGCGTGGAGGTCCGGCTGATCGGCCCTCAGTGCCAGGGTGAACACTTCGGACGGCGTCCGGTAGGGAGGCAGGGACTCCTGGCAGGCGGATCCGGTCAGCAGAAGGGCCGCAAAGACCGGGAAGGCGATGCAGACGCGGGCCGTTCCGTTCGAAGAGCCTTTCATTTGAACTCCACCTTCAGGCCGGCCCGCACGCGCCGCGGCGCGCAGAACCCGGACGGGTCGTCCAGCTCTCCGCCCACGCGGCCGGACGCGTCCATCCAAACGATGTTTCTCTCGTTGAACACGTTCCGTCCGTCCGCGTAGAAGACGACGGCCGACGGCAGCCGGACGCCGGTCCGCACCGTCCACGAGGCTTTGACGTTCAGCATGCGCCAGGACCGCATCCGCCTGTTGTTCGGCACAAAGGGCCGGTCCGGATCATCCGGCGTGAAACCGTCGGCCGACGGATAACGGGTGTACGGCAGGGGCGAGTGGAACTCCGCGAACACACCCGCCTCCAGTCCGTATCCGGGCGTCAGATCGAGGCCGGCCTTGAAGGTGTGCCGCTGGTCCCATGACAGCGGATAGAGCCGGGTCGCGGGCGGCAACCCCCATTCATGGTATTGGATCCCGCTGTCCTCCGAGCCGCCGATGCCCTCGGCCGTCATATAAGTGTAGGACACGTTTCCGTTGACACGCCGTCCGCGTTCGCGGCTGAGGCTGATTTCAATCCCGGATGCCTCGGTTCTGTCGTTGTTCACGTATTCGGCGAAACCGTAATCGCCGAGCACGCGGCTGTTGGTCGGAATGAAGGTGCGGGTGTCCACCTGGTTGCGCGACTGCTTGGAGAAAACCGTCAGGGACAGAACCCCGGCCGGCGGCACCGACCATTTCAGCCCGGCCTCCCAGACCTGGTTCGTTTCGGGTTTCAGGTCGGGATTGCCCTTGATGACGCTCATTCCGTTCCGCAGGGTGCGGTTGTCAAGGCCGGCGTAGAGATAGTGAAAGGCGGGAAACTGGGCATACCAGCCGAGATTGCTGAACAGCTGAAGCCTCGGTGACAGCGGCGCCGTGAATCCGGCCCTGGGGCTCACCACGGACTTGAATGAAGCGGGCATGCGGCGGCTGACCCGGCCCTCGTACTCGTCCGGCTTCACCGGAATCCATTCCACCATGGGCCGGTCGGCTCTGGGATCGAGAAAATCCCAGCGCACGCCCGCGCTGATCAGCCCGCCCTCGCGCGTCAGCTCGTACCGGTTCTGCAGGAACAGGCTCCCGGACACGGGCGCCGTGGAGTAGCGCGTGCTGAAATCGAGCGGCGGCCGGTCCGGCAGGGGCCGTCCGTAATAGGTCGTCTGCGGCTCGGACTTGGACCAGTCTCCGCGGATGCCGTGGAATCGGAGTTCGAACCCGGTCTTGACCAGGGAATGGTCGTTGATCTGGCTGGTCGCGGTTCCGCGCACGATGCCGATTTCCTGGCGGTCGTCCGCGCGCCATGCGCGCCCGCCGGAGATCACATACTGGAGAAAAAAGTCGTATCCATAGGGCGCCGCGTCGGCGATCCACGCGCCGCTTCCGATGCGGCTTCTCATCCGGCAATAGTTGAAATCGAGATTCAGCACCGTGTTTTTTGAAAGGACGAGGGAGAAAAGCAGGGCCGCCCAGGCCGCGTCCCGGTTCCGCGGCGGCAGGCCGTCGAGGTTGTACCGCCAGCTGAACTCGTAATCGCGCCACGCACGGGTTGACGCCAGCGCCTGGCCGGACACGCGCAGGGCCGGGCTGATCCGTCCGTCCAGCCGGATGAAACCGGAGGCGTCTTTCGAAACAGGGCCGCTGAAAAAGTTGCGGAAATCCTGCCACCAGCGGGTCCCGCTCCGGTTCAGCTCCGCGGCCGCGAAATAATGGAAACGGTCGCGGACCACGGGACCGCCCGCGGACGCTTCGAGACGCGAGGCCCTGTCCTTCTGCGTGATCCCCCGGAAATGATCGGTCTCGCCCGACGCGGCCGCGTCGAACCGGTTCGCGCCGCTCCGCGTGATGACGTTCACCACGCCGGAAAGGGCGTTGCCGTATTCCGATTCGAACCCGCCGGTCTGTATTTCCATCTGCCCGACCGCGGCTCGGGGGACGCGTATTCCCGTCTCACCGGACATCATGTCGCGCAGGGGAAGCCCGTTCATCAGGACGAGCACCTCGTTCTCCCGGCCCCCGCGGACGTGGCCCGAACCGGTGACCCCGGGCAGAGTGGGCAGAACGTCCAGAAAGGCGCCCACGGGCATCCGGTCGAATCGGTCCTCGGACACGCGCACCGCGCTTCCGGTGATGTCCTTCTGGATAGCCGGGGGTTCGGCCTTCACTTCGACCGGATCCATGAGAATCGCAGCCGGCTCCAGGGCCGTTCCGTCAAGCCTTGTCCTCAGGTCGGGCCGCACGGTCACGCCGGTGACACGCAGGATGCGGTATCCCACGATTCGAAACCGGACCGTCGCATCGCCCGGAGGCACGTCCGGAATGCGGAAACGGCCGGAAACATCCGTGACCGCGCCGAGCGGTGTTCCCTCCACCAGAACGTTGACACCGGGCAGTGGGACTCCCGTTTCCGCGTCCCGGACCGAGCCCTCGAGGATGCCGGAGGTGCCCGCGGACAGCCGGGACGGGATGAACAGGAAAATGCACAGGACGAGAGCCGCGGCCCGAATGCAGAAACGCCGGGAAGCGGGCCTTGGGATGGGATCAGCAGGGAGTGTCCGAAAGGACATTGGCATGTTCAATATACGCTTCACGTCCGAAAATCCAAAAGGGAATTATTGAAAAACATGCCACGCACCTCCGGGGTGCGCGGCACGTCTGATACATGCAAAAAAGCTTGTAGGCCCGATATGCCCGCGCTGAAAGCGCGGGCTATCGGACATTTCTTCGACAACTATCGGACATTCAGACGAGGACCTCCGAAAGCCTCGCCCGTTGCACGGGCCCGGCATTTCGGACCTACAGCTCCGAACCGCTTACACCGGAAAATCAGGGCCGGAGGTGCGGCCGCACCCCTTATTTCCCCGGCTGATACGCGCCCGGCAGGACGGCCTTGCCGCTTTTCACTCCGATCAATTTCAGGACGCTTTCAGGGATGCGGACGCCGGTCGGAGAAAGGGCTTTCGGAACCGGACGGTAATTCCCCAGCTCCGGGCTCATGAAAACCGATCCGAGATCCGAAACGACCAGCCGGCCGTGCGGTTCGATTCCCGGAATAGCCCTGGCCGCCTCATCGGGCGTGACGAATCCCGTGCCGCAGTCCGGTTCGGACGCCGGCGCCCAGTGAATCAGGGTGTCGGATTCCGCGCCCGGGGTGCGCACGTAGACATTTCCGTCCACGGACGAGGCCTGCGGCTTGTCGAGTTTGCCGCACAGAACCGCGGCTTGTTCGAAGCGGAGCAGGGCATCCCGGTACCCCGGGCCCGCGGCGCAGACGTTGTTCTCGAAAATGTGGCCGTCGCGCTTGTCCACGCCCGGCCCCGTGGCCGGGTGCCATCCGAAGTGGTCCCCGACCGCGCTGCGCTCCGTGCGCTGGAACTTCGCGGGCGCGTTGATGTACGTGTTGTTGGCGATGCGGACGTTCGAACTGTTGAGCACGAAGGAACCGTTGGCGCAGTCGACGAACACGTTGCCCGCGCAGACCGCGCCCTTCGAGATCTCGAAAAAGAATCCGTTGACCGCGCCCTGCACCCAGTTGTTCACGAACACGCCGTCCACATTGCCCACGTCGTACCAGATCCCCTCCGAATACGGCTGTTCGAGAACCAGGTTGTCGCGGCACACGGTGCGGTAGCACTGGTTGAAGATTTTCACGGCCGCGGGATAGTAGCCCGTGATCCGCTCGACGTTGTTGCGCATGAAAATATTGCGCTCGAGCAGGCAGTCCGCGGATCCGATGAGGTAGAGGCCCTCGGTGCTGGTGTCGCTGATGCGGCAGTTGCGGAACGTGGTGCGGTCGCCGTGGAAGTACCCGGCCACGCGCGAGCAATGGGTGATGGTCACGTCCTCGAGCGTGGTGCCGATCACGTCCTTGCCGAACGTGGACGGATCGGCCGGGCCCACGGCTTCCTTTCCCTGCACCTCGATGGCGCGGTAGGCGTACTGGGTGAAGGTGATACCGCGGATCACCGGGCCCTTGCCGTCCGATTTCTTCCCGTGGCATTCGCCGGGCACACGGATCAGGGCGTCGTCAAAGGCCGTGATTTCGACCGTTTTTCCAGCCGGATCGACACCGATGTACACGTTCCCCTTCTCATAGTCGATGGAGAACGAATGCTCGTCCAGTTCACCCTCCCACCCCTTCTGGTGGAGCATGACGCCGTCCACGAAGACCATGTCGTTATTGAAGCGGTACAGCGGGGTGCGCATGCCTTCCCGGTGGCGCCGCCACCAGTCGTCCGGTTTGGCCGGGAACAGCGTGGACCACGAGGTCCGCCACGTCTTGTCCCGCTGGGCCTGCCACTGTTCCGCCACGGCCGTGCCCTTGATTACCGGGACCTCGTCCCTGTACGGCTGCATGGTGATGCCCTGGTTCAGCCGCAGCCCGCCGGCGCGGTAGGTGCCGCCGCGGAGAATGACCGCATCGCCCGTAACGACTTTCTCGAATGCCGCGTGCAGGGTCGTCGGTTTGTCCGGCGTCAGGCCGGGATCTTCCGCTTTTCCGTCCGGAGCGACGTAGTAGACATGGACGGCGTTTTTCGGGACCTGATAGAATTTCCGGACCGGCCCGTACGGCCCGCCCGAGGGTGCGGCCTGGGCGAGCAGGGGAAGAACCGCAAGGGAAACGAGAACGGCGCGGAACGGCCGTTTCCGTGTAAAAACGCATTGGGATCTCATTCTATCTCCTTTCATTGTCATTTTTTCCTCTGCGCAGGCCTTCAATATAAAACAAATCTCAATGCCTGTCCCCGTTTGACGGGAAGCTCCCGCTACTGCGCCTGCGCCGTTTTACCTCTGCGCAGGGGCTCCCGCCCCTGCGCCGGTACTGAATGAGAATAATAGACCAACCTAATAGAATCACAAAAGGAGTCAAGTAAAATAGAGTAATTACATTCAAGAGGATTGCCGAATAAAAACATCATTCCATTTGCCACCGCGTCACCCGCCATCCCCTCTCCCGTGCCTCCCGCCTCAGACCGGCCCTGGGGTTCACGGCCACGGCAGTGCCGAACAGCCGCATGTGCTCCGCGTCCGAGGCGTCGTTCGCGTACACGACGGACTTTTCGAAATCCAGCTTCAAGTCTTCCGCTTTTTCTTTAAGAATGGCGGTCTTCGCGGGCCCGTAAAGATGCTCGGCCATGACTCTTCCGGTGAACCTGCCGTCTTCGATTTCGAGCACCGTGCCGATGGCCGCGTCCGCGCCCAGGGCAAGGGCCAGGGGATGCAGCATGAAATCCGGGGCGCCGCTGAAGAGCAGGATGCGGTATCCGTTCCGGCGCAGTCCCTCCATCTCCTCGCGGGCCGCGGACGGGATCCTCGGAACCACGGACCGCCGGACCATTTCCTCCGAGAACGCGGACAGATCCCGCTCCCGGAGTCCCCTGAAATAGGCCTTGTTCCGGAGCAGACCGGGAATCCCCTCCCGCGCCAGGTCCCGAATGCCGGACAGGACGAAGCGGACCAGCATGGATGCTGTGACGACTCCGGATTCCACGAGACGCCGCACCGCCAGCCTCTCCATGGACGTCCCAGGCAGGAGCGTGCCGTCCACATCGAACACGGCCCAGCGCATGCGGGTCACAGCTCTTTCTTCAGTTCGCGGGGCAGGTACTTGTCGAACAGGTAGTACTTGCCGTCCCAGAGCACCGGAATTCCCCGGATCAGGTTCAGCACCACCATGATCCACACCAGGGTCTGGGTGAAAACCATGAGATCCCGGACCTGTCCCGGCGATAACCATTGAATCCCCTGCTCGAATCCTGCCCGGAACGCGTGGATCAGCCCGAGCAGTACGAACGCCAGAATTTTCGACACGCCGTACACGGCCCTGCTGACCCGCGACGCGGCGAGAAAACGCGTGACCGGCGACTTCATCATGGTGTTCCGTCCGAACGGCGTTTTTCCTTCGCGCGAAAACGCCACGGACCTGAGCGTGTCCACGAGAAAACTGCGGGTCACGAACACAATGGGCACCCAGACCGACACAAGCCCGACGGCGCAGTAATAGATCAGGTAGATGTGCTCCACGATGCGGTCGCCCGTGATGTCGAACAGCGCGCCCACGTCGCTGGCCTGCTTGAGCTTGCGCGCCACGTACCCGTCGAGCGAGTCCAGGTAGATCACCAGAATGGTCAGGGCCACGGCCGCGATGCGCCACCAGAAACCGAGGCCGAACATCACGATCACGAACAGGGCCAGGATGATGCGGCCGACGGTGATGAGGTTGGGATACATTTTAATAAACCTTATTTCTGGAATTAAGCTTGTAGGTCCGATATGCCCGCGCTGAAGGCGCGGGCTATCGGACATTCCGACGAGGACGTCCGAAAGCCTCGCCCGTTGCACGGGCTCGGCATTTCGGACCTACATTATCCGTAAACAGCCCGTCTTCGATGATCTCATCTACCGCAATACCTGCGGATTTCGGCCTCCGCCTCGGCCAGCCCCAGGCCCCTGGCCCTGGCGAAGTCCTCGCACGCGCCGCTCCGGTCGCCGAGTTTGATCTTCACAAGCCCCCGGAGCCTCCATTCAGCGGCTGAGGAGGGATTGATCCGGATCGCCTCGTCGTAGTCCTCGAGGGCTTCGGACGGCCGGCCGAGATTCGAACGGCATGCGGCCCGGAACACGACCGCGTCCCTGTTCCCGGGCTCGAATTTCAATGCGGCCGTGTAAGCGGCTTCCGCTTCCGGATAGCGCTTCAGGCGGAAAAGCGCGTTGCCCGCCTTGACCCTGGCGTCCGAGTCGTCCGGATCCAGGACAACCGCGCGGTTGAAGTCCGCAAGCGCGGCTTCGAGGTTTCCGGCAACGGCCCGGCACATCCCCCGCTCCAGGAACAGGGCTTTGGACCTCTGGCCCAGGCTCTCGGCCGCGTCGAAATCCTTCAAAGCGCCGGCCAGATCGTCGGTCTTGGCCCTGGCGCTTCCGCGCGCGTAACGGGCGTACGCGTTTTTCGGATCGAGGCGCAGGGCCTCGTCGTACGAGGCGATGGCGCGGCCGTATTCCTTGAGGTGGTACAGCGCGGAACCGCGGTTCGTCAGTGCCACGACGTCCGCGGGTTTCACGGAAACGGCCTTCTCGTACGCGGACAGCGCCCTTACATAGTCGCCCATGATCGTGTACACGTGGCCCTTGAACACGTGCGCCTCCGAACCCGTCGAATCGAGCCGGATGGCGCGGTCGAACATCTCCAGGGCCTCGTTGTATTTCTTCTCCCCCATCTTGTTCTTGCCGATCGTGAACCAGAAATGGCTCTGGTCCGTGAATCGATCGCGGAGCGATCGGAAGGCGGACGCCTCCAGATTCACGAATTCCGGAATGTTGACCGCACGGTCGGAAAAGGCGAAACGCTCAAGAATGACGGGCGGGGACGCGTTCCCGTCCGCGTCTATGCGCGTCAGGCAGACATCGGTGTGCGGGCCGCGGATTTTGGTGGCGAAGGCGAGCCATTTCCCTTCCGGGGACCAGGAATGCCAGGAATTCATGGAGTCCGTGTTGCACGCCAGAGGCCGCGGCGTGCCGCCCGCCGCAGGCACGATCCACAGCCGGCTGTCCGGCTGGAGGAGCATGAAATTCTTCGCCTGCGCGAACACGACCCACTTTCCGTCCGGCGACGGCCTGGGGAAGTAATTGCTCATCCCGTTCCGGGAGGCGCCGGCCACGGGCTCGGGCCTGCCGCCCCTGCCCCCGTTGAACGGAACCCGGAACACATCATATTTGAAACCCACCCGGCCGCTGATGAATTCCTCCGCGTACGACGTGGGAAGCACGGCTTCGGGAGAGGCGTCCGCTTTCTCGGACCGGTACGCTTTCGTTCTGCAGAAGTAGACCCATTTCCCGTCCGGACTCCAGACCGGATTGCTCTGGCAGAGTTCCGGATCGTCCGCGCCGGGCAGGCCGCCGAAGTGTTTCGTTTCCCGGTCATACCACGCGAGAATGCCGCGGACCGGGAAGAAAAGCTGGGAGTAATGGGCGTCGTCGATGGGCACGAAAATGGAACGGTCCTTCACCGTGGACAGAACGAACCGTCCGTCCGGCGAGATGTGGGAGAGCAGGCCGAACGTACGCCTGCCGTCCTCTCTCCGGAAATCGCTCCACGTGATCACTTTCTCCGGCGTCAGATCGGTTTCGGGCAGGATCTCCGATATGACATAGGATCCCTTGTCGTTCGCATAATCCACGTCCATGGCCAGCGTCTTCCCGTCCTTCGAGAAGGAGTGGCAGTTGCCGCACAAGGCCATGTTCTTGAGGAGCGCGGGCGCGGGTTCGGCGGAAGCGACGTCCCCGAGATGCCAGCGAATGCTGTCGAGATGCGCCAGGGCATAGGAGAAAGGCACTGGAACCGCGCGGTAGAAAATACTGCCGGTGACGGAGTCGGGGGACGTGCGGAACGCCGTCCGGGATCCGGAAAGGATGGACACCCCGCGGACGCCGTAAACCGAGACGCGGATTTCCGCCGACAGACCCGCGTTCCGGAGTTTTCCCCAGACTTTTTCGGATGGCCGCCAGGAGGTTTTAGAGGTCAGGGACGAGTACAGTTTCCGTCCGTTTTCGGATTCCGCGACCACCAGCCATTTCCCGGCACGGTCCGTTGAATCATGCCAGACGAAAGTCGGGGCCGGAAACGCAGGCGGGAACAGGGTTCCGTCCCAGGGATAGCGGATGGTCAGCCCGGCAGGCGGATTCTGAAACAGTTCAGGACGGGGCCCCATGCCGTTCTTGAGGAATAATTCACCGAGAGGCCCGGTCCAAAGTTTCACGCCGACTGCGAAGAACAGGACGATGACTGCCAGTCCTGCGATGTTTTTTATGCGTTTATCCTTAAAATCCATGACATAGCCTTTCAGTGGAGACATCGGACTTTCAACATCGGTTTATCTTACCTTTTTTAATACAAAAGATCAAGGAGTTTTTGGATATGGGCCCGGAAACCGGTAAAACCGCCTCAGGGTTCGTTCATTCTCGCATGAGGCTCCGATGGCCCGGGGCATCATTGCTTCCACGATAGCCAGGGCATCATTGCCCATGGCCAAAAATTTCCACAGCTTCCCAGCCGCGTGCCAGACTGAACGCTGGGATTGCCCTTGACCGGGGCACAATCCCCTGCCATCTGACGCCGGATCCCCCTGATTAAGGGTGCCCCGGATTTTTTTGGGGGGCCGTAAAGGGAGTTTCTCTTTTATCAAGATGCTTTCAGCAATCAATTTGTATTGACATTTTCATATACATAACTTATATTAATGAAAAATCGAACATTAAATACGAGATATCATGGAAAAAATCTTGCTCATACCCAGAGAAAATGACATTCAGCATATCCGTAACATGCTCGATATGTACCGTGTTGTCGCCATTTTGGGCCCCCGACAATGCGGCAAAACCACGCTGGCTCGACAGCTGAATGCTTCAGAGTACTATGATCTTGAGAATCCCGTTGACTTGAATCGCTTTGAGAACCCGAAACTTCTGCTCGAGGACAAGAAAGGCCTCATTGTTATCGACGAGGTTCAGCGATTGCCGGATTTGTTTGAACTCATCCGGTATCTCGTCGATTATCATCCGGAGCAGACCTATCTGATTCTCGGAAGCGCATCCAAAATGCTGATCAGGCAATCCTCTGAAACACTTACCGGACGGATAGGATATTATCATCTCGGCGGCTTTCAGTTCAGCGACATGGATGCGGAAGTGCTGAATGCATTATGGCTGAGGGGCGGTTTCCCGTTGTCTTTTCTGGCAAAGGACGATTTGACCAGTTACAGGTGGCGGGAAAATTACATCGTGACGTTTCTGGAAAGGGACCTGCCGCAGATCGGTTTTCGAATCCCCTCAATTACCCTGCGGCGGTTCTGGACCATGCTGGGTCATTATCACGGCGGAGTCGTCAATTTGTCGGACATGGGACGTTCTCTGGGATTTTCCGACCATACGATCCGGCATTATATTGAAATACTGGAAGGCACCTTCATGATCCGCATGCTTCAGCCCTGGTTTGTCAATATGGGTAAAAGGCTTGTCAAGCGCCCCAAGATCTATTTCAAGGATTCCGGCATTTTTCATTCCCTGATGACCATTCAGAATCATGAACAACTCGGGACGTTTCCGAGACTCGGCGCTTCCTGGGAGGGATTCGCCCTTGAGTCTGTGTGCAGAATGATCGAACCGGATGTGTCCATGGTTTATTTCTGGGGCACGCATCAGAATGCCGAGGTTGATCTGTTCTGGCGGTGGGGGGGAAAGAACTGGGCCATGGACTTCAAATACATGGATGCCCCAAAAATAACGAAATCCATCCGGATCGCGCTTGAAGATCTGAATCTGGCGCATCTGTGGATTGTCTATCCGGGGAAGGAACGGTATCTTCTGAATAAAAAAGTAACGGCGCTTCCCCTGGAACAGATCGGCACAAAAGAGTTTTTGAAATAATCTCTGTTCCGGCGGTGAAGAGGGCAATTTTGTGAAGTTCCGGACAGAAGAGGGTATAACCGTTCTGCCGGGCTTTGAAGCTCGTCTTGTCGACGCACGGAGTTCGATCGGGACGGCCACGCGCTTTTCAATTTGCAGGGCAGTCTCTCAATCTTCCCGGGGATGCCATTGAGAAATGATCCATATCCGAATCACATCCGCGACTTTGCTGGCTGCCGTCTCCGCAGCCGTACTCATCCATGCGCAGTCTCCTGGTCTGCCCGCGAAGGCGCCTGAGGGCATGATCCTGATCCCGGGCGGATCCTTCCAGATGGGCAAGGACGGTGGCGGCACGGACGAAGATCCCGCGCACACGGTTTTTCTGGATCCCTTCTACCTGTCCAGGACTGAAATCACGATTTGGGAATACCTCGCCTGCGTGCATGACGGGAAATGCCGCATGCCCGATTTCTGGAACAAGCCGTATTTCGAAGAGATGCCTTCAGACGAACCGACCGGATGGCTGAGGCTCCCGGTCACCGGAGTTTCCTGGAAGGACGCCTTGGATTATTGCAGATGGCTCGGCCCTGATTACCGCCTGCCCACTGAAGCGGAGTGGGAATACGCCTGCAGGGCAGGAACGCGCACGAGTTATTTCTGGGGAAATAATTTCAGGGATGGAGCCGCCCGCTTCGCCAATGTGGGCAGGAAACTGGAACCTGCAGGCAGTCATGAACCCAATCCGTGGGGGCTGTACGACATGATCGGCAATGCTTGGGAATGGTGCCTGGACGCGTATTCGAAGACCTATTACCGTAAAAGCCCGCAGCGGAATCCGTGCAACGCGGCAGTCTCCCCGGAACGGGGACCGCGCGTCGTGCGCGGCGGGAGTTGGAACGAGTACCGTTGGAACCTCCGCTCCGCCAACCGCTACAGCGGAGATGCGAACAGGGGCTACAAGGGCCTCGGATTCCGCGTCGCACTGCCCATACGGTGCAAGGCCCTGATGCCGGATCAGGCGGGGATGCAATGAAAAGAGGCATCCTTCCGAATACGGCGACGGCTCTGACCGCCGCAGGGCTTCTCCTTCTGGGGAGCGGCCCCGCTGAGGTTTACCCGGAAACCATGCTGCGCTCAAACGGCCAGGTCAGTTTCGCGCCCTATCTGGCCGGAGTGACTGACAACGTGGAACGGAAACCGGGCTATCGATCGGAATTGTTCGTCTACACGGATGTGATCCGTTCCGGCCGCTGGACTTTCAGCTGGCTCATTTCGAACACCACCCTGATCGTCCGGCCGCCCGGCGCGGGATTCACGCTCGACAAGATCCGCTATACCTTGTCCCCGAGCTTCCGCTGCGAATTCAAGAAATGGATCGCGACAGGGCTCCTGTTGCACGAATGTATCCACTCGATCAGCAGGCCGGAGGCGAACGGCCTTTCCACCTGGTGGAACGCGCTGCAACTCGGCGCAGGCACGAAGGGCGCGTATCACTGGTTTCTGATTGACAAGTACAACACGCGCGACATCACGCTGGGGAATTCACTCGATGCAGCGCTCACGGCCGGAGCCTATTTGAGGGGGAATGCGTCCCGGTGGATCGCTCAGAATCATACCTACCGCGCGGACCTGTCCGGGCTTCTCCGGTACCATTTCCCGCCGGCCGGTCACCATGCTTTCTTTGCGGACATCCAGTACCACGCCTGGCTGTCCGACGGCGGGTCTGCGACCGGCAAATGCGCGCTGTCCCTCAACGCCGTATTCTTCGGAAGAGACAACATCGCAGCCCTCTACTGGACCCAGATTCTCAGGGACCGGAATCCGCACGACAACGAGGACGGGCTCGGCTCGCTGGGCATCAAGATTATTTTTTGAACTGCCACGCACAAATCAAAATCACGCGGCATTTTGGGTCAAGGGATGAGTGAAAATGCCGATCACCCGGAGCATCATTGCCCCGGGTGATCCGTCTGAAACCCCGGACGATCGGTATTATTCCTTCATTGAAAGCTCCCGGTAGATCACCTCGACCAGACTCATCCAGCGGCCGCCAGGCTCCACGCCGAAGGCGGCCTTCACTTCTTCCAATGTCCTGCCCTGGTCCGCGAGCGCCTTCACCCCGGCCTGCTTCTCTTCCAGGCTCCTGATCATGGCTTCCAAATCGACCCGGCCCGCCGGATCCGCGTGCCCGGACAGGAAAAGATCGGCATCCAGTTCGAGAATGGATTTCAGCACCCTGACCCATCCGAAAGAACTGCCGTTCTTGGCGAGATGGATCAGCGGATCGCGGCCGATGAACAGCAGGTCCCCGATAAAAACGACCTTTTCCGCGGGGAAATACACAACCGCGTCCCCGCAGGTATGCGCGGGGCCGAAATAGAGCAGAATCAATTCCGTGGAATCCACACGCAGGGTCAGCCGTTCGGAGAAAGTGACGTCGGGCAGACGGGACCGGAGAGCGTCTTCCTGAAAAGCCCCGTCCATCAGGCGCCTCGTCTCTTCATGCGCGATGATGGTCAAGCCTTTCGGAAAACCGGACAGTCCGTTGACATGGTCCCTGTCGCTGTGCGTGAGCAGAACGCGGCGCACCGGATTGGGAGTGACCTTGCCGATTTCCGCGATCATGGCCAGGGCCGATTCCCCGGTCATTTTGGCGTCAATCACGAGCACCTCGTGTTTACCGACAAAAAAGCCCGTGTTCGCGCCGCTCCCCCCCTGAACCTGCCAGATGCCGCCTCGGACATTCCGGACGGCCAGGGGTTCAGGCTGATTCTGGGCGTGGGCGTTCGGGAATACGAACACGGCAAGAATGATGAAGAAAGCCGTTCGTGAAAACCGGCATGCGGACGAAAGGGCGTGTTGCGGCATGGGAACCTCCATAATGGATGATTTGCATGTATGGATGATACCATTTGAAATCGAGAAAGTCAATATCGGCGATGTTGGAATTGGATCAATCCTCCTGGATGAACGACAGTCCATTATCCACTTGCCCGCTGCATCCCGATTACGGACAGTCGTATCAATATTGATTTTAATGCATTTAAATACAATGAACCCCGGGGGTCAACCCCGGGGGTCGACCTCGGGGTAGGTTTATTATATTCCGCTTGACTTTAAGGATCAATCAGAATATATTATTACTAACCCGATCATAATTATAAGAATTGGCCCATGAAAATCTCCTACAAAACAGATTATGCATTAAAGGCCATTCTCGATCTGGCTGTCCAGTCCGATTCCGGAAAGGCCGTATCCATCACGGACATCGCGGGCCGGCAGGACATTCCAGTGCCTTTTCTCGAGCAGATCATGCTGCTCCTCAAAAAGGCGGGCGTGGTGCAGAGCAAGACGGGCAAGGGAGGCGGATTCTTTCTGCTGAAAAAGCCCGAGGAAATAACCGTCGGGGAAATCGTCCGGCTGATCGAGGGCCCCATCGAACCCATTGCCTGCGGCGTGCGGGGTGTTCCCTCCGGGTGCGCCGAGGAGGGACGCTGCGCGTTCCAGGAGGTCTGGCTCAAGGTGGCGGACGCCGTGTCGGATGTCGTCGACAACGCCACCTTCGCCGACATCATGCGGCGCACCCTCGAACTGAGACCTCCTCACGCTGAAGACCATTACATTATCTGACCGGCGCGGCCGCCGCATCAAGGAGACCCCCATGTCGGACCATTACGCATTTGAGACTCTCGCCCTGCACGGCGGGCAGACCGTGGACCCCACGACTCTTTCACGGGGGGTGCCGATACACCGGACAAGCTCATACATATTCAAGAACACGGAACACGCGGCAAACCTGTTCGCGCTCAAGGAGCTTGGGAACATCTATTCCCGCCTCGGCAACCCCACCCACGATGTCCTGGAACAGCGGGTGAGCCTGCTGGAGGGCGGCGCGGCGTCCGTGGCCCTGGCTTCCGGTACAACGGCCATTTTCTATTCGATCATCAACCTGGCCGCGGCCGGAGACGAAATCGTTTCGGCCAACAACCTGTACGGCGGTTCGTACACCATGTTCGACGCCATCCTGCCGCAGCTCGGTATCACCGTCAAGTTCGTCAAACCCGACCGGATCGAAAACTTCGAGAAGGCGATCACCGCGAAGACAAAGGCGGTGTTCATCGAGACCATCGGCAATCCCGTGCTCGATTTCACCGACGTGGCGGCCGTGGCCAAAATCGCCCACGACCGCGGCCTGCCGCTGATCGTGGACGGCACCTTCACCACGCCCTGGCTCCTGCGGACCATTGATCACGGCGCGGACATTGTCGTCAATTCCCTGACAAAGTGGATGGGCGGCCACGGCACGGCCATCGGCGGCATCGTCACGGACGCGGGCCGGTTCGACTGGAAAAATCCGAAGTTCAGGCTGTACAACGAGCCGGATCCGAACTACCACGGCCTGAAATGGGCGCAAGACCTGCCCCCGGCCCTGGCGCCGATCGCCTTCGCCCTGCGGTTGCGGACCGTGCCGCTCCGAAACCTCGGCGCATGCACGTCCCCGGACAATGCCTGGATCTTCCTGCAGGGGCTCGAAACGCTTCCGCTCCGGATGGAGCGGCATTGCGCGAACGCGCTGGCAGTCGCGGAGCACCTGAAGCATCATCCCAGGGCCGCGTGGGTTCGGTATCCGGGCCTGGAATCCGATCCTTCCCATGAAACAGCTGTCCGGTACCTGAAAAAGGGATTCGGCGGCATGATCGTGTTCGGCGTCAAGGGCGGCCGCGCCGCGGGGGAAAAGTTCATCGAGAACCTGAAGCTGTTTTCGCATCTGGCCAATGTGGGGGACGCCAAGAGCCTGGCCCTGCACCCGGCGAGCACTTCACACTCCCAGCTTTCGGAATCACAGCAGGCCGAAAGCGGTTTGACGCCGGAGCTGGTGCGATTGTCCGTCGGCCTGGAACATATCGACGATATCCTGGCGGACATCGACCAGGCCCTGTCAAAGACATGACGGAGAACGGTCCTATGCCGAATTATTTCGAGGACAACTCGCTGTCCATCGGCCGCACCCCCCTGGTGCGGCTGAACCGCATCACCGGAGGAAGCCGCGCCCTGATTCTCGCGAAAATCGAGGGCCGGAACCCCTCCTATTCCGTCAAATGCCGGGCCGGCGCGTCCATGATCTGGGACGCCGAGAAACGGGGCATTCTCCGCCCGGGAATGGAGCTTGTGGAACCGACGAGCGGCAACACGGGCATCGCGCTCGCGTTCGTATCCGCGGCGCGCGGATACCGCCTGACGCTCACCATGCCCGAGACCATGAGCCTGGAACGCCGGAAAATCCTGAAGGCATTCGGCGCAAACCTGGTGCTCACCGAGGGTTCGAAAGGCATGTCCGGCGCGGTTGCCAAAGCGGAGGAGATCCAAAACGCGGCGCCGGACCGGACCGTTCTGCTCCAGCAGTTCCGGAATCCGGCCAATCCCGCGATCCACGAGAGCACGACGGGTCCGGAAATCTGGGAGGATACGGCGGGCGGCGTGGACGTGCTGGTGGCCGGCGTGGGCACGGGCGGCACGATCACGGGCGCGTCCCGGTTCCTCAAACGGACGAAGAGGAAGACGGTTCTGTCCGTAGCCGTTGAACCCGGGGCCAGCCCGGTTCTGTCGCAGACCCTCGCGGGCAAACCGCTGAAACCCGGACCGCACCGTATTCAAGGGCTCGGCGCCGGTTTCGTGCCTGAAGTGCTCGACCTGTCCCTGGTGGACCGGGTGGAAACCGTTTCGGACGACGAAGCCCTGGAATTCACTCGCCGCCTGGCGACTGAAGAAGGCATACTGGCCGGTATATCCTCAGGCGCGGCTGTCGCGGCCGCGGTCCGCGTCGGGCAGGACAAGGCTTTCGCCGGGAAGACTATGGTAGTGATACTCCCGGACTCGGGCGAACGCTATCTTTCCGCGGACCTGTTCGGGAACGGGGAATGACGGCCCTTCAGAAATCTTCAACCCCGTCCGGACGGATGCGATTTTTTACCTTCGGGGACGGGGCGTCCCCGGGATCGTCCTCCGGACTCAGCCTCGAATGCGGCCGCGCCATCGGTCCGGTCACACTCGCGTACGAAACATGGGGAGAGCTGAACGAAAAACGGGACAATGCGGTGCTCGTGTGCCACGCGTTTTCCGGAAACAGCCACGTGTCGTCCTGTGACGATCCGGACGGATCCAGCCCCGGCTGGTGGGACGGCCTCGTGGGCCCGGGCAAGGCCGTGGACACGGACCGTTATTTCGTGGTCTGCTCGAACGTGCTCGGCGGATGCGCCGGGAGCACGGGCCCTTCGTCCGTGAACCCGGCGACCGGCAAGCCGTACGGTTTGGACTTCCCTGTCGTGACGATCAGGGACATGGTCGACGCCCAGGCCAGGCTGATGGACCACCTCGGTATCGGCCGGCTGCTGGCAGTCGTCGGCGGATCCATGGGCGGCATGCAGGCCCTTCAATGGGCTGCGTCCTATCCGGACCGGGTGCGGTCGGTCATTCCGATCGCCACCACGCTGAAGCATTCGCCCCAGCAGATCGCGCTCGATGAGGTCGGCCGGCAGGCCGTGATGGCGGACCCGGACTGGCGCATGGGTGATTACGAAGGACGCAAGGCCCCCGAGAAAGGCCTCGCGCTCGCGCGCATGATCGGGCACATCACCTACATGAGCGACCGCTCCATGGAGGACAAATTCTCACGCAAGCTGAAGGACGTCAAGTACAGCTTCTCGTTCGCGACGGACTTCGAGGTCGAGGGATACCTGCGGTACAGGGGCGACAATTTCGTCAAGCGGTTCGACGCCAACTCGTACCTGTACATCACCAAGGCCATGGATTATTTCGACCTTTCGGGCGACCGGCTTTTCGGCGGCGGAGGGCCCGGTAACACCCGTTTTCTGGTCATCGGATTTCATTCGGACTGGCTCTACCCCCTGCACCAGTCGCGCGAGATCGTCCGCCTGCTGAAAATGCACGGCGCGGACGCGACCGCGTGCGAGATCAAGTCCACCTACGGACACGACGCCTTTCTCCTGGAGATCGAGGAGGAATCCCGGCTGATCCGGCATTTTCTGGCCAAGACCCGGGATCTCGCGGACCGGGAGGATCAATGAGGCTCGACCACCGGACCATTGCCGGGCTCATCGCGACGGGCGCCCGCGCGCTCGACCTCGGGTGCGGGGACGGCTCGCTTCTCGCGCATCTCGCGGAAGATAAAAACGTCCGCGGCCAGGGCGTGGAGATCAGCGAGGAGGCCGTGTACCGGTGCGTGGAAAAAGGCGTCAGCGTGTTTCACAGCGACATCGCCAGCGGCCTCGAGGGATTCCCGGACCGCTCTTTCGACTATGCGATCCTCAACCAGAGCCTCCAGGAGGTGCGGAACATCGGTTTCGTGCTCGACGAGGCCCTGCGCGTCGCGGACCGCGCCATTGTCGGCCTGCCGAACTTCGCCCATATCCGGGCCCGCCTCACCCTGTTCTTCCGCGGCCGGGCGCCCGT
>JAFGAX010000083.1 GCA_016933415.1 bacterium
CGCAGGTCGCCCCTCTCGAACGAATCCGCGAGCCTGGGAACCCAGTCGCAGACCACGCCCGCCTCTTCCTGCATTCCGGACGCAAACAGCTCCCCGCACAGACCGAAGATGCTCTTCTTGGGAAGGTCCTTTACCCGCTTCCAGTGAAGTCCCGCGATCCGGTAAACCGTCGCTGTTTTCACGCCGTAACAGGAAACACCTTCCTTGAAAAAGTGCTGGGCGCTTTTTCGGACTACGGGATCCGCGTTTTTCTTCAGATCGGTCCGGATGGCTTGAATGACGGAATTCATTATGAGCTGTGCTTTCTCTCGTATTGCGGGTTCAGAAATCCCCCTCGGGTCGGCTCCGCGTTGCGGAGCCGACCCGATCCCCCTTTGACAAAGGGGGAAGCCGGCTCTCCCGACAAGCGGGAGAGCCGGCAGGGGGATTTTCACCAGCTGCGGCTACCCGTGGTTCAATCGGTTTATTTCTTCCTCGGCCATCCGATGAATCCGAGCGACACGCAGAGCCCGATGAAAATCAGCATGGACAGTCCGTCCCCGTTCGCAAACAGCCCGTTCAGCCATTTTTCGCCGACCGCCAGCCTGTCCGCGAATGTGAGTTCGGCTCCGGTCGCGGCATCCGTGCCCGCTCCGATTCCGGCGGCCGCGGCCAGCAGAAGGCCCGCGACCGCGCCGCCGGCGATCAGGCCGGAGGCGTAGAGCATGCCGGGACCGCTCTCGTCCTGCGTTTTCCCCTTTCCGGAGCGGCGGTCCACCAGCCACCGGACCAGTCCGCCGAAGAAGATCGGGGCGGACGTGGAGAGCGGCAGGTACACGCCCACGGCGAACGGCAGCCCCCGCACGCCGCACAGCTCCACGGTGAGGGTCAGGGCGATACCCATGAGAATGAGCGCCCACGGCAGTTTTTTGGCAAGGACGCCGTCGATCACCGTGGCCATGAGACGGGCCTGGGGCGCGGGCAGTTTGTCCGACCCGATGCCGGGCTGTTCCCGGCGCACGGATCCATCCGTCCGGTTCACCCGGAACCGTTCGCCCGAGGCGGCATCCGCGTACACGTCGAAGGTCTGTTCCCCGCGGACCGCGGTCCTTTCGACCACGGCCGTGGGCGGAAGCGACGCCACCGGCTCGAACGTCGTGTAGGCCTTGTTCACGGCCAGGACCGTGAAACCGACCACCGCGATCGAGGAGAGGGCGCCGAGGGCGTACCCGATTTCCTGTTTCTTCGGCGTGCATCCGAGCAGGAACCCGGTTTTCAGGCTCTGCGCCACATTGCCCGCGTTCGAGGCGCAGATGCAGACCACCGCGCCCACCGAGAGCGCGACCGCGGCGTACGCGCCGCCCGTCCACCCGACAGCGAGAAAGACCAGGCAGGTGGCCATGAGCGTGGCGATGGTCATGCCCGAGGTCGGATTCGACGACACGCCGATTTCACCCACGAGGCGCGACGAAACCGTGGCGAAGAAGAATCCGAACACCGCGATGAGCAGGGCCGAAACCGCGTTGCCGAACGCGTGGCCGGGATTGATCACGGCCATGAGCAGGAACCAGATGCCCGCGACCGCGACGGCAACGCCCGTGAACACGGTCCCGAGGGGCAGATCCTGGCCCGTGCGTTCCACGATGACCTTTCGACCGCCGGATTTCCGCATATCCCGGACGGATCCCCTGAACGACCCCACGATGGTCGGGAAGGCGCGGAAGAGATTGATGAACCCGCCGGCCACCACGGCGCCGGCGCCGATGTACCGGATGTACTGCCGCCAGAGGATGCGGTCGTCTGTCAGGCTGCCGACCGTGGTCCGCACGAGCTCGCCGCCCTGATCGAGGGTCATGGGAATGGCCGCGCCGAAGAACTTGATCATGGGAATGAGCAGAACCCATGAGAGAAAGCCGCCCGCGACCATGATGGATGCTGTTTTCGGGCCGATGATGTATCCGACTCCTAGAAGCTCGGGCGAGATCTCGGCATTGAAGGTCGAGCCGGGGAACCATTTCGGCTTATACTCCGGAATTTCCTTCCAGAACCGACCGCCGCCCATGGCGAGTTTGTAAAGGAATCCTGCGGTCGAGCCCCAGAGCACCTTGGCCGCGCGTGAGCCGCCCTCTGCGCCCGACTTGATCACCTCGGCGCAGGCCACGCCTTCCGGATAGGGCAGAATGCCGTGTTCCTTCTCGATCAGGTAGCGCCTCAGGGGCACGAGATAGCAGACGCCGAGCAGACCGCCGGCCAGTGCCACGATGAAAATGCGGCTCGCGTCGAGCACGAATCCCAGGAAGAAGAGCGCGGGCAAGGTGAAAATCACACCCGCGGCGATGGATTCGCCTGCCGCGCCCACGGTCTGCACCGTGTTGATTTCGAGAACGGACGCCTTTTTCGCCAGCCCCGCGCGGGTCAATGCGCTGAAAACCGCCATGGCGGTGATGGAAATGGGGATGTTCACCGCAATGGTCAGACCGGCGCGCAGGCCGAGGTAAACGGTCACGGCGCTGAACAGCAGGCCGAGCAGAATGCCCAGCGTCACGGCCTTGAACGTGAACTCGGGCGGCGTGCGGCCCGCCGGGATGAAGGGCTTGAAGGCGGGTTCTTTCTTTCGGATAGGGTCGGTCATGCAGACTCCTTTTCGTTTTTCAGACGGCGCGCTGGGGTGCGCAGTCCCCGGCGCGGTTCCACAACCCGAGGTTGCGGTCAATCAATTCGCGGTGGAAACGGACGTGGTCGATGACACCCGCGATGCCATTTTCCAGATCCGCGCGGCCCGATTGAGAATGCACATAGGCCAGTTTGGTCCAGTCCCGCTGAACCAGAGTCCTCAGATGGGCGGCCATGTACCGGCGGAGCGCCCGGATGAGCTGAAGCGTGGCAGCCAGATCGTGCGTGTGATAATCCAGGGCCGCGGTCCATGACTGGTCGAATCCGGGAACCGCCGTCCCGGGCTGCGCCACGGCCCTGCGATAGCGGTGGAAAAACGCCGCGTCCACCTCGAGGCAGTGCACGACGTGCTCGTGAATCGTCCAGGCTTCCGCGAAAGGCCTGAAGGTGAGGACCTCCGGTGAAAAGCCGGGAACGTCTTCGAAAGCTTCCGCGGTCTTCTCAAAGTCGGCGATCAGGTTCCGCTTCTCATCCGGTGTCATCACGGTTCTCCCGCGGTTCATTCGGAGTCGGGTTCGGGATGGTCCTGCCGCGCGAGTGAACGCGGAGGAGCGGGGGAGGCGCCCGGCTTTTTCGCTTCTCTGAACCGCAGGCTGATCCGCGTTCCCTCCGTTCCTTCCATCCGGATCGTCCCGTGCAGTTGGACACGGCCCAGCATGTGGATGAGCCGGAAACCGAGCGATTTCAGGCTGTCGATGTCCGTGACGACCGGCATGCCGACGCCGTTGTCGGCCACGCTCAATTCGATTTCCTGATCCGTCCGTCCGAAGTCGATCCGGATGACCGGCTTCCCGATCCAGCCGGCCGGGAACGCGTATTTCAAAGCGTTCGAAACGAGTTCCTGCAGGATCAGACCGCAGGGGATGGCATGGTCGACCTTCAATGGAATCGGCTCCAGGTTCAGTTCCAGTCCGATCCGTTCGGAATCGGCGCCAAAGGAATGGAAGAGGCTCTTCACCAGGCGTTCGATGTACTGGTCGAACAGGACGCCGGACAGGTCCTTCGACTGGTACAGCATTTCATGCACCAGGGCCATGGAATGGATGCGGCTCTTGACGGCCTTGAAACTCTCCTTCAGGCTGTGTTGGTGCGCGGGGGAGGCCTGCAGGTTGAGCAGGCTCACGATGATCTGCATGTTGTTCTTGACCCGGTGGTGCACTTCCTGAAGAAGCGTGTTCTTTTCCCGGATGTCGGTCCGGATCCGGTCCTCCATCCGCTTGCGGGAGGTGATGTCCTGAGCCACCGCAATGGTGTATGGGGGGGTCGATCCGCCGGATTCCATCGCCGACAGGGTCAGATGAACCCATACGGGCGTTCCGTCCCGATGGAGCAGCTGCACGTCCCCGGATTGTTCGCGCGACTTGCCGTTGATGAGAAACCGCCGATCCGGCCCCCGGACTTCCGGGCTGGAGGGAAAGGCGAGTTCCGGAAGGGCGCGTCCCTGGAGTTCCTCAACCGAGTATCCGAGGATGGAACCGAAACAGCGGTTGACCTTCAGTATTGTTCCGCTTTTCGCTTCAGTCTGGGCCACGCCCACTGCGGCCTGTTCAAAGAGGGCGCGGAAACGGTTTTCGCTTTCCCGGAGCGCCTCCTCCGTTTTCTTTAGTGTGCAGAGATGCCCCAGCGCGGTGGCGTACAGATCGAGGATTTCCATATCCTGCCCGTCGATGGGCTTGCGGCGGATCAGGTTGTCGACGGCGAGGATGCCGATGACCTCCTCCCCGTTCCAGAGTCGGGCCACCGCATGGTCGCCGACTCCGACCTTCTCGACCTTGTCGTTGTAGAGGATCTCGTTCTCGAAGAAGAGCACGGACGCGGGGTTGTCAAGAAGTTTCCGGACAGTGGGCGTGGTACGGACGGGCCGCCGCAGGTGCCGTTCATCCCGCAGGCGTCCGTTTTCGTCCGTGCCGTAAACGCCCAGCACCGTCTGATGGTCCTCCGAGAGGAAGCACATCCCGATTCGGTCGAAGCCCAGCCGATCGATGGCCAGTTCCATGGCCCGGCGGCACAACGCGTCCATGGACCGGGCCTTCGACAGCTCGTTCAGGGCGCCCAGGACGCGGGTCAGCCTCTCGGTGGAAGCCTGCGGAATTTTATCCTCTTTCGCGTGAGACTTCATTCCGGTTCATCTCATGGTAACGCGAGAACTCTCCGGACGGGCATTTCGCCTTCTCCATCCGCCGTTTGAGTGGGGGAAGAGGACGTCCTCCGTCCGGTTGCCTATAAATAATGGATCAACGGCATGATATTCAGGCCGGTGACGACAAGGCCGATGGCCAGCTTGACGGAACCATTTCATGGGTGCTATGGCATTTGGGAGTTCCGGAAATCTTACTGGCAAGGTAGGTGATAGGGGGATAAAAGTCAAGA
>JAFGAX010000084.1 GCA_016933415.1 bacterium
GGATTGCTCCTCCATCGCCCTGCGTCACGGCCTCGGCACGGCGGAGGCCCCGATCGTGAATACCACCATCCTCGGCGCCGTGGCCCGCGCCACAGGCGTGGTGTCGATCGATTCCGTGATGGGCGCCATACGGGAGAAGATCCCGCACAAACCGGACCTGAATGCCCAGGCCGCCCGGGACGCATACGACCAGCTGCACGGATAGGGAGACGTCATGAAGCCGAAAATCCGAAAAGACGGGACCGTCGCCGTCGAAAAAACGGGCGATCTTCCTGACATGCCCGTTTCGATGGGCTCCATGAAGAGCAACAAGACCGCCTCGTGGCGTTCGATCCGGCCCGTGATCATCGAGGAACGCTGCAAACGGTGCATGATCTGCTGGAAAGTCTGCCCCGAACCGGCCATCCGTCCGGGCGACCCGCCCGTGGTGGATCTGGACTACTGCAAGGGATGCGGTATCTGCATCGCGGAATGCCCGTTCGACGCCATCGACTCAGAAAAGGAAGGGAAGTAGGGGGCCCATGAAGAAAGTCCTCACCGGCAATTTCGCGGCCGCCTATGCCGCCGTCGCGGCGCGCGTTCAGGTCATTTCGGCCTACCCGATCACGCCCCAGACCACCATCGTGGAGATTCTTTCCGAACTCGTGGCCCGGGGTGAACTGGCGGCGGACTTCATCAAGGTCGAATCCGAGCATTCCGCCCTGGCCGCATGCATCGGCGCACAAGCCGCGGGCGCGCGCACGTTCACCGCGACTTCGGCACAGGGGCTCGCGCTCATGCACGAACTCATCCACTGGACCGGCCGGGCGCGTCTGCCCATCGTTCTCGCCAATGTCAACCGCGCCATGGCCCCGGGCTGGTCCATCTGGGCCGACGCCACGGACGCGATTTCCGAGCGCGACACGGGCTGGATGCAGATTTACTGCGAGGACAATCAGGAAGTTTTCGACTCCATCCTGATGGCCTACCGGATCGGAGAACGCGCCGAGATCCTGCTTCCGACCCTGGTGAACCTGGACGCTTTTTTCCTGTCCCACACGTCCCAGGTGGTTGATTTGTACGACGCGGAACGGATCGACGCCTTTCTGCCGCCGTACCGGCCGGCCGTCAAGCTCGACGTCGCGGACCCGCGCTCTTTCGGCGCGCTCACGTCTCCGGATTACTACTATGAATTCTCGTATAAAATTCAGAAGGCCCACGAGGCCGCCCGGCAGGTGATCGCGGAAACCGGAAAGGAATTCGGATCCGTGTTCGGCCGGTCCTACGGTCTGACGGAAGCCTACCGGTGCGAAGACGCGGAATACGTGCTCGTCACATACGGCACCATCGCGGGAACGGCCAAGGTCGCGGCTGACCGGCTCCGGGAGAAGGGGTTTCGGGCGGGTGTTCTGAAAATCCGCTATTTCCGCCCGTTTCCCGCCGAAGACGTGGTCCGGATCCTCGGCCGCGCGGCCGCGGCGGGCGTGGTGGACCGGGCGATCTCCTACGGTCAGGCGGGTCCTTTCTACACGGAAACCCGGTCGGTATTGCCCGGCGCGGGCCCCGCTCTGACCGGATTCATCGCCGGCCTGGGAGGCCGGGACGTGTCCGTGGCCGATCTGGAATCCATGTTCCTGCAATTGCGCGACGGCAAGCACTCGCCGATCGTCTGGATTGGAGTCAAACCATGAATGCCGCCGAACTCCAGAAGAAAACGCCCTTCCGGCTCACCCTGCCCGAGGAGGAAATCCTCTCTCCCGGACATCTGGCCTGCCAGGGATGCGGCGCGGCCATGGCCATGCGGTACGCGCTCAAGGCGCTCGGGCGGAACACCATCCTGTCCATTCCGGCCTGCTGCTGGGCGGTGATCGACGGTCCTTTCCCGTATTCCGCGGCTGGCGTGCCCGTTTTCCACTGCGCATTCGAAACCGCGGCCTCCACGGCCGCAGGGATCACGCATGCCCTCTCCCGTCTCGGACTGGACGAGATCACGACCGTGGCATGGGCCGGGGACGGCGGCACTTTCGATATCGGGCTTCAGGCGCTTTCGGGTGCCGCTGAACGCAACGACAACATGATTTACGTGGTCTACGACAATGAAGCCTACATGAACACCGGCATCCAGCGGTCCTCGGCCACGCCGCACGGCGCCTGGACCACGACCACGCCGACACTCCAGTTCAAGAAAGGGCCGAAGAAGAACATCATGGAAATCATGGTCGCGCATTCCATCCCCTACGCGGCCACGGCCAACATCGCCTATCCGGAAGACCTGGTGAAGAAACTGCAGAAGGCGCGATCCCTCCGCGGGATGCGATTTCTGCATGTCTACGCGCCCTGCCCGACGGGATGGAAGCACGCCCCCGGAGTCACGGTGAAAATCGCCCGAATGGCCACCGAATGCAATGTTTTCCCGATCTACGAGGTGGAGGAGGGCGTGTACAGCATCAACCGGCGAAATCCGAACCCGAAGCCGGTTGCGGAATACCTGAAAATGCAGGGCCGCTTTCATCATCTTCGCGAGGAAGATGTTCAATTCATCCAGTCCCGGGTGGACCGGGACTGGCAGCGGCTGATCAAACTGGAACAGGCTTTCGGGAAGGCCGCCGGGACCTGAGAAACGCATCCCGTCCGCGGAGACCGGGAGCCGGAGAAGCATCTCCGCAGAGGTCGGCTGCCGCGGCGTTCAGGGATCACCCCACTGAGGAATCCGCATGAAAGTCCTGTTGTCCGGAAATGAAGCGGTCGCCCGCGGATGCCACGAATCCGGATTGCATGTGGCAACGGCCTATCCGGGCACGCCCAGCACCGAGATTCTCGAAGCAATCGCCTCCCGATACACGGAAATCGACAGCGAATGGTGCCCGAACGAGAAGGTGGCGTTCGAAGTCGCCATGGGCGCCTCTTTCGCCGGGGCCCGCGCGCTCACGGCCATGAAGCATGTCGGCTTGAACGTGGCCGCGGATCCCTTCATGTCCGTTTCCCTGGTCGGCGCCCCGGGAGGACTCGTCGTGGTCAGCGCGGACGATCCGGGGATGCACTCCTCGCAGAACGAGCAGGACAACCGGCTGTACGCCCGATTCGCGGGGTATCCCTGCCTCGAACCCTCCGACAGTCAGGAATCCAAGGATTTCGTGGGGCACGGCCTGGACATCAGCGTTTCCTTCGACGTTCCGGTCATGCTCCGGATGACCACCCGCGTCTGCCACGCCCAGGGAGTGGTCCGTCTGGGGGAGCGCCGGGAGTATCCAGTCAAGGGATTTCAGCCGGATCCCCGCAAATTCGTCGTCCTTCCGAACCACGCGCGTGTTCAGCATGTCTGGGCCGCGGAACGTCTCGAGCGTCTGGCCGCCTTCTCCGAATCCTCGCCTCTCAACCGGGAGGAACCGGGACGCAGGGACGTAGGCGTGGTCACCGCAGGCATTTCCTATCAATACGTCCGGGAGACGCTTCCGGAAGCTTCGGTATTCAAGCTCGGGCTCTCCTACCCGCTTCCGATCGAACGCATCCGCCGGTTTGCCGCGTCCGTCGGCAGGCTGTTCGTCGTGGAGGAACTGGAGCCGTTCATCGAGGAGCAGATCCTCGCGGCCGGAATCCCCTGCGAAGGCAGGAAATGGTGGCCCCGCCTGGGCGAGTTTTCCCCGGATGTCGTGGCCGAGGGATTCGTGCGGGCCGGCGTCCTGGAACGCGGGCCGGAGCCCCCGGCGCCCGTGGCGGTGCCGCCGCGGCCGCCGGTTTTCTGTCCCGGGTGCCCGCACCGGGGCCTGTTCGTCGCGCTGAAAAAGTTCAAGGCGCTCGTTGCGACCGACATCGGATGCTACACGCTGTCCGTCTATCCGCCGATCGCCGTGGGCGACATCTGCGTGGAAATGGGCGCGTCCATCGGCGCGGCCGTCGGAGTCGCCAAGGCCCGCGGAAGCGGAAAGGGGATCGTGGCGACGATCGGGGACTCCACTTTTCTGCATTCAGGAATGACCGGACTTCTCAACGCGGTGCATGACGGCGCCGGTATCACGGTCATCATTCTGGACAACAGCATCACCGCCATGACGGGCGGCCAGCACCAGCCCGGAACCGGGAAAACGCTTTCGGGCGCCGCGGCCAAGCCCGTGAAACTGGCCAAAATCTGCGAGGCACTCGGCGTGCAACGCATCCGCGTCATTGATCCCTATGACCTGAATCAGACCGGGAAGGTGTTGGGAGAGGCACTCGACTCAAGTGAACTTTCCGTTCTGATCACCAACCGGCCCTGCACGCTTTACCCGCCTGAAATCCGTAAAACCATTCTGCGGCCGCCGTTCCGCGTGGACCCGGATGCCTGCATCGGCTGTCACACCTGTTTCAAGGTCGCCTGTCCGGCAATCGGCGAATCGGAGCGGCGCACGGACAAGGGATTGAGCCAGTCCCGCATTGACCCCATCCTGTGCACGGGCTGCAGTGTCTGCAGTCAGGTCTGCCCGGTGCAGGCGATCGTGCGCGGGCCGGAAGGGAGTGGGAAATGAAATCCATGAACGTCCTGATCGTGGGCGTGGGAGGACAGGGTGTCCTTCTGGCGTCCGAACTGCTGTCTGACGCGGCGCTCCGCGCGGGTTTCGACGTAAAAAAAAGCGAAGTGCACGGCATGGCCCAGCGGGGCGGTTCCGTATCCAGCCATGTCCGGATCGCCGGACAGGTCCGTTCTCCGCTGATTCCGGCCGGACAGGCCGAAGCCCTGATGGCGTTCGAGCAGGCGGAAGCCCTTCGATGGGTCCACTTTCTCCGGGCGGACGGGACGGCCGTGGTGAACCGCAAACGTCTCGTTCCGCCTGTCGCGCTTTTCAGAACAGGGCCGGGGTATCCGGATGATCCCCTTTCATCCGTGCGCGCCAGGTCTGGGCGTGTCGTCTCCATAGACGCAGAAGCCGCCGCCCGACGGCTCGGGAATCCGCGTGTTGAAAACACGGTACTGCTCGGCGCGCTTTCGGGCTGTCTCGAAATACCCGAAACCGCCTGGATGCAGGCCATCGAAGCACGCGTGCCGGCCGGAACCATTGACATCAATCGAGAGGCATTCCGGGCCGGCGCCGGAACCGCGGTGAACGGGGAGGACGCATGACGCGAATTCTGGTCGTCAATCCGGGTTCCACGACCACCAAGGTCGCGCTTTACGAGGACGAAACACCGGTATGGAGCGAGACCGTCACTTATCCGTCGGACAGCCTGGCTTCCTTTCTGAGACCGACCGACCAGATGGATCTCCGCTTTCGGGACCTGGCCGAACTGCTCAGGCGCCGGAGCGTCGAAATCGGATCCCTGTCCGCGGTTTCCAGCCGGGGAGGCCCTTTCAAGCCCCTGGAAGGCGGCACCTACCGCGTCACGCCGACCGTCGTGGGCGACGTGCTCCAGGGCCGCGTTCAGTTCAACCACGCGTCTCTCTTGGGCGTCTGCCTGGCCGACCGTCTGGTGCAGGGCACGGATGTCCCTGCGTTTTTCGTCGATCCCGTGTCCGTGGACGAGATGGAGCCGATCGCCCGGCCGACCGGCATGCCGGAGCTGGAGCGCAGAAGCCTGGTCCACGCCCTCAATATCAAGGCCGTCGGACGCAAAGTGGCCGTCCAGCTCCGAAAGGATCTCTCCCAGCTCCGCATGGTGGTCGCCCACCTGGGCGGCGGCATTTCAGTGTGCGCGCTGAAGGACGGATTCATCATCGACGTCAACAATGCGGTCGAAGCGGGGCCGTTCTCGCCCGAACGGTCCGGAACCCTGCCGGTCCACGCCCTGACCGAAATGTGTTTTTCAGGAAGGTTCACGCACGCGGAAATGCGGAAGAAAATCGTGGGCTGCGGCGGTCTTGCGGCGCATCTGGGAACCAGCGACGCCGTGGAGATCGAGAAGCGCATCGCCGCAGGGGACAGCCGCGCCGAACGCGTGTATCGCGCCATGGCCTATCAGATCGCCAAGGAAATCGGCGCCATGGCCACGGTTCTGAAGTGCATGCTGGACGGCGTGGTGCTGACCGGCGGTCTGGCCCGGAGCCAGATGCTGACGGGCTGGATCCAGGAACGGGTCGGCATCCTGGGATCCTTTTTCGTGATGCCGGGCGAGTTCGAAATGGAGGCGCTCGCACTGGGCGCGCTCCGCGTGCTGCGCAACGAGGAACCGGTCAAATCATACGAACAATCATGAGCCGGGGTCCCTTCCGCATCCTGGTCGTCAACCCGGGCTCAACATCCACCAAGATCGCGCTTTTCGAGGACGAGGCGCAGAGGGACTCCGCCTCACTCGCGCATCCGGCGGATGCGCTCAGCCGCTTCATCCGAATCGCGGACCAGCTCCCGTTCCGTCTCGGGGCCGTCGAATCGTTCATGGCCGAGCGGGATATACGGCCTGCGTCACTGGACGCAGTCGTCGGCCGGGGCGGTCTGCTGCGGCCGATGGAAGGCGGGACCTATGCCGTGGATGACCGGATGGCGGAGGATCTGCGCACTGCGGCGGAGGGGGAACATGCCTCCAATCTCGGGGGCTTGATCGCCCGCGTGATCGCGGATCAGGCGGGCATTTCCGCGTATATCGTGGACCCGGTGGTGGTGGACGAAATGGACGAAGTGGCCCGCCTGACCGGACTGCCCGAGTTCCGCAGACGCTCCATTTTTCACGCGCTCAACCAGAAAGCCGTCGCCCGCGAAGCCGGCCGGCGTCTCAACCGGCCCGTGCAATCCCTGCGCCTGATCGTGGCCCATCTCGGTGGAGGTATCTCCGTCGGCGCGCACCGGGAGGGCCGGGTGGTGGACGTCAACAATGCACTGGACGGTGACGGGCCGTTCTCGCCCGAAAGATCCGGCGGCCTGCCCTCCGGCCAGCTGGCGGACTGGTGCTGTTCCGGAAAAGCATCGCTCTCCGAAATTCGGCGGAAGCTGACCGGTCATGGCGGCATGGTGGCCCACCTGGGAACAAACGATCTGGTGGAAGTCGAGCGCCGTATCGCAGCCGGCGACCGGACAGCCGCCCTGGTCCGGGACGCCATGGCATATCAGACGGCCAAGCAGATCGGGGCCATGGCCGCCGTACTGGAAGGCCGCGTGGACGCCCTGGTCCTCACGGGCGGCCTGGCCGCTTCGGCCGTCTTCACGGAGGCGGTCCTGGCGCGTGTCCGGTGGATTGCACCCGTTTTCGTGCTGCCCGGCGAAAAGGAGATGGAGTCGCTGGCGCAGGGCGGGCTCCGCATTCTCAGGGGGGAAGAAACGCCCGGATCGTATGCGGCTTCCGGAGATTAACAGCGAAAGGCGCTCGCATGGAACCCATCCGTAAACTCGTCATGCTGGAAGAAGCCGTCAAAGGCGGTCCCCGGATGACGATGGCGGTTGCCTCCGGAGACGGGGACCCGGCGACGGTCAACGCCGTCGTGCGGGGAGTACTCGACGGTCTCATCAAGGTGATCCTGGTCGGGGTCCGGGAGAAACTGGAGCGAATCACCCGGGATCTCGACCCTGTTTTCATGAAAAGCGTGAAGATCGTGAACACCGAGGACGAGATTCGGACCGCGCGGACAGCGGTGCAGCTCGTACGGGACGGCAAAGCCGACCTGGTGATGAAGGGGCTGATCCCCACCGACGTGTTCATGAAGGCGGTGCTGGACAAGGAGATCGGACTTCTTCCCAAGGGCGGTTTGCTCAGCCATGTCGCGGTGATGGAGATGGCGACCTATCCCAAGCTCCTGCTGGTCACGGACGCGGCCATTCTCCCGAATCCGACCATGGACGAAAAGGTCAAGATCCTGGAGTACGCCATCGAAGTGGCGCATTCGCTGGGCATTGAAAATCCGAAGGCGGCCCTGGTGTCGGCGGCGGAGAAAATCAATTTCAAGCTTCAGTCCTCCATTGATGCTGCCGTGATCAAGGCCATGGCCGAGCGGAAGCAGATCCGCGGCGCGGTGGTCGACGGCCCGCTGGCCCTGGATGTGGCCCTTTCCGAGGAGAACTGCCGCATCAAGGGCCTGGACAGCCCCATCAACGGCGAGGCGGACATTCTTCTGTTTCCCAACATCGAAACCGCCAACACGTTCTACAAATCCGTCACCATTCTGGCGCACGGCAAAAGCGCCTCCATTCTCGTGGGGACGCTTGCGCCCGTGGTGCTTTCGTCCAGGGCCGACGACGACGATACCAAATTCTATTCCATCGTCATGGCGGCGCGCATGGCCTCGCACCGCAAGCAGAAGTCCGGCTCTTCCGGAAACGGCTCCTGAGCCGCGAACGGGAGCAGGCGTTCGACCGGGGTTGACGGCATGCCGCGAAAGTGCGTACAGATTTACACCGGGGAGGGAAAGGGAAAGACCACGGCGGCGATGGGGCTGGCGCTGCGCGCCCTGGGCCATGGATGGAAAGTCCTGCTGATCCAGTTCCTCAAGCCGCCGGGGGGATCCGGCGAAACAGGATTCTCTCTCCGACTGCCCGGATTCGAATCCATGCAGTTCGGCGGCCGGGCTTTCGTCCGGTCCGTTCCTCCGGCCCCTGCGGACCGGGAACGCGCCGCACAGGGCCTGAAAGCGGCCGAAAAACGCATGGGGGAGGGGTGGGACATGATCATCCTGGATGAAATTCTTCAGGCCGTTTCGCTCGGACTGATTGAAGAAGAGAAAGTGCTCGGTCTCCTCCGGAACCGGCCCGATTCGGTTGAACTGGTCCTGACCGGCAGGGGCGCGACCGCTGCGCTCATCGCCGCCGCGGATCTGGTCACCGAGATGGTTGCGGTCAAGCATCCTTACGCGAAAGGAATGCCGGCGCGGCCCGGCATTGAATACTGATGACGCTTTTGGGTACTCCGGACGCCTCCCGATTCCGGTTGATGGCCGTTCTGGACCGGGAATGGTTCGACGGACGCACGCCCGGATCGCTGGCCGCGTCCCTGATTGAAGGCGGCGCAACCGTGATTCAGTACCGCGACAAAGTGTCCGGTGTTCGCGAGATGATCGAAATAGCGGATATCCTGCGGAAGACGACCGCGGACGCGGGCGTTCCTCTGATCGTGAATGACCGGCTCGATGTCGCGCTGGCATCCGGCGCGGACGGCATCCACGTCGGATGGACGGACATGCCCGCGGACCGGATCCGCAGAATCGCGCCGGATCTGTGCGTCGGATTTTCCGTGTCCTCGGTTGAGGAGTTCGAAGCCGCTCCGGATGCGGACTATTACGGAGTCGGCGCCTGCTTTCCGACCGGGACCAAGACCGTGGAGCGGATTCCCGGCCCCGGACTGCTGACCGAATTGAGGCCCCGCACGACCCGGCCGCTGGTGGCCATCGGCGGAATCCATTCCGGCAACGCAGGCGAGGCGATCCGGTCGGGCGCGGACGGCATCGCAGCAGTCTCCGCTTTTCTGGGGGAAAAGGACATCCGGAAAGCGGTGCGGGCCGTGAAGGCCGCGATCGAGGGGGGCGTTCGATGAAGCGCATCGCCGCCCGGGACCGTGTGATGATCGATCGGGCGCGGAAAAAGGGCCCGGCGAGAACTCTCGTGGCCGGAGCGGCCGGACCCGAAGTCCTGAGAGCCGTTGCGGATGCGGCGGGCTTCGGACTGATCCGACCGGTCTTGATCGGCCGTGCTCCCGCGATTCGAAACCTGGCCCGGCGTCTGAATATCGAACTGTCGGAGTTCCGGATCATCGACCGGACGGAAGATCCGGATATCGCTGAAACCGCGGCTGAAATGGCCTCCCGGAACGAAGCGGACCTCATCATGAAAGGCAACATTTCCACGCCCGTTCTCCTCAAGGCCGTTCTGGATCCCCGTTTCGGACTGCGCACGGGCGGTCTTCTCAGTCATATCGCCTGGATGGAGGTGCCCGCCGCGGCCAAACCCTTCGCGGTCACGGACAGCGGCATGATCATCCGTCCGACGCTCGAGCAGAAGATTCTCATTCTCAAGAATGCGATTGCGTTCACTTCCGCAATGGGGATCCGGAAGCCGCGCATCGCCCTGCTCGCGGCAAACGAAAAAGTCAGCCCGCACATGCCCGAGACCGCGGACGCGGTGGAACTGGTCCGCATGGCTGCGGAAGGCGTTTTTGGAGAGGCTGTGGTCGAAGGACCCCTGGCTCTGGATATGGCTTTTTCGTCAGACGCCGCCCGCATCAAGGGATTCCGCAGCCGTATCGCAGGCAAACCGGATATTGTCCTGGTTCCGGATATCGCCAGCGGCAATATTTTCGCAAAAGGACTGGTTTACCTCGCGCATGCCCGCATCAGCGGGCTGGTCGTCGGCGCGCGCCTCCCCATCGTTCTCATCTCCAGGGCCGAACACGCGTCAACCTGGCTCCACTCCCTGGCGCTCGCCTGCATTGTCAGCCCCAAAATAGGATCATTGCGGTTTTCATGATAATACACACCGATTGCACGCATTACCTGGGGGACCGGCCCTGTCGTCCGCATAAAGAGGCGGGGGTCCATTGTGAAGGCTGTCCCGAATACGAGCGGGTGAAGGGTCGAATTCTCATCATCAAGCTCGGAGCCATAGGCGACGTGATCCGGACAACCCCCCTGATCCGGGTTCTGAGAAAGACCATGCCGTTGCGTCAAATACACTGGTTGACGCATACGCCGGAAATACTGCCGGCTGAAGTGAGCCGGGCATTCCGGTTCACGGCCGAGCATATCGAAATTTTGAAATCCACTGAATACGAACTCCTCATCAACCTGGACAAGGATGCGGAAGCCTGTTGTCTGGCGGAAAAGATACGCGCCGGAAAGAAAAAGGGCTTCGGCTGGACCGGATCCGCCTGCAGGCCCCTGGATCGGGCTGCCAGGCGGAAATGGCTGACAGGCCTTTTCGATGATGAAAACAGAAAGAACACAAAGAGTTATCCCAGGGAAATATTCGAAATGTCGGGGTTTGAATTCAACGGAGAGGAATATCTGCTTCCCAGGCCGGATCCGGGAAAATGGCGAATCCCGAAGGGAAGGGGCGTTATCGGACTCAATACAGGCTGCGGGGGAAGGTGGAGTACGCGTCTATGGCCCGAGACCTTCTGGGTGAAGCTGGCACGGGATTTGAAAAAAAACGGATACACGCCCCTTCTTCTCGGCGGATTACAGGAAGACGCAAAGAATAAAAAAATCGCGCAACTATCGAAGGCACGCTATTTAGGACACTTTGACCTCAAGACATTTATTTCCCTGATGAATGAGTGTGATCTGGTCGTGACCAGTGTCACCATGGGGCTTCATATTGCCATTGGCCTGGGCAAAAAGGTGGTTCTGTTCAACAACATCTTCAACTCCAGGGAATTCGAATTATACGGCCGCGGAAAAATTCTGGAGCCCGGTCTGGGCTGTCAGAATTGTTTCCGAAGTCAATGTGAAACGCCCTGCATGAACCGGATCAAGCCGGATCGGGTTTTTGAATCCATCCGCAGTCTGCTCTCTTGAAACGGCCTTCAGTTCAATCCCCGATTCCTCTTTTCCGTCCTGCGGACGGCCTTCTCGTTGTCCTGATCGGTATTGCTGTTTTCACGGGTTTTCGGCCCGAAAGAACGGGGTTGCCGGGAAGCCGGATACGGATTTCCGTGGACGGAAACCTGAAAATGACGCATCCTCTCGGAGTGGACACGGTTCTTTCGGTAAGGGGGATTATCGGGGTAACGGAAGTCGCCGTGATGAACGGAGGGACTCGTATCATCCGTTCGCCCTGCCCGGGGAAAAACTGCATGCATCAGGGCGAAATCCGGGATGCCAGCCGCATGCTCATCTGCATCCCGAACCGGGTGACCGTGACCGTGGAAAGCGACCAGGCGGTCGTCCCGGAATTGGACGGGTTGACGCCTTGAAGAGAGATCGCTCCGGCATGCAACACCGGGCCGTAAAACCGACCCGGTCGCGGAGAATCGCCGAACTGGCCCTCTGGACCGGCGTTGCCTCCGTGCTGTTCACGGTAGAGGAAGCGGTCGGTCTTCCCCTGCCTTTTTTCAGGCTGGGCCTGGCCAATGTCATACCGCTTGCCCTGCTGATCAGTGCCGGCGCCGGCGCCGCCCTGTCGGTGGCCGTGCTGCGCGTGCTGGTCGCCGGATTTCTCACCGGTTCCCTGTTTCATCCTTCCTTCGTTTTCTCCGCAACAGGCGGCGTGCTCTCCATGCTTGCCGTGGCCGGAGTATACAGGCTGGCGCCGCGGCTGTTCGGAGTGGCCGGATTGAGCATTCTCGGCGCTTTCATCAAGAACGCGGCTCAGATCGCTGTGGCGTCCCTGCTCTATGTGGCGGATCTGGATGTCTGGTCGGTTCTGCCCCTGTTTTTTCTTGTATCCGTCGGAGCCGGAACTCTGGTGGCTTTCATCACACGGGGGTTCCTGGCCCGGATCCGGTTTTCCGGGTCATCCGGCTGAGCACACGGCCGAGTTCCCCGGCATCGGCCTGCGTGTTCCGGCAGGGACCTTCGGGCCGCACATTGGGGATGCCGATGACGGAAATGCGCGGGTGCAGGTCGTGTATCCCCGAAAGCAGATCCCGCTCGCACGCCACGCCGATCACGGACGCAGGCCGCGTTTCCCGCACCGCCGCCCTGGCCGCTTCCCCTCCGGATACGACTACCGCAGCCACGCCCGCGGTCCGGCACTGTGCCTTCATCTGATCCATCTGGGGCCGGGAGAGACAGCGGGGAAGGAGAACGAGGATTCGGTCCGCAGTGACGGGAGGGGAGGTTCTTTCCTCCCAGGCATTGTGCACCCGGATGTAGGAGTGGGCGAGACGGTCGGCGTTGCCGCCGATCAGCCGCGCGAAGAAGCGGAGGCAAGGGCGGAAAAATAACCGCGGAAGATTCCGGGGGAAAAGCCGCCGGATGCGGGAACCCGGTTTGACGCACAGGGTCGCGACAAGAACGGCGTAAAGCAGGGCGCCCGTTCCCCACGCCGCGGCCAGCACACAGGCGAATACTGTCACCCAGGTTGTTCCCCAGGAGCGGAGACGAGGCGACAGGAAATAAAAGCCGGCCAGGAACGCCAGGCCGGCGAAGATGAGCAGGAACAGCGCTGAAACAAGGAACAGTCTCTTGGGCGAACGCGCGTCCGGCGAATTCGCGTCCGCGTCCGGAGATCCCGTCCATCCGGACCAGGCGTCTCCCAGTATGCGGTCCCCTTCGGAGCCGGCGCTGTCCATGACCCCGGTCAGCCGCAGTGCGAGTATCCGCAGCTGACGCAGATGGTGCATCCGCCCTCGGCCCGCAGGGAACCGCCGCATTCAGGACATTCTGGGCCGGTCTGCTCGGCCAGCTTGATGTTCAGGGGTTTCTCTGAGGCCGGATCCGGTTTGATGATTTTCTCTTCCGGTTTTTTCCTGCCGAATTCATGCATCAATATCTGACCGATGCCGTCGGGAACGGATTTGATCAACATGCCTTCGTTCCAGACGGGCCGGGATCCCGTGATGCCGGTCAGGGTCTGCGCCAGCTCCTCGACGGCCACGCCTTTCTGCAGGGCGATGGAGATGAGACGGCCGATGGCCTCGGAAAGGGCCGCGGTGTCCCCGCCGCTCTTGCCGATGTTCGCGAACACTTCGATGGGTGAATCGGATCCGTCATTGTTGATCGTGATATAGAGGGATCCCTGTCCGGTGTTGAGTTTGGTGGTGAACCCGCGGAGCACGCGGGGCCTCGGTTTCGGGCCGGTTTCAGGGGCGTTTTCAGTGCCGGGTTCTTCCGCCTTTTTCGATGTGCCCTTGTTCAGAACCTGTTTGTCCCGGCTGCCGTCCCGGTAGATGGTGACGCCCTTGCAACCCAGGTCATGGGCGATCCGGTACACCTTGCTCACGTCGTCCACCGTCGCGGCGTTGGCGAAATTCACGGTCTTGGATACGGCGTTGTCGGTGCAGCTCTGAAAGGCCGCCTGCATGCGGATATGCCATTCCGGGGAAACTTCATGCGCCGTCACGAATATCCGCTTCAGTCGGTCCGGAATTGCCTCGATGCCTTCCAGCGATCCCTTTTCCGCGATGGTCCGTGCGAGCGTCTCGGTGTACAGGTTTTCGCGGCGCAGCCGCTCGAGAATCGAGGGGACCACCTCCGGGAGACGGTTGTCGTCCATGACGTGCCGGGTGAAGGAAAGCGCGAAGAGAGGTTCGACACCGCTCGAACATCCCGCGATGATGCTGATGGTTCCAGTCGGGGCGATGGTCGTCCGGGTGGCGTTGCGGATCGGCGGCTCCCCGCGATCCGCGTACACGCTTTTCGGAAAAGCCGGAAACGCGCCGCGCCGGGCTGCGAGTTCACGGGACTGCGTCCGCGATTCCTCCGCGATGAATTTCATGATCTGGACGGCCAGGTCAATGGCTTCGTTCGAGTTGTAGGGTACGTCGAGATCAAACAAAAGATCGGCAAATCCCATGACGCCCAGTCCGATCTTGCGCGTGGATTTCGTCATCTTTTCAATCTGGGGAAGCGGGAACTTGTTCATGTCGATCACATTGTCGAGGAAGTGCACCGCCGTGCGGACCGTCCGGCGCAGTTTCTCGAAATCCACCTCCGCGACGCCGTCCGACTGTCGCGTCATGACGGCGAGATTGATCGACCCGAGGTTGCACGATTCGTAGGGGAGCAGCGGCTGTTCGCCGCACGGATTGGTCGACTCGATTTCGCCGAGCGGGGGGGTGGGATTGTCACGGTTGATGCGGTCGATGAAGATGACGCCTGGTTCGCCGTTCTCCCAGGCATGGCGGATGATGCGGTCATACACATCCCGGGCCCGGAGCGAGCCGGCTTTCTGCCGGTCGTGCGGATTGATAAGATCGTATTCCCCGTCGCTTTCGAGCGCTTTCCAGAACGTTTCGGTCAGGGCGACGGAAATGTTGAAGTTGTTCAGCTTGTCGTCATCCACCTTGGCCTCGATGAAATCCAGGATGTCGGGATGATCGACGCGGAGAATCGCCATGTTCGCGCCGCGGCGTGTGCCGCCCTGTTTGACCGTCTCCGTCGCCTCGTCGAAGACATGCATGAAGGAGATGGGCCCGGAAGCGATGCCCTTGGTCGAACAGACGATATCGTTTTTTGGACGGATGCGGGAAAACGAAAAACCGGTGCCGCCGCCCGATTTGTGGATGAGGGCGGTGTTCTTGACGGCGTCGAAAATGGACTCCATGGAGTCTTCGATCGGAAGGACGAAGCAGGCCGACAACTGCTGCAGCTCGCGGCCGGCATTCATCAGAGTCGGGGAGTTGGGCATGAATTCCAGGTTGGCCATCATCGCGTAAAAACGGTTCTCCGTGGCGGTCCAGTCCGCCTCGGGATCGTAAATCTGGTCCGCGGAGGCGATGAAACGCGCAACGCGGCGGAACATGTCTTCGGGTGTTTCCAGCACGTTGCCGTTCGCGTCCTTTTTCAGGTACCGCTTCCGGAGAACGGTCCGCGCATTCTCTGTCAGCGGAATAGAGTCCGGAATGCGGACCGGTTCTTCCATCGATTGAGGCTCATCCAGGGATTCGTCGTTCAGTGGGGAGAGGTCCTCGGTGATGCGGTTCAGATCAGCCGGTTCGTCCTGGGCTGATTTCTTTCCGTTTTCATCCTTGCCGAAAAGATCGTCCTCCAGGAAGAAAGCGACATTCTTCCTGGTCTCCCGTGGAAATTGAGCCATGGTTGTTTCTCTTTGATTTGGGTGTTGCGGTTCGGGGAAATTCCGGATCGATGCTGAAATATACGATTCAACGTGAGAAAGTCAAGCGAAAAGTGCAAATTTTGGCCATATGTAGTTTGGGAATCTTGATAATTACTATCCCTAGTGAAAAACACAATCATGAACGGAAAATAAAGCTTGACTGATAAATTCAATTTATTTAAATTGATTCAGTCTTCTTCAGGGCAAGGCGAAATTCCTGACCGGTGGTGACAGCCCACGCGCGCGAAATAGTTGTATTTTTTCGCTCTGAACCAGTGCAACTCTGGTGCCGACGGTTAAAGTCCGGATGAAAGAGGATGGCGCGAGTCTGCAATCTGATGCGAGCATCACGAGCCCTGAAAGTATACTTTTAGGGCTGTTTTTTATATGGATAATGCGTATTTCATGAAACGGGTTCTTCTGCTCGCCAGACGCGGGATTGGAAAGGTACATCCGAATCCCGCAGTGGGATGCGTTCTGGTACGGAGGGGGAAAATCATTTCGGAAGGATTTCACGAAAGATACGGGGGGCCTCACGCCGAGATCAATGCTCTGGTAAAAGCAGATCCAGCCCTCCTTCCGGAATGCACGCTGTACGTCAACCTGGAACCCTGCAGTCATTATGGCAAAACGCCGCCCTGTACGGAAGCCATTATCCGGTCCGGCATTCGGAACGTCGTGGTCGGCTGCACGGACCCGAATCCTGTTGTCAACGGACGCGGCATCCGGAAGCTGCGGAACTCGGGGATTTCCGTCACCGAGGGTGTTCTGGAACCGGAATGCCGCAGTCTCAATGAGTCCTTTTTTCATTTCATGAAACACGGTCGTCCCTTTGTCACACTGAAAGCGGCCCAGACATTGGACGGATGTGTGGCGACAACCGGCGGGGAATCCCGCTGGATCAGCGGTTCCGGTTCCAGGGCCTGGGTTCACCGTCTGCGCGCGGAACAGGACGCCATCCTGGTGGGCATCTGCACGGTGCTTCGGGATGACCCGGAATTGACGGTCCGGGACCGGGCCGGGAAGCGCAGGCCCGGTTTCGCGCCGATCCGTATCGTCCTGGACCCCCGCCTGAGGATTCCCTTGACAAGCCGGCTGGTCCGCGCCGCAGATCCGGAGCGGACCGTTGTCATCGCCGGGCCCGGCGCGCAGGCCGAAAAACGTCTGCGCCTAATAAACGCAGGCGTACAGGTCTGGACGCTGAAAACCGGTCCGGACGGCCGGTTCCGGTTCGGGTCAATTCTGAACCGGTGCGCCGGAAAGGGCATCCTCTCCATTCTCGTGGAGGGCGGCCCCGACACCTGGACTTCGGCCCTGTCCGCCGGATTTGCGGACAGATGGATCGGTTTCATATCTCCCCGTCTCATGGGAGAAGGCATACCCGTGCTCGGCGACCTGGGTATCACCGGCCTGAAGAAACTGATCCGATTCGAGCGTTGCGCCTGGCGCCGGTCGGGAGAGGACATTCTGTTCATCGGAGAGCGGCCGTGTTCACCGGTCTTATCGAAGAAATAGGAAAGATCCGGAAAATCCTTCCCGGACACGACAGTGTCCGCATCCGGATTCAGGCGCCGCGTCTCGCGCCGGAACTGCGGACCGGCGATTCCGTCGCGGTGAACGGCGTCTGTCTGACCCTGACCGAAACGCAGCCGGAAGATTTCGAAGCCACCGCGGTTTTCCAGACACTGAAACAGTCCACGCTCGGGCGCCTTCGGACCGGCGATCGCGTGAATCTCGAGCGGGCGCTTGCGATCGGAGGCAGGCTCGGCGGCCATTTTGTGCAGGGCCATGTGGACGGCATCGGTTCGATCGTATCGGTTCGGCCGAAGGGCGACAGCCGGATGATCACCGTCCGCATTCCGGCCGGCCTGATGCGCCAGGTGGCGGAACGGGGATCCGTCGCATTGAACGGCATCAGCCTCACCGTGGCTGGCGTGGAGCGGGACCGCATCGCGGTGTCGGTCATTCCGCATACTTTCGAAAATACGACGCTGAAAGAACTGGCCCCGGGCGGCCGGGTGAACATCGAGACGGACCTGTTCGCCAAATACGTGGACCGCCTTCTGTCGCGGCGTCAAACGGAAACAGAAATCGGACAATGGGAACCGGGGATGGAGGAATGACGCCGTCCCCGGAATCCGGATTTTGAAAGAAGGAACCCATCGAAGCGGAACAGGAGAATAGACAGGACCCTGTCGCGGGGTCCGGAGGAAGAAACGGAACCGTCCCGTGCCCGGTTCCGGAGGCGATCGAACGCTTCCGGCGCGGCGAAATACTGATCATCGTCGATGACGAGGACCGGGAGAACGAAGGCGATTTCGTCACGGCCGCGGACCTGATCACGCCGGACAAGATCAACTTCATGGCGAAACACGGCCGCGGGCTGATCTGCGTTTCCCTGAACGCGGACCGTCTCGATCGTCTCGGCCTGGATCCGATGGTGGACGAGAACACCAGCATACGCGGAACGGCCTTCACCGTATCCGTGGACGCGGTCAGGGGCACCACCACGGGCGTGTCCGCTCATGACCGTTCGGAAACCGTCCGTGCGCTCATCGCATCGGACACGAAACCGGACGATCTGGCCCGGCCCGGTCACATTTTCCCGCTCCGCGCCGCCGAGGGCGGCGTCCTGTCGCGCGCGGGGCACACCGAGGCGGTCGCGGACCTCGGACGCCTGGCCGGTCTGACCCCGGGCGGCGTGCTCTGCGAGATCATGGATGAGGACGGATCCATGGCCCGCATGCCTTCGCTGGAGAAAACCGCGGAGCGTTTCGGCCTCGCCATCTGCACCATCCGGGATCTCATCGCCTATCGGTGTGTTCACGACCGGCTGGTCCGGCGCATTGTCACCACCCGGTTTCCGACGCGTTTCGGAGAGTTCATCCTGCATCTCTATGAAAGCGACATCGACGATCATCATCATCTGGCGCTGGTCAAGGGCGAACCCGGTCCGGCGGAACCCGTTCTCGTCCGCGTCCATTCGGAATGCCTGACCGGCGACGTGTTCGGATCGATGCGTTGCGACTGCGGCGACCAGCTCCAACGCGCGCTGGCTGAGATCACCCGTGAGGGGAAAGGGGTTTTTCTGTACATGCGGCAGGAGGGCCGCGGCATCGGGCTCAGCAATAAAATACGCGCCTATCAGCTGCAGGACCAGGGCAAGGACACGGTCGAAGCCAATATCGAACTCGGATTTCCGGCCGACTTGCGGGATTACGGCATCGGCGCCCAGATTCTGGTCGACCTGGGCGTACGTCAAATCCGCCTGCTCACCAACAACCCGAAAAAAATCGTCGGCCTGATGGGATACGGGCTGGAAGTCGTGGAGCGGGTGCCGATCGAGATCAAGCCCAATTCCGTCAACAGCCGTTACCTGCAGACGAAGCGGGACAAGCTCGGACATCTGATCGCCAGGGACTGGATGCTGGGAGCGGCTCCATCCGGCGATGCGGAAAAACCATAAGGAGGAACCATGAACCAGCCCGTGCAGGGACAGCTCATCGCCGAAGGCCGGCGTTTCGCCATGGTCGTCAGCCGGTTCAATGAAATGATCACCCGGCGTCTGCTGGACGGGGCCCTGGACTGCCTGCTCCGGCACAAAGCGCAGGAAAAGGACCTCACCGTGGTCTGGGTGCCGGGATCCTTCGAGATACCGACGGTCGCTCTCAAACTCGCCCAATCCAAGAAATATGACTCCGTGATCTGTCTGGCGGCCGTCATCCGGGGCGGCACGGACCATTACCAGCACATCGCGGCCGAAGTGACCAAGGGGATCGCTCAGGTCGGACTGCAGACCGGCGTGCCCACGATATTCGGCGTGCTGACCTGCGACAGTCTGGAAGAGGCCTTGGAGCGGGCCGGAGCAAAACAGGGAAACAAGGGATGGCAGGCGGCACTCAGCGGAATCGAGATGGCCGATCTCATGGAAAGGCTGGACCGGTGAATCGCAGGGCCCGGTCCGCAGCAGTCCTGTCCCTGATGATCCCGGCCGCTCTTTCGGCCGGGTGGTGGGACTGGAAGACGCATACGGCCACGCTGGAGATACGGGATCTCTGTCCGGCAGGGGGACGGCTTTGGTGCGCGACCGAAGGGGGTCTTCTGGCTTTCGATCCGGCCGCCGGTTCGTTCCAGTCCTGGACGAACACCGAGGGACTGGCCGCGAATGAAATGACCGCGGTGACGGCCGACCGGAGCGGAACGCTCTGGCTGGGCTTCGCGAACGGACTCCTGCAGAGATGGAATCCCGCGGACAACACCCGCCGGACAGTCGATGATTACCAGGGACGATCCGTCACCAGCCTGTGGTCGGAGGGCGACTCGCTCTATGTCGGCCTGGACATCGGCGTCAGCCTGTTTCTCGTCCCGCGGAATGAAGTCAGGGAAACCTACCGGCGCCTGGGGCAGGGCATCCAGGTGGAGACGCCGGTCAACGCCGTGGCCGTCCGGGAGGGACGGATCTGGGCCGCCACGGACGAGGGTGCCGCCTGGGCGCCGCTGAACGGCGCCAATCTGCTGGATCCGGAGTCCTGGTCCAATCCCGTGCTTCCCGCCCCGCAGGACGCGGTTTCCTGTCTGACCGAGTGGGACGGGAAAACGGCGCTGCTCGGTCCGTCCGGACTTTTTCTGCAGAACGCGGAAGGGTGGGAATGGATGGCGGACGGTTATCCGGGCACCCGGCCCGAAGCGGCTGTCCGGTACGGGGACTGGCTGTACGCCGCGACGGCCGCGGGTATTTTCCGCTGGGCCGGATCCGCGTGGGAGCCGGTATGGGCGTCCGTCACCGGAGGCCTCAGTTTCGGCGTGTTCCTGGACCGGCTCTGGATCGGCACGCGGGAAGGGCTGCGGGAGGCCGCAGCGGCGGCACTGGAACCCGGCCGCCACCTGCCGGAATGCCCGGTCGCGAACCTGATGACGGACATGGCCTGCGACCCGGCCGGAAAACTCTGGTGCGCCACGCCGAAAGGCATCTGCCGGCTCGACGCGGACGGGTGGAAGCGTTTTTCATTCACGGAAAGGCCCGAACTCGCGGTCTCCGACGCCCGTGCCGTCGCCACGGACGGACCGGGGCGCGCCTGGTTCGGCACCTGGGGAAACGGCCTGTTCCGGGTCGAAGGTGACAGCCTGGCGGGCGTCTATGATGTCCGGAACGGCATTCTCGCGACCAGCGACGAGAAGGATCCCGATTATCCCTGCGTCAGCGATCTCGCATTCGACCGGAACGGTGTTCTCTGGGCGCTCAACTGGAATGCGCAGACCAATCGTCCGCTCACGGCACTGGACCCGGATTCCGGATGGAGCTATTTCGGCATCAGCCAGGGCGTCACCGCTCAGGAGCTTCAGGGTCTGTCCGTCGGGCCGGACAACCGGAAATGGATCGGCACAGCCCAATCCGGCGGTGTGCTGATCCTCGACGATGCGGGAACGGTTTCCAATCCGGACGACGATCCGTCCGTCGAATGGATCGGCATGTCCGACGGATTGTCCACGAATGCGATCACGGCCGTCGCCGTGGACCGGGACGGCGTCGCCTGGATCGGCACGCGGGACGGCCTGTTCTATTACTCATACGGGACCGTTGGTCAGATCCACCGGTACTACCAGGACATCATCACCGCGCTTCTCGTGGACGGCGTGAACAATGTCTGGGTGGGAACCACGATCGGCGCCGGTTATTTTTCCGCTTCCACGTATGAGGGCGGTCATTTCACGGCGGCCGCCAGCCCGCTTCCATCCGACCGGGTCACGTCCCTGGCCTGGGATCCGGAATCCGGTCGCGTGTTCATCGGCACGAACCGCGGCCTCTCGTCCGTCGCGACGCCCTTCTCGCGGCCCGCGGAAAAGCTGGGTTCTCTGTCCGTGCATCCGAATCCGTTTTTCCCGGATCGCCAGGAAGCGGTCGTGATCGAAGGATTGTCCGGGAGCGTGAGTGTGTCCGTGTTCACGGCCGCGGGCCGGCTGGTCCGACGGTTCCCGACCGGAACCGGCTACGGTCGGCGCATCCTGTGGGACGGACGCAATGATCAGGGAACGGCCGTCGCGGGCGGTGTATACCTGATCGTGGCTCAGGAGGAAGGCGGCCGGACGGCCGCCGCCAAGACCGCCGTGATCCGGTGAAAGGCGGCCGGAGCCGCCGCCGAATCTGGAGTGTCATGCTGAAACAGATCACCATCCGTAACTATGCGCTGATCGACGAGATGTCCGTCGCGTTCGGACCCGGCTTGAACATCCTGACCGGTGAAACGGGCGCGGGCAAGTCCATCATACTCGGCGCCATTGGCCTGATTCTGGGGGAACGCAGCCGCACCGACATCATCCGACAGGGGGCCTCTTCCGCGGTGGTGGAGGCGCTGTTCGAAGTTTCGGAAGCGATGGTCCGGGAAGCCGCCGCCGGGACGGACGGGCCGGATTCCGGATCTTTCCTGCTCCGCCGCGAAGTCTTCGACACCGGGAGAAGCCGCTGCTTCGTCAATGATTCGCCGGTGACGCTCAACCAGTTGACCGCGCTCGGCGATGTTCTGGTCGACCTGCACGGCCAGCACGAACACCAGGCCCTGCTCCGGCCGGAGCGGCATCTGGATTATCTGGACAATTCCGGCGTGGATGCGTCGCTCATCCGCAACGTCCGCGAAACCTTCCATTCCGTGCGTCAGCTCCAGGAGAAATGGAATGACCTGACGCAGCGCGAACAGCGATTGAAGGACCAGCGCGAACTGCTTGAATTTCAGAGCGGGGAAATACGGCTCGCGGATCCGAAGCCCGGTGAAGAGGAAACCCTGACCCGGGAGGAATCGGTTCTGCGCAGCGCCGAACGAATCGCCCGCGCCGTGGGGTCGGTCCGGGATACGCTATACGAGGGAGAAGGGTCGGTTCAGGAGCGGCTGTCCTCGGTCAGGGTCCTGCTCGGCGAACTCGGTTCCGTGGATCCCGCCTTTCAGGAATGGGCCGACGAGATCGATTCGGCCGCCATACAGGTTCAGGACATCCTCAGCCGCATCACCGCCGCAACGGACCGGGTCGAGGACAATCCCGGCCGGCTGGAGGAAATCCGGGAACGCCTGACTCTGTTCGGCAGGCTCAAGAAGAAATACGGCGGATCCATGGAAGCCGTGGCGGAGCGTCTCCGCCGGGCCGAGGAGGATCTCGCCCGGATGGAATCTCTGAAAGACGAACTCCTCCGAACTGAATCCGAATTCGAGGCCGGAAAAACCGCACTGGCGCAGGCTTGCGCTGCGCTTTCGGATGCGCGGCGCGCGGCAGGACGACGTCTGGAGCGGGACGTACAGGACGCCCTCGCCGAACTGGGACTGCCGCACGGCCGCTTCGAGATCCGGATCGACCGGCGGGAGGACGCCCGAAGCTGGCTGCGCATGGACGGCGTTCCGGTCTCGGTTTCAGCCGACGGGACGGACCGCGTCGAGTTTTTCATCACGCTGAACCCGGGGGAACCCATCAAGCCTCTCGCGCAGGTCGCATCCGGAGGCGAAGTCTCCAGGATCATGCTGGCCCTGAAATCCGTGCTCGCGGACGCGGACCGCGTGCCGGTGCTGATTTTTGACGAGATCGACACGGGCATCTCCGGCCGCATCGCCCATACGGTGGGTCGGAAACTCAAGGCGCTCGGCGTCCGCCATCAGGTCCTGTGCATCACGCACCTGCCCCAGATCGCGTCCATGGGAGACGCCCATTTCAGCGTTTCCAAGCGCGTGGCGGGGGACCGGACCTTCACCGTGATCCGGTGCATCGACAGGGACGAACGCACACTTGAAATCGCCAGGCTCATCGGCGGAGAAAAAGTCACGGAAACCGCGATGGCCACGGCCCGGGAACTGCTCGAATCCCGCACGGAGTCTTCGGATGGATAAACTGGTCATACACGGCGGCCGGCCGCTGCGGGGGGAGATTGTCATCGGCGGCTCCAAAAACGCGGTTCTGCCGATGATGGCGGCCGCCATGCTGGCCGAGGGCCGGTACGCGCTTTCGAATGTCCCGAGGCTGAAGGATGTCCGGACCATGGCCCGGCTGGTCGAGGGCATCGGCGTTTCGGTGACCGCCGAAGGGCGGAATCTCATCCTGGAAAACCCGGGATGCCGGACCTGGGAGGCCCCTTATGATCTGGTCAAAACCATGCGGGCGTCCATTTACGTTCTCGGCCCTCTGCTCGCCCGCTACGGCCGTGCGAAGGTTTCCCTGCCCGGCGGCTGCGCCTGGGGTCCGCGTCCCGTGAATCTGCACATCGAGGGCATGCGCAAACTCGGCGCGGACGTCGCGATCAAGGAGGGGTACATCGTCGCGACAGCGGGGAAGCTGAAAGGCGCCCGCATCCTGTTCGACAAGTCGAGCGTGGGCGCCACGGCGAACATCCTTCTGGCCGCCGTGCTCGCCCGGGGGACGACCCGTATCGAGAACGCCGCCCGAGAACCGGAGATCGACGCGCTGTGCGACTTTCTCAACCGGATGGGCGGCCGTATCGCCGGGATGGGCACCGGCCACCTGGAAATCGAAGGCGTCGATTCACTGCGCCCGGTTTCCGCCGAGGTGATTCCGGACCGGATCGAGACGGGCACGTATCTTGTCGCCGGGCACATCACGGGCGGGGACCTGACCCTTCGCCGCACCCGTCCCGATCATTGCGTGGCCGTCATCGAGAAACTGCGCGAGAGCGGGGCCGATGTGGACGAGGGGCCCGACTGGATCCGCGTTCGTTCCGGCGGTCAAATACGGCCGACGCATGTGGTCACCGTGGAGTATCCGGGCTTTCCGACGGACATGCAGGCCCAGTGGCTTGCGTTGATGAGCCTGGCCGCGGGCACGAGCACGGTCACGGACACGATTTTTCACGACCGGTTCACGCACGTCGCCGAACTCCAGCGCCTCGGCGCCGATCTGACCATCGACCGGAACGTCTGCGTGGTTCAGGGTACGGATTTCCTGTCCGGAGCGCGGGTGATGTCCACGGACCTGCGCGCCAGCGCGTCTCTCGTCCTGGCCGGGCTGGTCGCGCGCGGAAGAACCGACATCTCCCGGGTCTACCACCTGGACCGCGGGTATGAACGCATCGAGGAAAAACTCGGCTCGGTCGGCGCGGATATCCGCCGCGAATCCGAGAAAACGACGCCCTCATGAGCGAATTCGTCCATCTGCACAACCACACGCAATACAGTCTCCTCGACGGCGCCTGCCGTATCGACGGGCTGATCCATGCGGCCAAACGGATGAAAATGCCCGCCGTGGCTGTCACGGACCACGGCAACTTGTTCGGCGCGATCCATTTCTACAAGGCGGCGATGAAGGCCGGAATCAAGCCCATCATCGGCCTGGAAGCCTACGTCGCCCCGAAATCGCGCCATGACCGGGTGCCCTCCAAGTACGGCGGGGAGAACGCATTTCATCTCATCCTCCTCGCAACCAACACGGCCGGCTACCGGAATCTGATGAAACTTTCCTCGCTTGGATACCTGGAGGGGTTCTACTACAAGCCCCGGATCGACCGCGAGCTCCTGGCCCGGCATGCCGAAGGGCTTCTCGTCATGAGCAGCTGCATCCAGGGGGAAATCCCCTACAAGCTGATCCGCGACGACTTTGACGGCGCCGCGGAAGCGGCCGGATTTTTCAAGGACTGCTTCGGCGACCGGTTCTATCTGGAGATCCAGAACCACGGGTTCCCCGAGGAGGAGAAGGCCGTCCGCGAACTGATGCGCCTGTCCGTCGTCACGGGGATTCCGCTGGTCGCCACCAACGACACCCATTATCTCGAGCGGGAGCACGCGGAGGCGCACGACATTCTGCTCTGCATCCAGACCAACCGGGATTTCGACGACCCCGCCCGTATGCGGTTCAACACCGACCAGCTGTATTTCAAGTCGCCCGCCGAGATGGCGGCGCTGTTTCGCGATATTCCGCAGGCGGTTTCAAACACGATGGCCGTGGCCGAACGCTGTCACCTCGTGCTGGACTTCAAGGGTTTTCATCTGCCCCATTTTCAGGTCCCGCCGGAATCCGCCGGCATGTCCCTGGAGTCGTATTTCGAGAACCTGGTCCGGGAGGGGCTGAAACGCCGTTATCCGTCCGTCACGTCCGAACTGGAGGACCGCTGCGCGTACGAGATCGGCGTCATCAAGCACATGGGATTCGCGGGGTATTTTCTGATCGTCGCGGATTTCATCCAGTACGCGCGCGAACAGGGCATTCCCGTGGGCCCCGGACGCGGATCGGCCGCCGGCAGTCTCGTCTCGTACGCGCTGGGCATCACCGACGTGGATCCGATCCGGTACGGACTTCTGTTCGAGCGTTTTCTCAATCCCGAACGGGTGACCATGCCCGACATCGACATTGATTTCTGCTATGAACGCCGGGATGAAATCATCCGGTACGTGAAGGAGAAATACGGCGGCATCACCAACGTGACCCAGATCATCACATTCGGGAGCATGAATGCGCGAGCGGCGATCCGCGACGTGGGGCGGGTTCTGAAAATCCCGTACGGAGAAGTGGATCTGATCGCCAAGATGATCCCCGCCAATTATGAACTGGCCGAAACGGCGCAGAAAGTGCCCGACTTCAAGGCCGCCTGCTCCGGGAATTCCCAGATCCAGAAGATGTTCGACCGTGCGCTGGTGCTCGAGGGGCTGGCCCGTCACGCCTCCATCCACGCGGCCGGCGTGGTGATCGCTCCGACCGACCTTACCGAATTCGTTCCGCTGTACCGGTCCTCGCAGGGCGACGTCACCACGCAGTACGACATGAAAGCCCTCGAGACCATCGGTCTTCTGAAAATGGATTTTCTCGGGCTCCGGACCCTGACGGTGATCGACCAGACCGTCCGGCTTCTCCGGCGCCGCGGCGTCACGGTGGACATCGCCGAGATTCCGATGGATGACGCGGACACCTTCCGGATTTTCCGGAACGGTGAGACCGTCGGGATTTTCCAGTTCGAGAGCGCCGGCATGCGGGACTATCTGAAGAAACTCGCGCCGGAGTCCCTTGAAGACCTGACGGCCATGAACGCGCTCTACCGTCCCGGTCCGATGGAGATGATCGACGACTTCATCTCGCGGAAACACGGCAAGACGAAGGTGCAGTACCTGCATCCGCTTCTGGAGCCGATCCTGCGCGAAACGCACGGCGTCATCGTCTATCAGGAGCAGGTCATGCAGATCGCTTCCGCCGTCGGCGGGTTCAGCCTCGGCGAAGCCGACCTGCTCCGGCGCGCCATGGGGAAGAAGATGGTCGATCTGATGCAGGAACAGCGTGAGCGTTTCGTGGCAGGCGCCGGGAGGAAAGGCGTGTCCACGGAAACCGCCAATGCGATTTTCGACCTCATGGACAAATTCGCGGGGTACGGATTCAACAAGTCACATGCCGCCTGTTATTCGGTGGTGGCCTACCAGACCGCGTATCTCAAGGCCCACCACCCGGTCGAATTCATGGCCGCGAATCTGACCAGCGAAATGGGCGATACCGACCGCGTGGTCATTCTGTTCGAAGAATGCCGCCGGATGGGCATCCCGGTCCTGCCCCCGGACGTGAATTCAAGCGAGGCGGCCTTTTCCGTGGAGGACGGCGGCATCCGCTTCGGTCTCGGCGCCGTGAAAAACGTCGGTCATCAGGCGATCGAATCCATCATCGATGCGCGTCAGCGTCTGGACCGCATGACATCCCTTTTCGAGTTCTGCGCCGCGGTGAACGGCCGCACGGTCAACCGGAAGGTCATCGAGAGCC
>JAFGAX010000085.1 GCA_016933415.1 bacterium
ACGGCAACCTGTCTCCGATTCAATTCTCCCTGTCGGGACGGGCTGCATAACCTTAACTATGTGTCCATTTTTTTGTTGCAATTCCAAAGGCCGAATACAAGAATTCACCCTTTAAATCCATTGTAGTTCTTTGAACCTTGAACTTTAAACCTTGAACTGTGAACTGTGAACTTTGAACTTTGAACTTTGAACGTAAAACCATGAATTATGAACCATGAACTGTTGAAAGAAATGATTTCCTGTCCAGATAAAAACCTGATCGAGTTATTCGTGATCGGCGGTGTTGAAAACGCGGCCGAGCGTGGACGGATTCAGGCGCACCTTGCCGCATGCCCCGCCTGCGGGCTGGCCGCGGAAGAAGCCGAAGCCTTTCACCGGCTGGCCGTATCCGTCGCATCCGACCAGATAGACCGGGCGGTCCGACGGGTGCTTCCCTCATCCGCGGCCGGGCCTGCCGCGTCAGGCCGCGTCTTTGAGCTCAAACCGATCGCCCTGAAGGCGCATTCTCCGAGTCGCACGCTCCTCGCCGCGGATCACGGTACAACCGGCCGATTCGAGCCGGTTCAGACCTACGCCAATGTCGAGGCCGACTTCGTGGCCAGGCTTCTTCGGGACAACTTGTCCCGCGAACTGTCGCTCTACCTGATCGAATCCGGTGGAGAGCCGGCCGAGGACCGCGTTCTTGAGATCGAGGGCCAGGAGGAACAATACGCCGCGGACGAGACAGGCCGCGTGGAACTTCAGGGTTTGTCCGAAGATGAATTGAAGGGCCGGACTCTGCGCATACGCTCCTCCATCGCGGTTTTCGATCTGGCGCCGGTGCAGGATCTCCGCGAGCGCATCCGTTTCGAAGGGCATTACGCGCTGCGGAACGCGGAATTCGACGAAATCCGAATCGAGACCGAGGAGGCGGAGGGCCGCACACTCACGCGCATCCGGGTCGAAAAGATACGAGGGGCCGGGGCGACCGCTGTCGTGGGCGTGAGTGTTTCGAGGCGCGGCGACTCTCCGCTGACTTCGCCCGTGGTGCGGGGCGCGGCCGTGTTCGAAGAGCTGGACCCTCAGCGGATCCTGAAGATCCGGATTTTCTGAACGGTTCCGGCCGTCCGTCCGGCATCCGGAACCGGGGTCCGGAGAAACCATGAACGCATGAAAACCATTGAACTCGAACAGGCGCGCTGCCGCCTGGCGGAATGCCTGGCGGGTCCCGCTTCGGGCCACGAAAAACTCACGTTCATCCTCCGCTTTTTCAGGGCCGCGTCCCCGCATTTCAGCGCGGACGCGCTCCGATCGTACCATCTGGAGTTCTCCTCTCCCTTTCTGAAAACAGCCTCGGCCGCGGCGCTCGCCAACCGGCCTCCCGGATTCCTGCTGGATGCGCTCGAATTGGTCCGCGTGTACCGCGAGCGGTTCGCGGACGACACTTCGGCAGACGATCTCGATCGCGCGGAGCGCGCCTGCCGGCTGGCGTTGCTGGAGACCGCCGTCGTGCTCGGCGAATGGGGGCAGGCCCGTGAAGCGCTCGAAGCCCTGTCCGGCGAACGCCTAGCCGCGGAACCCGCGGACACGCAAGATTCCGCGTCGTATTATCCCCTTGAAGCCTGCGGGAAACTGGCCGCAAGTCTGGCCGGTCCCTGTCCCGTTGCGGCCGGCATTGTGCAATCCGTCGCGGACCGCTGGTGTTCGGAATTCGGGGCACAGACCGGGGACCGGCTGTGGCTCCTGTTCGCGCAGAAGGCGGATGAGAACCGGCCGGCACACCCGGAGCCGGACTGCGGCTTTTTGATCGCGGCCGGGCTCCGGACGCGGGTCCGGCTCCACCCCGAGGCCGCGGACGACACGATACGGCTGAACAACGACTGGGTGTCAAGGTCGGAGCCTTTCCACAGGCTCATCCGCGACGCTCTGACCTCCATGCGGCCCATTCTGGCGAAAACCGGGTATGCGGCGCCTTCGGACCGGCACGGCCACTTTCTGTTCACCCTGTCCGAACGGGAGGCGGCGTTTTACGGCAGGTCGCTCGAAGCGCCCCTGGCCCTTCTGGCCGCGGGCGGGCTGGTGAACGGTTACTACGGCCGGCCGCTGGTCCTGTTCCCGGACAGCACGGCCGTGACCGGCGGCGTGGACGGGGAAGGCCGCATCCAGCCCGTGGACAAGGACGGGTTGAAGGCCAAGCTTCATGCGGCTTTTTTCTCGCCTCTCAGGCGCGTGGTGGTGCCGTGGCCGAATCTGCAGGAAGCCGTTTCCGTCATCGAACAGCTCCGGATCTCCCATCCGAACCGCAGGCTTGACCTGCAGAGCGCGGACACGCTTGAAGCGCTCTGGAACGACCGTAATGTCGCAGAGGCCGGACGCGTCACGACAGCGGTCAGGCTGACCGCGGGCCTGAGGCGGAACCGGGGCCGGATCGCATGGTCCGCGGCCTGGGCCGGACTTCTGCTCGTCATCGCACTCCTGCTTCTGCCCCTGCTGCTCCGTGACCGGAATCCCGCTTCCATCGACGTATCCGGGTCGGTGCTCGTGGCGCGGAGCGCGGGCGGCGGTGAATTGTGGAAACACGATTTCGGGGTCCCGTTGACCCGAAGCCGTTACGCGGATCCTTCTCTCCGCGTCCGCGTCACGGACACGGACGGAGACGGCAGGCGGGAAGTGCTGTTCGGCGTCTTTGAATCGACCGATCTGGGCGCGCTGAACGGGTCGCTTTTTCTTTTCAGCGCGGACGGGGATCTCCGTCTCCGGCTGAAAACGGGCCGGGCCATGAGATTCGGGGGAGAAATCTACGAGGACCATTATCGCGTGGCGTTTGCGGACGCAGCCGACCTGGACGGGGACGGAACGAAGGAGATCGTATCGATCGCCTTCCACTTTCCGGATTATCCCTGCTGCGTGAACGTCTGGAGCCTGTCCGGGGAGAAACTGGGCGAGTATTGGCATTCCGGACAACTGGAAAAGGCGGAGGTCATCGACGCGGACGGGGACGGGGTTCGGGAACTGTTCCTGGCCGGTCAGAACAATGAGTACCGCTGCGCCGTCCTGGCTGTGCTCAAACCACCCCGTCTGACCGGGGCTTCGCCCCAGACGCCGGCCGGGGCATATGCCGCGGACGGTCTCGACACAGGCGGGGAGATGGCGTATATCCGTTTTCCGAAGAGCGTTCTCAGCGAATTGGCGCTGAACCGGGACATCGCCCTGCACGCGGAGGAGCATGACGGACGCATCCGTGTGGGCCTGGCCAATATGGCCGCATCGGCGCACGGCATTCAGTCGCATTTCATCTATTACATTTTCGACCCGCGGTTCCGCCTGCTCGACGTGGACGTCGGTGACTGTTATTTCAGCCGCGTGTTCGAACTGAGGGGAAGGCCCCTGACCGATTCGGAGCTGTCCCGGCCCGTCCTCCGGTTCAACGGGAAAGGATGGTCCGAGATTCAACGATTGAAGGCCGGATCGGATTAGCGGGTTCCTCCGCGGAAACCGGAACGGAAACGGGGCCTTTCAGGGCCTTTTTTTCATGGATTTTCTGCGGCAGGCCGGAGTGTTTCTATGTAAAAGTATCGGCGGGAGCAATCATACTGTCAATCAGGTTGACGAAGCCGGATGTCCATTCCCCCACACTTGAATTTTCACCCCCCCGGGCCCCCTCCCTTGCACCAGGGAGGGGGTGGGCCGGGGGATGCGGAACCGAACCGCGGATCCGGCCATCGGGCCGGGAAAAGGATCCGGCAGCCGGCTGAACAGGTCAGAGGCGGCGTTCGGTCCCGGAATATGCATTTTGAAATGGAACTGCCGGGCGTGCTCAACTGGAAATTCAGCACGCTCGACGAGGCGGTGAGCCGGACCCTCCGGCTGATGATACGGTCCGTGCCGGTCGCGAGAATATACAACCTGAACGAGGACGGCGAAAGGGAGGGGATTTGCCTGTGGCTGGAAAAATGCGGGGTCGCGTGCCCGTCCTGCCTCGAGGATGAAAGCGTGGTCCTGATGTCCGGCATACCGGAGCAGTACGATGAACTGGCGGTTTGCCGGGAATGCCAGTGCACTTTTAAGTTGTAGGATTTTTCAGCCTACCCTGCCTCCTTGTTCTCTGTTCAAGGCGGGTTCCTTCGGGAACCCGCCTTTTTTTTAAAATGGAAAATTCGATTCTCAGCCCACGGTTTCAACCGTGGGCCGGGGATTCGGTGGATCGTTCGAAACCGATTCATCGGTTTCGATTTCCGGAAACCGTTGAAACGGTTTCCGGATCCGGTTTGGTTTCTATTCCCACGACTGAAGTCGTGGGCTGAGGCCGTGGGCCGATGCCGTTGGCTACCTGGAACGCGGGCGGTGTGTCG
>JAFGAX010000086.1 GCA_016933415.1 bacterium
AGGACGATCACCGCTTCGGCCTTTCCGCGGCACAAAAATACGGCGGTATTTTCGTTCCCGCGCACCAGGCGGTCATTCACCAGTACATGCGCGAAACCCGCGCGGAATGCGGGGCCATGATTCTCGGTTCGGACAGCCATACGCGTTACGGCGCCCTCGGAACGATGGCGATAGGCGAAGGGGGTCCGGAACTCGTCAAACAGCTTGTCGGACGGACATACGACATTCCCTACCCGCGCGTCGTCGCGGTATACCTCACGGGCGACGTCAAACCGGGGACCGGTCCCCAGGATGTCGCTCTCGCGATTATCCGGGCCGTCTTCGAAAACGGATATGTAAAGAACAGCGTCATGGAGTTCGTCGGACCCGGGATCGGCGGGTTGAGTGCCGATTTCAGAAACGGCATAGACGTCATGACGACCGAAACCGCCTGCCTCTCTTCGATCTGGCAAACGGATGAAACCGTCCGGGCTTTCTACCGGACGCACGGACGCGAAGAAGGGTACATTGAACTGCGCCCGGCCAACATCGCGTATTACGACGGCGCGTTGAGTGTCTCCCTCGACCGGATAGAACCGATGATCGCCCTCCCCTTTCATCCTTCCAACGTTTTCACCATCGACGAGGTGAGAAACGATCCGGACCGGGTCCTGGGAGAGGCCGAAGAGAAGGCCGCCGGTCATTTCCAGGAGGGCGGACGCAGGCTCGATCTGAAACGCATGATTACTCCGGGAGGAATCAAAATCGACCAGGGAATCATCGCGGGGTGCGCCGGAGGTACGTTCGAAAACATCTGCGCGGCGGCCGATATTCTTTCGAAAGGCGGGATCGGCAGCGGTCATTTCGGTCTGAGTATTTACCCGTCCAGCCAGCCGGTCTACGTCGAACTTGTCAGAACCGGCCGCATAGGTACACTGATGGAGGCCGGCGCCGTGGTCAGGTCGGCTTTCTGCGGGCCCTGTTTCGGCGCGGGGGACGTACCGGCCGACGGCGATTTCAGCATCCGTCATACGACCCGCAATTTTCCGAGCCGCGAAGGTTCACGCCCCCAGGACGGACAGCTTGCGGCCGTCGCCCTTATGGACGCCCGATCGATCGCCGCCACCGCGGCGAACGGCGGCATTCTGACGCCGGCCGGCGTCGGGCACGGTCCCCTGAGCGGTTACGCGTATACGTTCAGCGGACGCGCATATCGGGAACGTGTGTACGACGGTTTCGGGTCCCCGGACCCTTCGGCCGAACTCGTCCTCGGTCCGAACATAAGGGACTGGCCCGCCATGCCTCCCCTGCCCGAAAACCTCCTGCTCGTCGTCGCGGCCTATATCACCGACGCCGTCACGACGACGGACGAACTGATTCCCTCGGGCGAGACGTCGTCCTACCGGTCAAATCCGTTCCGGCTGGCGCAGTTCACACTCTCGCGCAAAGATCCGAAGTACGTCGGGCGGGCCATGGAGATGCAGGAATACGAGAAGGAACGGGTGCGGGGACGGATACCCGCCGTCCTCCAACCCGTCCTGGGCAAAATCGGAATAAAGCCGGCCGTCCTGGAAAAAACGGGATTCGGCAGTCTCGTCGCCGCCGTAAAACCGGGCGACGGATCGGCGCGGGAGCAGGCGGCCTCGTGCCAGAAAGTCCTCGGAGGATGGGCGAACATCGCGGCCGAATACGCGACCAGACGCTACCGCAGCAATCTCGTCAACTGGGGAATGCTTCCCTTCACCGCCGAAAACCTGACAAATCACCCCTGGCGGACCGGCGCCTTCGTTTGGCTTCCGGGCATCCGGTCCGAACTCGCCGGCGGCAGTGAAAAAATCAAGGCCGTCATAATCGACGGAGACTCGGCGGTACCGGTCATACTGTCGCTTGCCGGTCTGGACGAGTCCGAACGCCGGACCATCCTGGACGGATGCCTGATGAACGGCTACGCGCGGGACGCCGGGGAAAGTAAACCGGACTAGAGCGGCCGCGGTCCGGCGGTAATTCTATCGGGTAAAAGGCGATCGAAACGATCGATGACGTAGGTCGGTTTGACCGGAAAGGCCGAGGGATCGACC
>JAFGAX010000009.1 GCA_016933415.1 bacterium
CCTCTGCCAGGACATTTTTCTGAAAGTGTACGCGGGGATCGACGGATTCCGCGGCGAGAGCAGGCTTTCCACGTGGATAGCCAAAATCGCGGTCAACACCTGCATCCATTATCTCGAGAAGAAAAAGCCGGTGTCGTGGACCGAAGCGGGTCTGCCGAACGGCGGCCCCGCGGAACCGGCCGGGGATGAGGAGAATGAAGGCCCGGATCCGGACCTGGTGTCGAGCCTGCACCGCGAAATCAGCCGCCTGCCGGTCCGGTACCGGCTCATCCTGACCCTGTTCCACCTGGACGAAATGCAGATCGCGGAAATCGCCCGGGCCATGGACATGCCCGAAGGCACGGTGAAAAACCGGCTGTTCCGGGCGAGACGCCTGCTGAAAAACAGGCTGCTGGCCGTTGTTCCGAAGGAGGAAATGTGCGAATCGAACATCTGAGCGACGCGGAACTGCAGTCCGCCGCCGACCTGGGCCGGGCCGAAAACCCGTCTCAGGCCCGTCATCTGGCCGCATGCCCGGCGTGCCGCGGGACGGTCAATCTGTACAGCCGGCTCTTCGAAGGGTTGAAAGAGACCGAGCCCCGTTTCGGTCTGGACGGCTCGTTTTTCAGGTCCGTCCTGACGAAAACGAAAGCCCTCCGGCCGCAGCGCGAGCCCATGCCCTGGGCCTCAGGCCTGGCCCTGTCCGGCGCGGCCGCGGCCGTTGCGGCCGTGTACGCGGTATGGATGCCGGAACGCCTCAAACAGGCGGCGGATTCGGGAATGCGGCTCCTGGAAGCGGCGCTCCGGTCAGGCTCCGCCTGGATCGCGGATGCGTCCGGTTCCCTGCCCGCGGAACCGGACGGCTACAGCCGGGGGCTGCTGGCATGCCTCGCAGCCTTGTCCTTCGCGGTTCTCTGGGACGCCCTTCTGCGGCGGTTCAGGCAAGTGCCTGTTGATAAACGCGGATGAATTTGTTATATTGGCTTTCATGACCCTTCGCGAGCAGATACAGGAAAGAATCGTCCGTTCCTTCACGCGTCCCTTTCAGCGCACCGCTCCCCTGGAATTCAAGAAAGCCCTGAAAAAATCATCCCGCCTGCTCGTGGTGCTTCCAGCCTCGGCCGTCCACCGGCTCACGGCCAGGACCCTGCGCCAGCTGGATGCCGTGTTTCCAGCGGGCCGCTTCACCTTCATCAACCCCGGCGCGCCCGGCGGAACCGGGGGTCCGGATCCCGGCAGGCCCGTGCTCTACCTCCACCTGAAGAAGAATGCGGTCGGCCAGATCCGGCGCTCGCAGGTGCTGGCCGGGCTGAACCTCGGCGCCTTCGACACCCTGCTCGACCTGGACCCGGATTTTTCGCTGACCGCAATTTACCTGGCGAAAAAAATGGCCTATCCGCTGTGCATCGGCTTCAACAAGCCGGCCGCGGACCGCTATTACAACCTGCTGTTCACGGGGTCGTCCCAATCGCCTTTTGACGAACGCGTTTCGGAGCTGTTCCGCTTTCTGAAATCATTCGTCTCGCGCTGACCGCCGCGGCATGAAATCACCCCGGAGTAAACCGCGGGTTCTCCCATAAAAAAAAGGAGCCTTCTTCAGGAAGGTTCCCTTTTTCCAAAATACCCGCAAACAGCGTCCTCCCCCCGCTTACCGCCCTGCCCCGCTCGAAATGATGACCCTCATCCTCGGCAAAATATCCCCGAGCCGCCCGTTCAGCTGTTCATGCGTCACCGAAGCCGCGGCTTTCTGAATATCGAAAATGGACCGGTACGGCAGATTGAGCCTTTCGGCCAGGGCGCCGAAATACGCGTGGTTCAGCGTGTACTGGGAGCGGATGGCGAAAGCGGACTCGAGCCGCCTCCGGGCGGTGGTGAACACCGGCTCGGAGATCCCGTTTGTTTGCGCTTCCGCGAGAAGCTCCTCCAGGCGTCTTTTCGCTTCAGGCCCCCTTCCAGCGGAAGGAACAGCGGAAGCGACCCAGTACCCGAAGTCGGCCTCGTTCTGGAAATAGAAATCCAGTTCGAGGCCCGCGGCCGAAGCGGCACCGCCGGACGCGGCCCGCGCCAGAAGTCCGTCCTGTTTCGCGGACAGGGCCAGACCGGCCAGGTATTCCACCAGAAAATCCGGACCGTAGGGAACGGACGTTCTCAAGGCTACGACCAGACTGTCCCTGCGGTTCCGGCCCGCGGATCGCGATGCCCGGACCGTTCCGGGGACCGGCCCCGGGGCCGCGGCTCCGGATTCGAAAGCCGGAAACGGCTCCGGCGCCCGCCTGCCGCGCCAGGCCTCGTTCAGGGTTTTAAGAACGGCTTTGCAGTCGCATTCGCCGGCGATGGAGACGATCATCCGCTCGGGCCGCACATGACGGGCCGCAAAAGCGGCGACGGAATCAGCCGTCACGGACCGCGTTTTTTTTGCTCCAGCCGCGCCCGCGGGTGAATCGGGAAACAGGACGGAACGGATGGCCGAATCCTTTCTGTACTTTCTCCTCAGGATTTTGGCGAATCCCGCGCCGCCCTCTTCAAATCCGCCCGCGGCCGCGAGTTCCGTACTGTCGAAAGTCGAACGCGACAGGCATTCGGCGAGAATGGCAAAGCAGGCGGTGAACTCCTCGGCAGGCGCCTGGAGCACCATGATCGAACCGGTGAGGCCCGTCTCCACGCCGATCCATCCGCCCGCGCTTTCGATTTCCCGGAAAATCTGGTTCCGGTTCCGGATCTCCGTACCGCCCAGCAGCATGCGGTTGACGGCCCGGCTGACGCCGGGGCCGCCGTCCCGCTCACCGTAGTCCATCCAGACCACCGCGGCCGCCACGGGCGACGGAATGTTCGTGATCACGACGCGCAGGCCGTTCTCCAGAACGACGGTTTCAACGCCGGACCGCCTCGCGCATCCGGTCGCGATCAGAGCGCCGGCCGCCGTCATCAGCGCAATCGATCGTATCTTCATCGGCTTTCTCCGGCCCTCTTCATTCAGGCATCAGGATGATGGAAACGCGCTGTTCGTCGGTCATGAAGGTTCGAACCGTATTGCGCACGTCCTCCTGGCGGACGGCGCGGATCCGCCTGACGTACTGCCGCGCCAGATCGAGATCGGCCATGGTCGCCCAGTAACCGATGTAATTGGCGTAATCCGTGGCGCCTTCGCGGCTGAACGATTCCGTTGCCGCGAGCATGCGCTTGGCCCTCGCCATCTCCGGTTCCGGCATCAGATCGTCCTGCAGAATCCGGACCTCGCGGAGAATCGCGCTGCGCACCGAATCCGCGTCCGCCGGCGGGCAGGCCGCGGTGATTCGGATGAAACCCGGATCGCGGGGCGTCCGGTACTCCGACCAGACGGAATACAGGGACGGCGCGGAAACGCGGATCTGCCGGTTGAGCCTGGAGCTCTGCCCGTTTCCGAGGGCGGTGACGAGCACATCCATCGCAACCGTGGCCGGATCGGACACGGCCGGCGCCGGCCAGCCGACCGTGACGAAAGCCACATTCGGACCGAATCCGTGCCGCTCCCGCACGTCCACGGCCGCGGCATGGCGGGATTCGGGCCGCCATGCGGAAAAGGCCCGGGACTCCCGTTCAAAGCGGCCGATTCCGTTTTTCAGGCGATCGATCAGTCCCGCGCGTTCGAACTGCCCGGTGACCACCAGCACGAGATTCCGCGGCACGAAGGCCATTTCGAAGTGGCGGCGGACGTCCGCGGCCGTCAGGACGCGGAATCCCTCGGCGGACCCGTGCGGCATGAACCGGTAGGGGTGTTCGCGGAAAGCCAGGGACAGATACCGCGAGAGAATCTGCACGTCCGGGTTTTTCCGCTCCTCCTCCAGCCGCCGGGTCAGCTCCAGCCGGACGTCCGCGGCGAGCGAGTCGTTGAACCGCGCATCCCGGACGACATCGTTGAACAGATCCAGAATGGGAAACAGGAACGCGCCGCTGGCCGTGACTGCGAACACCGCGAAATCCTGGTTGACGCCGGACTGAAAATCGCCTCCATAGGAATCGAGTTCTGCGCGCACGTCCCTTCTGCTTCCGGTCATCCGAAACAGTGATTTTTCCATAAAACGCGTGATGCCGGCCGTGGAATCCGTTTCGCATATGGAACCGGCCCTGGCGAACAGGGCCACGCAGGTCACGTTCGTATGCGGGAATGAATGCAGAATCGCGGTCATTCCATTCGGAAGCGTGACGGCCTCGGATTTGTCGCCGGCGGATGCAGTCGTGATACCGGCCAACAGAAGAATCGCAAATAAGCTATTGATTTTCATGTTTTTATACCGTTCTCCGCAGAGTCAGGTTGGTATTCCTCGTTTTTGAATACGTAATGGGTGACAAAAAGTTACAAAAAAAGCCACTAAGAAAAATCTTAGCGGCTGAGGGTTCGGCGGAATTCCGGGATATCAGTTGAACATGAAGAAAGACGGATTGACGGGTCTTCCCGCGCTCAGGACCTCGTAGTGGAGGTGGGGGCCTGTGGCTCTTCCCGTTTCTCCGACCTCGCCGACCGGCTGCCAACGCTTCACGCGCTGTCCGGGCGTGACAAGAATCTTGGACAGGTGGGCGTAACGCGTTTCGAATCCATACCCGTGGTCGATCACGACTTCCATGCCGTAACTCTTGTACGGCGTGTATATGGTCTTCGCCACCTTGACCGTTCCCGCGGCCGTGGCGAGCACCTTGGTTCCCAGCGGCATGGGGACGTCGACTCCCTCATGCGACGCGATCTTGTCGAGAAACGGATCCATTCTCAGTCCGAAATTCTCAATGACCTTCGCGCCGAGAATCGGCCGAATGCTGGGGAGCTGTTCCGCGCGCGATCTCTGTTCGCCGAGAAGCAGGTTGATTTCCTGAAGGCTGGCCTTCTCGAGCCTGATTTCACGCTCGATCTTGTTCAGGTCCATCCGGGCTTCCGCGGCCGTGCGGCTGACCTCGTCGTTGAGGTACTGGTATTCCGGAATATTCGCGGAATAGGGTCCGCCGACGCCGACCTGCCGGACGTCCTTGTCGATGGCCGGCAATCCGGCCACGTTCCGGAGCATGTCACCTGTATTTTCGACCTCGGACACATACATGTTGAGGACCGCGATTTTCTCCTTCATCGTGATCAGCTCTTTCTGCAGATCGTCGCGGTTCTGTTTCAGAGAATCGATGCGGATGTCGTGGAAAAGTCCGGTGACGAGATGAATGCCGATGCTCAGGACGAGGAGAAGGCCGAAAACACCGGCCGCGGAATAGGTGTATAACTGTCTGGGATTGAGGCTGAACTGTCTGAGACCTGTCCCTCTGGAAAAATACAGCAAACGGATTTTCTCGTTCAACATGCCGTCTCCCGTGCGTTCCGGTTCAAAATGATGGAGGACAGG
>JAFGAX010000087.1 GCA_016933415.1 bacterium
GTTCAAAGTTCAAAGCGATAGAAGACCGGAAAACGAAAGAAGGCACCCATCAAAAACACTCAGGGTTTTATTATGAAAGGCTAAAGCCTGAAATCCAGGAATTCACCCTTCAGGGTTTCATCAAGAAAGAATAAAAGGCTGAAGCCTTAATTCCAGCTTGTTTCCTTTGAACTTGAAACTTTGAACTTTGAACTGATCTTCTCGTCTACTCCCCAATTCCCAACACCTTCATCTTCCTGTGCAGATACGTTCGCGGCAGGCCGAGCGCCTCGGCGGCCCGTGTCACATTCCATCCCGCGGCTTCCAGTTTCTCCCGGATGAATTCCCGTTCGAAACGCTCCTTCGCCTCGTGCAGCGTCAGCGGCCGGGATGCGTCCGTCCGGCCGGCCCTTTCCGGAAGACCCAGCAGGGGGACGATATCGGCCTTGCGGATTTCCTCGCGGTCGATCAGCACCGCCATCTTTTCCGTGAAATTTTTCAGTTCCCGCACATTGCCGGCCCAGGGCAATGCCGAGAGATGCTCCATGGCGGAAGACTCGATCCGCTTCAGCGCAACGCCGTGCTCCAGGCAGAAATGACGCATAAAATGCCCGACCAGAAGCGGTATGTCTTCCCGACGTTCCCGGAGCGACGGAATCCGGATATTGAGCACGTTGAGACGGAAATACAGGTCCTCGCGGAAACGTCCCTGCGCCATTTCGGTCCGGAGATCCTTGTTGGTGGCCGCGATGAGCCGGATATCCGTGCGCACCGGAACCGACGCGCCGACGGGCTCCACGGCGTCCGCCTCGATGGCACGGAGCACCTTGGCCTGGGTGACGGGGCTCATGTCTCCGATTTCGTCAAGAAAAAGCGTTCCGCCCTCCGCGGCCTGGAACTTGCCCGGCCGGTCCGAAACGGCGCCGGTGAACGCGCCCTTCCGGTATCCGAACAGCTCGCTCTCGATGAGCGTCTCCGGAATCGCCGCGCAATTGACGGCCACGAACGGCCTGTCGGCTTTCGGCCCGGCGCGGTGTATGGCGCGCGCCACAAGCTCTTTTCCGGTCCCGTTCTCGCCTTCGATGAGCACCTTGCTGCCGGTCCGGGCGGCCTTGAGAATCCAATCGTGCACGCGCCGCATCGCTTCGCTCTCGCCGACCATGGCGGCCTGCGCGGCGACCGTGCGCAGCAGGGAGGCCTTTTCGTCTTCCAGCCGCCGCCGCTCCAGGGCGTTGCGCACGGTCAGCAGCACCCGGTCCGGATCGAGCGGTTTTTCGAGAAAATCATAGGCGCCCATTCCCACGGCCTTGACCGCCGTCCGGATGGTGCCCTCGCCGGAAATGATGATGACCGGCACGGGGGGCGCCCCGGCCCGCAGGGCGGGCAGAAGGTCCAGGCCGCCGGTATCGGGCAGCTTCAGGTCGAGCAGAACCAGGTCGGCGGGCGATTGACGGAGCGCCTCAAGGGCTTCCGCTCCGGTGTGCGCGGCATTCGTCGCGTAGCCTTCGAGAGCGAGAATATGGGAGAGGATCTCGCAGAGGTGGGGGTCGTCATCCACGACCAGGACGAGGGGTTTTGCGTTTTCCATTGACGCGCGTGTCCGTCCGGCGGGGGCTCAGCGCCCCCGGCCCCGTGACTTTGAGAACAGGGCTTCGAGGACCGCCGAGGCGAAAAGCGGCATCATGATTTCGTGGTGACCGGTGAACGTGTATCCTTTACCGCCGTCCGCCGTGGGACGCTCGACCACATTGACGGTCGGCCGGTAGGGACGGTGCATGTCGAAACTCGCGGTGAAAAATCCGGTGACGCGGCCCCGGATGTTGCGCGCCGTGGACAGGGCTTTCAGAAAAACCTCGGGGAGCACCACGGCGGAGCCGAAGAGCAGGACCACTCCGCCGTTGCCAAGCCGGGAAACCTGTTCGGCCAGAATGCGGAAATCGCGCAGGCTGGTCTCGCCGATGGCGGCGCCGTCGGCCGAGGGATGGGGATGCACGATGTCCGTGCCCATGGCGACGTGCACGGTGACCGGCACGCCGAGACGCGCGGCCTGCGCCAGAATGCTGGACCGGACGAACGGCGGCGCGTCCATCAGGATGCGCCGGCCCAGGGCCTCTCCGAAACCCAGCCCCCCGGCCGCGCCCTGCGATGCCGCGCCGTTGAGAATGCCGGCGGTTTCACGGGCCATGCCGAACCGGCCGTTCCGGATCGTCGATCCCACTTCCTCCGAAGTCGCCCCGAAATACGCGAGTTCCGCGTCGTGAACGGCGCCCGCGCCGTTGAACGCCACGCCCGAAACCACGCCCTTCTCCATGAGACGGATGACCACGGGGCTCAATCCGACCTTGATCACATGCGCCCCGGACAGCAGGAGAACGGGCTTCTTCCGCCGCACCGCGGCGGCTGTCCGGCCCACGAGCTCGCGGAGCTCCCGCACGGCCAGCACGTCCGGCAGGCCCTTCCAGAACGCGTTGAAGGATGCGCCCGGTGCCGGGGGTTTTCCGGACGCGGCGGAGCGGACCTTGCTCCGCCGGCTCCGGATGGAGTGGGTTTTGAGTTTTTTTACGTCGATTTCAGGGAACCGGCCCATGGTCCTTGCCATCCCTCCTGTTCAGCCGCCCGCGTCAGGGGCGGACGATTTTTTTCAGCCGGCAGTCGATCGAGCCGATCAGCACCTTGCTCTTCAACAGCACGGGGATGCGACGCTCATCGTCCGTCAGCCAGATGGTCATCTTCCCTTTCTGGTTGAAGAGCCCTTCCCCTCGGAGCACCGGCTCCACCACGACGCACCGGAATTTTCCGGCGGGCACCTCCGCCTTTTCCCGCCGGTGCACCAGCACCCGGAGCGGATAAACCCGCTTGCCGCTGAAGCATTCGATGTTGAACGACTGGCCCGGATGGAGCGGTTGGGTCCGCGTGAAATAAAAAGCGCTGAGAATATCCTGGACGAACGGCGGCGTCTCGACCGTATCGCGCTTCGTGTAGGCAAGCCGGCGCACGGGATCGAACCGCTCGGTCCGGTTCGACCGGTATCCGCCCTCGCGGAGCTGCTTGTGGAAATGCCAGGAGAACAGCCCCTCCATGTCCATCACGGACTCGACCCGGTCGCGCACCTTGAATATCTTCGAGAAGAAGGAGTTGGATTCGGCCGTGGTCAGGATGTGATAGCAGGGCCTTCCCTCGACCCACTGGGTGTCCGGGATGCTCATGACCGCGGTGCCGGCGTTCACCACGCCGTAGGCCACCTCGAAGGTCAGCACTTCCCCGACCCGGAAGGCACGGTTCTCGACGCGCCGGAACGGGAAGGCGCCGGCCGTCGAATCGGCCGCCACGGATGCGGATGCGGCCCAGAATCCCAGCGCCGCCCAGCCGGCGGCGCGCTTCATGGCGATACGGTTCATTTCTTTTCCGTCCGTCCTGCGGCCGCTTCCTTTTTCTGGGTTGCGCGCCTGATGATGTGCGGCAGAATCCTGGCGATCTCCATTTGTAAAGTGGCGAAACAGTCCTCGTAGGCCTCAACGTCCCGCGACATGGGGTCATCCACGTCTCCCTGCTCCACGCTCCTGCGGCCGAAGGCCCTGAGCAGGTGGACCTTGTCTTTCTGGTGCGGAATCATGCCGCGCACGTACTGGAGCTGCATCCGTTCCATGGTCAGAATCAGGTCCGCGGATTCCAGCAGGCCCCGCGTGAGCATGGCCGACCGGTGATGAGAGAGATCCACGCCGTTGTGCCGCGCGATCGAGACGGCCAGCGGCTCCGCCTCCCGGCCTTCCGACGCCATGATGCCAGCCGACGACACTTCGATGGCCGGCGCGCGCCGCTTGGTCAGCTGAATGCGCAGGATCCCCGCGGCCATCGGACTGCGGCACAGGTTTCCGGTGCAGACGAAAAGCACTTTATAGGGTTTCGCGTTCATCCAATCGTCCAATCTCCGAGCGGATCGTGTCCGCCGGTACGGGGCCGCGCCGCAGAAGCACGGGGACAAGGCTGGTGACGTCCACCAGAGTGGACGGTGCTGAACCGGGCCTCACGCCTCCGTCCAGAACCGCGTCGAGCCCCTGCTTGAAATATTCCAGGACTTCCTCCGCGGACCGGGCGGGTTCCCGCCCGGCCGGATTCGCACTGGTCGACACGACCGGTTTGCCGAAGGCCCGCACCAGGCCGGCGCACACGGGATCCGGGGAAATACGAAAGGCCACCGTGCCCCTCTCGTTGCATACCGCCGCAGGCAGCCGGTCCGAGGCCCGGAACACCAGGGTCAGGGGTCCGGGCCAGAACCGCCGCATCAGGCGGAGTGCCGGTTCGGGCAGATCGCCCACCCACGGCCGCATATCCGCCTCGGAACCGGCGACCAGCAGGACCATGCGGTCCGGGGATCCGCCCTTCAGGCTACGGATACGGCCGAGGGCCGGGGCGTTCTCCGGGTCCGCGCCGATGCCGTACACGGTTTCCGTGGGGTAGGCCAGCAGACCGCCTTTTTTCAGGATGCGTGCCGCATCCTGAAAAGCCGAAATCCGGTCCGGATCGGCGGGGATGCGTGGGACAACGCCGCGGATTTCCGCTTTCCCGGTTCCGCTCATGCCGTCCGCCGGGACCGGGGCCTGCCGCCTGCCGCAGGCCGGGATGCGTCCCTATCCTTTATACGCCTGGAGCGGACATTTCGATCCTGAAACTGCATCTCGTACAGGTTCCGGTACAGACCGCAGGAGCGCAGGAGCGCCCGGTGCGCGCCCTGGGCCAGCACCCGGCCCTTCTGCATGACCACGATCCGGTCGGCGCGGATTACCGTGGACAGCCGGTGCGCGATGACAAGAACGGTGCGGCGTCTCATGATGCGCTCGATCGCCTCCTGCACCGCGCGTTCCGATTCGGTGTCGAGCGCCGAGGTGGCCTCGTCCAGGATGAGGATGGGCGGATCCTTCAGGATCGCGCGCGCGATCGAGATGCGCTGTTTCTGGCCGCCCGACAGGTTCACGCCCCGCTCGCCGATGCGCGCGTCCAGCCCGCCGTCCATCGCGCGGATGAATTCCCAGGCGTTCGCCGCCTCCGCCGCGGCCTGGATGCGGGCGTCGTCCGCGTCGTCCAGGCCGTAGGCGATGTTCGAGCGAACCGTATCGTTGAACAGCACGGTCTCCTGCGTGACGATGCCGATGTGGCCGCGCAGCGAATGCAGGGTCATGTCCCGGATGTCCGTGCCGTCGATCCGCACGGTCCCCTCCCGGACCTCGTAGAAACGCGGGAGCAGGTTCACCAGGGTCGTTTTGCCGGACCCGCTGGGCCCCACGAAGGCGACCGTCTGCCCCCGTTCGACGCGGAGCGACACGTCGTGCAGTACGGCGTGCCCGTCCTCCTTGTATCGGAACGAGACGCGGTCATAGACGATGTTGCGGCGGAATCCCTTCAGCGTCTTCGCGCCGGGTTTCTCGTAGACTTCGCCCGGCTCGTCGATGACCGCGAATATGCGCTCCGCCGCGGCAAGGCCCGTCTGCAGCGTGTTGTTGATGCCCGACAGTTCCTTGAGCGGCTGAAAGATGCCGAAGAGAAACACCAGGTAGCGGACAAAATCATCCGGCGACAGCCCCTGGCCGCTGATCACCAGACGGCCGCCGAACCAGAGCAGGGCGGCGATGATGAGAGCGCCGAAGGTCTCGTTCAGCGGCGAGGTGAGGTAGCTGAGCCGGCCCTGCCTGAACTTGAGCGCCAGATAGTTCCAGTTTTCCCTGTGGAATCGCCTGCGCTCCTTTTCCTCTCCGCCGAAAGCCTTGACGATGCGTACGGCGGAAAGCGATTCCTGGAAAGCGGCCACCAGCATGGACATGCTCTGCAGGGTCCGGCGGCTCTTGCGCCGCACGCTCTGGCCGATCCTGGCGATGGCCAGCCCGCTGACCGGCACGATCAGAAACGTGATGAGCGACATCTTCCAGGACAGGGAGACGAGGATGATCAGGAAGCCGATGGTCTGGATGGGCAGGAGGATGAGCTTCCCGAAACTGTCGTTCAGCACGACATTCATCGCGTGCACATCGTTGAAAATGACGGAATTCAGGGTTCCGGAATGCCGGTTGTCGAAATAGGGCACCGGAAGGCGCATCATGGACTGGAAAACCCGGTCCCGAATCGACGTGACCACCCGCTGTTCAATGTACAGCGTCACCACCCGCTTGAGATAAAAGGCCGTGTTTTTCAGCAGGAAGGAGATGAAAATGACCAGGCACACGAGCTTGAGCGTGTCCTCCCGTTCGGGCCGCACCAGGAGTTTTTTAACGCCGAATTTCAGCCGGTCCGTCAGTTTGAGGTGACGGTTGAGCCGTCGGGCCCGGTCAACCGCCGACGGAATCCCGGGTTGCGGTTCGGACGCACCGTCCGCTGCGGAAACCGCGCCTTCCGGGCCCGCAACGGAGGTCGTGGGGACGAACAGTTCCTGAATGAAATCGACCGACACCCACAGGGAAATGCCGTTGAAAGTCACATACGTGACGGCCAGCCCGACGGAAAGGAGGATCATCTTCCAGTGGGGTTTCAGAAATCGTAGAATTTTCAGGTACATTCGCATAATCAAGAAATATAACATAAAAAAAGACAATCCAAAATGATATTTTATGGGTCTTTACCGCATCCCGCCAGAATGGAGCCGCTGGGCCGGAGGTTCCCGGTTTCTCCGGGGTGCCCGTCCCCTTTGTTTCATCCTGGACGGGGAACTAAAAAGAACCTGTTTGGACAGCCCCGTTCTTTTGTCATATCCCCTCTGGGGCTCCTGCCCCTGCGGGGCTAGGGATCCGGCGGGTTGGATTCCGGCGCGGAGACGGGAGCCTCCGCGCCGGGTAAGCGGACAAAAAGAACCTTTTGGGACAGCCCCTAATCCAGTCGCTGTTCCGCTTAAAAAAGATTTGCTAATAATATTAAAAATATTTATTTTAGACTGACTTTTTCCGGTTTAGCCGATCGGTTCATACATGAAAATCAGCGGTTTCTCATTCGTCCGGAACGGGGTCAAGCTGTACTACCCGGTCGCGGAATCGATCTCCTCCATTCTCCCGATCGTGGACGAATTCATCGTGGCGGTCGGCAAGGGTGATCCGGACGACGCCACGCTCGAAACGATCCGGTCCATCCGGGATCCCAAGGTCCGTATCCTCCCGACGGTGTGGGACGAGCGGCACTTCGTGAAGGGCGCGATCAACGCGGTTCAAACCGACATCGCGAAGAATGCATGCACCGGAGACTGGCTTTTCTATCTTCAGGCCGACGAAGTGGCGCACGAGAA
>JAFGAX010000088.1 GCA_016933415.1 bacterium
AACCGCAGATCGTGGGCCACGGGCTTGTGCAGAGCCAGCAGTTTGAGGCATTCCTCCTCGAGGTCCACTTCGCCCCGGTCGATTTCCGGGTCGCCGTCTATGACCGCTCGGGCCGCCTCCATGTCCCGGTCCTGCACGGCCTTCACGGCCGAGGCCACGCGGCCCTCGACCACTGCGCCGAGCGTCAGCAGGTGTTTTTTCAGCTTCGCGATTTCATTGTCGAATATGACGGACATGGGAGCCCCTGGCAATGGAATACGGACTGTTTTGATCGTACCGATTGGTGAAAGATAAGAAATCGGATTTCCAAAATCAAAGGATTTGTTTCCCAGCCCATGGCTTCAGCCGTGGGTAGACTTCAGTCGTGGGACGTAAAAATCCCCAATAATTTCAAAAAAACCGATTCATCGGTTTCTCAGCGGGAAACCGTTGAAACGGTTTCCGGGGTCTCGGTGTATTTCCCGGCACCCACGTTTGAAACCGTGGGTTGAAAACCCGGGAATGGACCCGTCTCGAGCTCCAACCGGATCCCCGGCCGTGTATCGTCTCACGACCCGTGTCCGAAAACGACCGAAAAATCCACCCAGGGGATGAACGGGAATCCCCCGCTCTCCAGAAGGTCCTTTGCGGTGATCAACGCCAGGTCCACGGCCAGCCTCTCCCCGAAAAACCGGACGCCGCCGGAGAACGCCGCAAACCCGTCCCCGCCCGTAAAAATCCAGTTCTCGGTGATGAACTTGCTCCGGGCCGACATCTGCATCTCTCCGCCGATCAGCAGGAGCGCATGCCCTCCGCCGCCCTCCCCCATGGGGATCCCGGCGCCGAAGGTGACGGCTCTCTGCTCTCCCCCGATCGTGGACACCGCGAATCCGAGCTTCACGTCCTCCTCCTCCGGAATGCCCAGAATCAGGACTCCGGCGCCGAATCCCAGGTCCGGGGACGGCCGGAAGGTCAGCTTCGGCGCGAAGTAATACAGCTGCTGCTTGGCGCCCGGAACGATGGACATGCCGCCGCTCACTGAAAAATACCGCGTCACGCCCACGGCCACCGTGGGAAAGAAAATGAAATAGTCCGCGAAGTAACCCTGCCCGGCCTCGAGATTCCTGCCTGTCGGGGCGAACAACAGCCGGGATCCGTTCGGGTCCTTCTCCAGATATCTCCCCCGCTTGGCCGCCACGCCCGGCAGGGCCGCGACGGATTCGATCTGGCTGTCCGGGATATCGATACTGAGTCCGCCCGGCGTCCTGATCGAGAGTGTATCGGGTCTTGCGGCCGTCAGCGCGCCCACGATCCTGGATCCGTCCCGGAGAATCCATTTCAGGGTTCCGGTGCGCTTCTCCCACTCGCTCTTTCGGATCAGAATCAGGGGCTGATTGAAACGGTTTGGCCGACCTGCACCGGAATCCCCGGGAAGGATTCTTGCCGCGATGCCGCGTTCGAGCTTGTCGAAACCGATTTTATCCAGTTTCAGAACGGCCAGTTGAATGACGCCCGCGGAATCGCGTATTGCGTGAATATCAACCCGCGTGTCCGAGACGCGGTGCATGCGGGCCGCGATAAAAAACGCCGTATCTCCGAAAATGAAATACCGTGCGTTCTCGTCCCGGTCGACGACGCTACCGAATGACGGGTGGAAAACCGCGGAGTCCGGATCCGCGGCCCTGCCGCTGACAGGTGTAACCGCCAGAAACGCCATACACGCAGCCAGAAAAAGGGCGGTGACGGTAACAGGTTTGCGTTTATTCATACAATATCCTCCCTGCGGGCAGTCTTGCTTGTCTCCTGAAATCCTCCTGATTTTCCGTAATTTAAGCCGTTTTTTCGCCAAATTCAAGCCTTTCCGTCCGTCCCTGCGCTCACAATTTTCTAACAATTCCCTCATTTCCGCCGAATACGTCCGGGCCATATTACCCGTCGAAAAAGGAAGTCCGAGGCGCACGGACAACCGGAAATCCGAAAAAGCAAAAAAAACCAGGAGGAAACATGAAGTTGTCAAAGGGCATCACCGCACTGATCGCGGCCTGCATCGCGCTCGGATCCGCGGCCGCGGGACTGGCACAGTCCACGTCCGTGATCAACGGGACCGTGTTCGCGGATTATTACTACAATTATAAGAGCGCGACCGCTTCCGAGCAGGACCGGAACGCCTTCCAACTCCGGCGGGTCTATTTCACCTATGAAAACAACATCAACGCGGACCTGAAGGTGCGTGTCCGTTTCGAATCCGAATCGAACGCCTACGGCTCGACTTCCAAAATCAACCCCTTCGTCAAACACGCATACCTGGAATGGTCCAACCTGATCCCGAAGCACAAACTGTATCTCGGAATCGCCGAGACCAACGCCTTCAAAAACGCCGAGGATCTCTGGGGATACCGGGCCGTTGAAAAAACCATCATGGACCTGAACAAGATCAGCTCCTCCGCGGATCTGGGTCTGGCCCTCAAGGGCGACCTGCATCCGAACGTGCATCACTGGCTGACGGTCATGAACGGCACCGGCTACGGCGCGGCGGAAGGCGATCGCTACAAGAAGGTCGGATATGCTCTCTGGCTTACGCCGGTCAAGGGCCTCATCGTCGAGGGTTACGCGGATTATGAGAACCAGGATCCCACGGACCCGCAGACCGCCACGGTCATGAGCGCGGGCAAGGATTACGCCGGATCCGACTCGTACATGACGCTCAAGGGCATGATCGGCCTCAGCAGGCCCAGCTTCTCGGTCGGCCTGGAAGCCTTCCAGCGGACCAATGTCGAATCGGGTATCGAGAACGTCTCCACCCAATACGACAGCACCGCCAAAAAATACAAGATCACCCAGAAAACTGCGGCGGATGTGGCAAAATTCGGATACTCCCTGTTCGGTTCCTGGATCACCCCGATCCCGCGGCTCAAGGTTTTCGCCCGCTACGACCTGTTCGATCCGAACACCGGGGACGCGCTTTTCACGAAATTCGACGACGCCAAGGGCAAGCTGACGTCCGGCACGGACGATGAGTTCACCCAGATGTTCTTCGGGCTCGACTATGTATCAAAGGGCGCCATGCACATCATGCCCAACGTGATCATCAAGAACTACGCCGCCGAGGGCAAGGATTCGGACATCACCGCCCGGCTGACGATGTGGTTCAATTTCAACTCGGGTAAAATCATCACCGAGTCCTGAGTCATCTCAAGAAAAACAAAGAAGGAGACACACATGAAAAGAATGACGATACTCGCGCTCGCGGCAGGCCTCAGCCTGGCCAGTCCGGCAGCGTCCCAGCAGATGATCCAGATCAAGGGATCCGATACCATCGTGAACCTGGCCCAGCGCCTGGCTGAAGCCTACATGGAAAAGCACCCGGAAACGGCCATCGCCGTGACCGGCGGCGGCAGCGGCGTGGGCATTGCCGCCCTGATCCAGGGTCAGGTGCCCGTGGCCAATGCGTCCCGCGATATGAAGGAGAAGGAATACACGGCCGCCAAGGAAAACGGCGTGATTCCGGTCGAAATCGCGATCGCGGTCGACGCCCTGTCCGTCATCGTGAACGAGTCGAATCCGGTGAAGTCCCTGACCAACGCCCAGATCGGCGCGATTTACCGCGGTGAAATTGGGAACTGGAAGGAAGTCGGCGGCCCGAACCTGCCCGTCTCTCTGTATGGACGCCAGCCCAGCTCAGGCACCTACGTGTTCTTCCAGGAATTCATCCTGAACAACAAGAACTACTCGGCCAAGATGAAGCAGATGAACGGAAACGCCCAGATCCTCGAAGGCGTGAAAGCCGACAAGGGCGCCATCGGATACGTCGGCGTCGGTTACCTGTTCGGCGAGAACCATCAGGTCCTGCCCGGCATCAAGGTCCTCGAGGTGGCAAAGAACGCCAAGTCCTCGCCCGTGAGCCCGCTGGTCGCTGAAAACGTCAAAAGCGGGCAGTACCCGATCGCCCGCGCGCTGTACCAGTACACCAGCGGCAAACCGAAAGGCGCCGTAAAGAACTTTATCGCATTCGAACTCGGGCCCGAAGGCCAGAAAATCGTGCAGGAAGAGGGATTCTATCCGGTGGCGGGCAAGTCTCTCGAAAACAATAAAAAAGCGGGCTTCTAACGCCTCCTTCACCGTCCGGCGGGATACCGGGGACCCTTTTTCAGGGGGCCGGTATCCCGCCGGGCATTTCAAACAGGGAAATGGACCGATGTCATTCAATAAAGCGGCGGACCGCCTGTTTCAGTATTCACTCGCCCTGCTCCTGGTTTTCGTCGCCTGGGGGAACACATTGGGCCTGATTGTCGTTTCACTGGTATCGGCTGTTGTTTGCGCCTTTTTTGCAATTCGATACCGTGACAGCCTTTCCAGAGCCGGACGTATTACGATGATCGTTTCGATATTGACCTCGACGGCCCTGGCCGTTATCGCATGGAAGGGATGATCTTGAACACCGTGCAATCAGCGGAAACAGGCAGGGTCGGACGGATCCGGGCCTGGCGTCGTTTCAAAGAGAAGGCCATCGAAGCCTTCTTTCTCGCGAACGGCCTGTTTGCCGTGGTTGTTCTTATCGCCATTTTCTCCATGCTGTTCACCGAGGGATGGCCGGCCCTGAAACGCGTCCCCCTCGGCGAATGGTTCCTATCCGCGGAGTGGGATCCGACTTCGCCCGTGCGGGAATCATACGGCATACTGGCGCTCATCGTCAGCACCCTCATGGTGTCCGTCGGCGCACTGATCCTGGCCGTCCCTTTGGGGATCGCCTGCGCCGCTTATATCGCCGACGTGGCGCCTCCGAAAGTGCGCGAAATCGTAAAGCCGGTGATCGAAATCCTGGCCGGCATCCCCTCCGTGGTCGTCGGATTCTTCGGACTCGTGGTCCTGGGCCCCCTGCTCGCGAAGGTATTCCACACCGGGAACGGGCTGAACGGGGTCAATGGAAGCATCCTGCTGGCCATCATGGCCCTGCCGACCATCATGAGCGTGTCCGAGGACGCCATCGTCTCGGTTCCGCAGGAGCTGAAAAACGCATCCCTCGCGCTGGGCGCCACGCGCTGGCAGACTCTGATGCGGGTCACGATTCCGGCGGCCCTGTCCGGAATCGTCGCGTCCGTCATGCTCGGCATGGGCCGGGCCATCGGAGAGACCATGACCGTGCTCATGGCCTGCGGCAACGCGCCGGCCATGCCGCATAGTTTTCTCGATCCGGTCCGGACCATGACCGCGACCATCGCCATCGAGCTCGGCGAGACGGTTCAGGGGAGCACCCACTTTCACTCCCTGTTCGTGATCGCATTCTTCCTGTTCCTCATGACTTTCGCCGTCAATCTCGTCTCGGACATCATCCTCCAGCGGGTCCGCAGGCGGATGGGAGGCGCATGAACGCAAGAATCCGCAAATGGCAGGAGAAGCTGGGATTCGGCATTCTCATCGCCGCCACCGTCTTCGTCATCCTGGTCCTGGTCGTCATTCTCTACGACATCTTCTCCAAGGGATCCGGTATTCTTTCCTGGGAATTCATCACATCCAAGCCGAGAAAGGGCATGACCGAGGGCGGCATATGGCCCGCCATCGTGGGCACTTTCTGGGTCAGCCTGGTCACCGTGGTATTTGCCGTGCCCACGGGCCTGTTCGCAGCGATCTACCTGAACGAATACGCGGCACAGAACCGCCTGGTGCGCGTCATCCGGATCGCCATCCGCAACCTGTCCGGCGTGCCGTCCATCGTGTACGGCCTGTTCGGATTCACACTGTTCATCATGATTCTCAAGATCGGACTCTCCGTGCTCGCCGGCGGCCTGACGCTCGGTCTGCTGACCCTGCCCTGGACCATCACCGCGAGCGAGGAAGCGCTGAAAACCGTGCCGATGTCCTACCGGGAGGGCGCGCTGGCCCTGGGCGCCACCAAATGGCAGACCATCCGGACCAATGTGCTCCCCTACGCCGTGCCGGGCATGCTCACGGGCACCATTCTGGGACTGGCCCGGGCCGCGGGCGAAACCGCGCCCATCCTGTTCACGGGCGCCGCCTTCTTCTGGCCCCTCCTGCCTTCCTTCCCCAAGGTCCTGACGACCCAGTTCATGGCCCTGCCCTACCACCTGTTCATCATGGCCACCCAGCACCATGCCATCGTGAAGGTCCGGCCCATCGCCTACGGCACCGCCGCGGTCCTCATCGGTCTGATTTTGATCATGAATGCCGCAGCCGTCTATATCCGGTACCGGTTCCGGAAAAAATACAAACGATTATAGGATGCCGAACATGCCGAATCCGACGAACCCCATTGAACTGGTCACTCGCGATTTTTCATTCTATTACGGGAATTATCAGGCGCTCACGTCCATATCGATGGACGTGGAACGGAACCGGGTCACGGCCTTCATCGGGCCCTCCGGATGCGGAAAGTCCACCTTTCTCCGGTCGCTCAACCGGATGAACGACATCATCCCCGGCACGCGTGTCGAGGGCAAGGTCCTGCTCGGCGGCGTGGACATCTACAACAAGGATGTGGACGTCGTCGACCTGCGCCGCAAGGTCGGCATGGTGTTCCAGAAATCCAATCCCTTCCCCAAGTCGATATTCGACAACGTGGCCTACGGCCTGCGCATACACGGGGAGCGGAACCCCTCGGCCGTCGCGCAGCGCGTGGAGGAAAGCCTGAGGGCCGCGGCCCTGTGGAATGAGGTCAAGGACAGGCTCGACAAGTCCGCCATGGATCTCTCCGGCGGCCAGCAGCAGCGGCTGTGCATCGCCCGCGCGCTGGCCGTCAGGCCGGAAATCGTGCTCATGGACGAGCCGGCCTCCGCGCTCGATCCGTTGGCCACACAGAAAATCGAAGAGCTGATCTTCGAGCTGAAGAAGGACTACACCATCATCATCGTCACGCACAACATGCAGCAGGCCGCCCGGGTGTCCGACACGACCGCATTCTTCTACCTCGGCGAGCTGGTTGAATTCGACGAGACAAAGAGAATCTTTACCAATCCGAAAGAGAAAAAAACCGAGGATTACATCACCGGCCGGTTCGGATAATCGACTCCCGACCGCCAGGTGCCGGTTTTCGACTTCAAAGCGGGCTTCTGACGGCCCGGCTGAAACCGCATAAAGGGGAACCGATGGAAAGGCATTTTCACGAACAGCTCCAGGAACTGAAGAAAAAACTGACCACCATGAGCCGGTCGGTGGAGGAATCCATCGAAAAATCGATCCGGTCATTCATGCTCCGCGACGCCGGCCTGGCGGACGAGGTGTTCCGGATGGATGACGTGATCAACCGGATGGAAATGGACATCGACGACGATTGCCTGAAGCTCCTGGCCCTGCAGCAGCCCCTGGCCGCGGACCTCCGCTTCATCATGGCGGCCATGAAAATCAACAACGACCTCGAGCGCATGGGCGACCACTCCGTCAATATCGCGGGATACGCCAAGTCCCTGATCGGAACGGAGGCCGTGCCGCCCATAAACCGCATCCCGGCCATGGCCAAAATCGCCCTCGGCATGGTGTCCGAAAGCCTGGCCGCATTCGTGGAAGGCGACGCCGACCGCGCCCGTCTGGTCTGCCTGAAGGACGACGAGGTGGACGCAATGGACGACGCGATTTTCAAGGAAGTCCTTCGACTGCCGCATCCGGGGCCCGAATCCGTGTCCCGGTCTCTGGCTTTGGTCCTGGCCAGCAAGAACATCGAGCGCATCGCAGACCTCTCCACCAATATTGCGGAGGAAGTGATTTTCATCGTTCAGGCCCGCACCATCAAGCACCACTCCGAACTCTCGGTCATCGAGGACCGCCGGGCCCGGTAGTCGCATTTTCGACTCCGGGGTCGACCCCGGAGTCGATACCATTTCCCTCCTTGACAATCCGCAACAAAATCAATATTTTGACGTAACCACTGCAAAGCCCCCTCCGGACGATGAACAAGGAGCTTCCATGTCGAACTTCCTCTATTATTATTCCGGCACCGGCAACTCCCTGTGGGCCGCCCGAACACTCGGCCAGGCCATCGGCGGCGCGGAACTGATTTCAATTCCTTCATGCCGGAAGGAAAACAGGACGATTCCACCTTCTTCGATCGTCGGTCTGGTCTTTCCCGTGCACATCTGGGGCCTGCCCAGGACGGTGCGCAGTTTTCTGGGAACCGTCGCGGACTCGAAACCGG
>JAFGAX010000089.1 GCA_016933415.1 bacterium
GCCCCCTCGGCGACGAAACGAAAAACGAAGAAATAGCCAAAAAAAGCGGCCCGACAGACGGCCATATCGGCCACCCGACGGGCGCTTGCCTGAACGATAGGGTGTCCGGAACCATTCCGGACACGACTCGCTATGAAAAACGTAGGATACAATTCACCCGAAACCAAACGCGCCTGGCCGCAAAGGGCATTTTTTGTTCCGCGAAGAATATGCGGATTTTTCCTGGTGATGGTTTTCTGCGCCGGCTGTAATGAACCGATGTACACCAAGCCCATCGAGCGCGAACCGGCTACCCAGGCGGAACGGAATTTCCGCGATCTCTGGAATACGTCCTGCGATGTACTCAGGAAATACGGGTTTTCCATCGACCGCCAGGATCGGCGGGACGGCGTGATTACCACCTTCGCCGTTTCCGGCGGGCACGGCCTGGAGGCGCTGTGGCGCAAAGATGCCTCCAACTTTTTCTATTTCCGGGAAAACACCACGCAGAACATCCTTCGGGCCGCCCGTGTGACGATTCACCGTTTACCGGATCGTCCGGACGAGTTCGATTTCCGGGTGGAGGTGCGAATGGCCCGTTCCAATCGCCCCCCGCCGCAATTAACGGACACGGTGGAAGTCAATACCATGTCGGTTGCGCAACTACCCGAACTTCGTTTCAGTGACCTGGAGATGCGGCCTGTCCGCCGGGATGAAGAACTCACCGGCATCCGGGCCTACATCGTTCCCCTGGGGCAGGATGAGGAAATGGCTGGGCGGATCGACCGGGCCATTCGCGCCAGGGCGTCGATTCCGGATTGTTCCATCCCCGAACCCGTTACGGAAGTTCAGGAGGAAGAATTTTCGCCGTCGCCATTGCCGGGCGTAACGGCCAAACCGGCCCGGCGCACGGTGATTCTCGCCGGTCCGCTGGAGGAACCCGATACGGCTGCGCCGACTTCGCTTTCTCCTCCGCCGACAGACACCGGGGACAAACCCTATGACGAAACCGCCGCGGGCGCCACGCACGGCCAGGAGAAGGATCACCTTCTGTGCTCGTTGCGTACCGTGGATCACGCCGATGAAACCACCACGC